>VGRX01000077.1 GCA_016875215.1 Deltaproteobacteria bacterium
TGAAGCCCTGGTTTCCGCACTTCAGGATGCCCCAGCATTCACCGAACGGCCCCGGAACGACACACGGCTTGTCCGGGAACATGTCGGTCAGGCCGTCGCAGTCGTTGTCCTTGCCGTCGCAGACCTCCTTTCCTCCGGGGTGGATCGCTGCGTTCTCGTCGTTGCAGTCCCCGGCCTTCGTTGCCTTGTACGAGCCCGACTTCTCGCAGAGGCACTTCGACACGGCCTTGACTCCGTAACCGTCGGAATCCCCGTCGAAGTAATACGGGATGCACTGCCCTGCCCCCGGGTCGTCCTTGATCCAGTTGCAGTTGTCATCCTTGCCGTTGCATACCTCCGGCGCCCCGGGGTAGATGCTCTTGTTCGTGTCGTCGCAGTCCCCTGCCTGCAGCGCAGACATCGGGGCCGCAGGGTTGCAGAGGCAGTCGATCGGGAAGCTCGTCCCGAACCCGTCGCCGTCCAGGTCCTGGTGGTAGACCGAGCACCCCTCGGCCCCCGCCTCGTCCACCTCGTTGTCGCAGTCGTTGTCGATGCCGTCGCATTCCTCCGCAGTCCACATGTTGACGCCGGGGTCCGTGTCATCGCAGTCGCCGCCGTACGGGGCCTTGTACGGATACTTCGGGCCGCACAGGCACTTGGAGAGCGCGCCGCCCACGCCATCGCCGTCGTTGTCCACGAACCAGTCGATGCACCCATTGGCGCCTTCCTCGTCGACCTTGCCGTCGCAGTCGTCGTCCTTGGCATTGCAGCTTTCGACCGCCCCGGGGCTGACCGACGGGTCCGTGTCGTTGCAGTCGCCGGTTCCGGTTGCCTCGTACGGCCAGTGCGGCATGCAAAGGCACTTCCAGTCCATGCCCGCGCCATAGCCGTCCCCGTCACCGTCCGGGTAGTGCGGGAAGCACCCCTCGGAATCCTGCGGGTCGATGTCGCCGTCACAGTCGTCGTCCAGGCCGTTGCACTTCTCCTTGGCACCGGGGAAGATGGAACCGTCTTCGGGCGCACAGTCGAGGTCGTCCGGGACTCCGTCGCCGTCGTCGTCGTCATCCACGCAGTCCGGGATGGTGTCTCCATCGGAATCCGGAGCCGTAAGCCCCCACTGCGGATCCAGCGGGCAGAGATCCTCGTCGTTGGGCACGCCGTCCCCGTCGATGTCCTCATCCACGCAGTCTGCGACCTTGTCACCGTCGAAATCCGGGAAGCCGTCGTCCGCGGTCTGGTCGCAATCATCGTCGAGGCCGTTGCACACTTCCTTGCTCTTGGGGTTCACCGCGGGGTTCGTATCGTCGCAATCGCCCCCCTTCTTGGTATACCCCGGCGTCTTCCCGCACAGGCAGGCCTCCACGTCCCCGCCGAACTTGTCGCCGTCACCATCCAGCTTCCACGGCTGGCACCCCACGGCCCCCGCCTCGTCGACCAGGCCGTCGCAATCGTTGTCCTTGCCGTCGCACGCCTCGTCCTCGGCCTCGGGTACCGCACAGTCGGACAGGCCGGCCGAGGTACACTCGACGATCGAGTCGCACTGCCCCGGCACCAGGCTCTCCGCACAGGTGCTCCATGCCCCGACCTCCTCGGCCAGCGGTGAGCACCAGCACTCCCCGGACGGGAGGCACACCGACGGGTAGCTCTCCATCGGGTCGGGCTGGCAGCTCGAAGTCATCGGGCAGTCCTCTTCCTCGTCGCACGGTACCACGCAGCTCTTCCCCGGGCCCCCCAGGTCACGGCACTGGCCCACCGGAACGCCGAACGAGTTCACGCAGTCGGCATCGTCGTTGCACGGCATGCACATCGTCTCGACCGCGTACACGCACACCCACGCCCCGGCAACCCACGGAGGAGAGGGCAGGAGCGTGCACAGCCAGCCGGGAACACAGTCCGCATCGGTTTCGCACGCACACTCACCGCCCCACTTGCACGGCGGTGAAACGCCTCCGCCGCCGTCCCCCCCGCCGCCACCGTCCCCCCAGCCCCCATCGGTCAGGTAGGGAACCTCGGCGCAGTCCATCTGGAATTCCCAGTCGATGGAGCCGGCATCCGTCACCTCCGGTTTGCCGGGGCCGTCGCTCAGGTAGGGCACTTCGTCACAGTCCATCATGGAGTCCCACCCCCACTCGCCCCCCTGGCCGTCCAGCGTCTCGAGCGCATCCGGCGTCATCGCATCCGTCAGCTCCGGTTCGACGACATCCAGCGGCTCCCAGTCCGCCGGAAGCTGGTCTTCCTGCACCAGATCCTCGGGCTCCGCATCCTTCACGTCCTTGACCGGCTTGATGTCCGGTCGTACGTCAGCGACGTCCGGCAGGACCGGGTCGGAGTAGACCGTGTCGTTCCACTGCTCCGGAGGGAAAGCGTCCTGGACATCCTCTTCCCCCAGGTCCTTTTCGTGCGGTCCCGGCCCGCATCCCGGCCCGGCACACCACGTTGCAAGGACGATCGCCACCGCCAGGCTCTGCCAGGTTCTCTTCATGAGTTTCCTCCGCATAGTAGACCCCCTGTCTGCGTAGAAGCCCCCCTCGGGTCCAAGCCCACTCAACCGCCAAGGGCTTCGCGCACCCCCTATCGCCACCGGACACCATGATACGCCGTCCGCGCACACGTGCGCAAGAAGTTTTTCTGATGCCAAAAGGTCGCTTTCTCTGATGCCATAAGGTCGCCATGCATGTCGGGCCTCAGAGTGCGACCTGATGTCACATACCCCATGCTTCCGTGCGACTCCATGACGACGGAGCAGATCTGCGAGGAGGCCAGGAGGCACTTGACTCCCTCTCTCCCGGGTGACACTCTTTGGCCGTGGGTCCCGTGATTCGGGTCCGAGGAGGCACGGTGACGACTCCCGAGACGACTGCGACGAACGACCCCGAGAAGCAGAAGCAGGGCGTTGCGAACCTGGCCGAGCTCATCGATCTCGCGGTCTCCGGTAGACTGTACTCGCTGTTCTAGCGCTGCGTGGGGGGAGGCTTGGAACCCGTGGGCAGGAAGGAACCCGATCGGTTCGCCCCGTGGGTGGCGGTGGCCGCGACCCTGGTCGGGGCGTTCCTGCGGTTCTACCGCCTCGGCGCCAAGTCCTTCTGCTCAGGGGAGGTGCAGGAGGCGCTGAACTCCCGCTCCGACTGGGCTTTCACGGACATCCAGGCATCCGGTACCGACGTCATCGGCTGGTACTGGCACAACTTCCTGTGGCGGCTGGGGGTGGAATCCGACCTCGAGCTGTGGGGGCGGGTGCTTGCTGCCGCGTGCGGGACCGCTGCCGTTCCGCTGGTCTACGTGCTCGGGACCCGGCTGCACTCCCGGGCGGCTGGCGCCGCGGCCTCGGTGATGCTTGCGCTGTCGTTCTTCCACGTGAACCACTCGCAGGATGCGCGCTCCCTCTCCTACATGACCCTGGGCGCGGTGCTGGTCTTTGTCGGTCTGGTCAGGATCGTGCTCGATTCGAAGCCCCGCTGGACTTGGGGTTACCTGCCCGGCTGCCTGCTGCTTGCCGGCTCGCATTTCTTCGGGTTCATCCTGTTCGGGATGATCCACCTGGCGTTCCTGGTCGTGGGGCTGGTGCTCGAGGCCCGAGGGAATCGGGCGGCCGCCAGTGCAGCGTCGGGGGCCGTCCGGCGCCTGCTGCTGGCCGCGATCCCCGGCTCGGCGCTCGGCTCGGTCCAGCTCTGGGCCTCGTCGTTCTTCTTCTTCACCAAGGACTTCGATGTCGGGGAGGGATGTCCGGATCCGCTCACACTGGCCGACAACGTCCAGTTCCTGCGCTACCTGCTCACCTACCTGAGCGGGTGGACCGGATGGTGGGTCGTCCCGCCCGGGCTGCTGGCACTGCTCGGGATCCTGATGCTCTGGTGGCGCAGCCGGGTCGAGGCCGTGCTGCTGTCGGTCTGGCTGCTCTTCCCCTCGGGGGTCCTGTGGGCGGGCAAGCTGGCAGGCAAGCTGGTCCGGCTGGACGCGTCCCACATGCTCTTCCTGGTTCCTGCGTTCTGCATTGCCGTGTCCGTCGGGCTCGTCGGAACCCTGCGGCTCGTGCTTCGCACGCTTCCGAAGGGGAGGGGGGGACCATCGACCCTCCAGCCGGTCCTCGTCGTCGGCGCGGCCCTCTCCATGGCCCTGGCCGGGAACGGCTCGGAGCTGGTGCGCTGGTACCAGCGGGATACGCGGCTCTTTCTCGGCCACGGCTTCAAGGAAGCGGCCCGCGAGATCACGAAGCGGGGGGTGACCCGCTCCGACCTGCTGGCATTCGTCTACTCGCCCCAGTACTACGAGATGACCTGGTATCTCGGACCGGTCTTCCGGCGCAACCCGTCGCTCACTCCCGTGCCCATCGAGCGACTGGCGCTCGGACAGCGGATCCTGCTGCACGTCACGGATCACGTGAACTACTCGTGGCGTCGCACCCTGCAAGGGTTCCGGGTGATGACGCCGGATGGCTTCCTCGCCCGCGGCGAGCGCTACACCGGGACGGTCTGGGCCGTGCTGCCGGTCGAAGAGGACCTGGAGCCGATCTGCGGCGTCTCGGCCTACGCCCGCTTCTTCGAGACGCACGAGGTGTACGTCGGCCAGAGGCGGGTTTCCCCCACTCAGCTTCCCCCCGGCTTCGAGCTGGTGCCATTGCCGGGCATCGACCTCTTCTTCAAACGGTACGAGGATGCCCCCCGAGTCCGGGTCGTGCGCGAGGTGATCCCCCTCCTGGTCGACCATGCTCCGGGCATGAGCCGGGGGTTCATCGGGCAGGAGATCCGCAGCGGCCGGCTGAGAATCCCATAGCCAAACCCTTTGCAATCCCGCCGGCTCGGGGTTATTGTGCGACACATCCTGCCCGCAGACGGACAGGGAACAGGGACGGTGGGATGCTGAGCGAGTGGTGGCAGCGCTACAAGAACCGGGCGAGGAAGCCCAAGAGCACATTCCGGCAGTATGCTGAGTCCATTGCATGGGCGGTGGGTGTTGCCCTCCTCATCCGCAGCTTCCTTTTCGAGCCGTTCCAGATTCCCACCGGCAGCATGATCCCCACGCTCCAGATCGGCGACCATATCTTCGTCTCCAAGTCCACGTACGGCATCAAGCTGCCGTTTGCATCCGACTACCTGGTGCGCTGGGGCCAGCCCGAGCGCGGGGACATCGTCGTGTTCCCGTTCCCGGTCAAGGGGCATCACGACTACGGAAAGGACTTCATCAAGCGGGTAGTGGGCCTGCCCGGCGACCGCGTCAGGCTCCAGGGCAACCGCCTCTACGTCAATGGTGAGCCCATTGCCACGGTACGCCACCCCGGCCTGCACGACTGCGGCGGCAACTCGGAAAGCCGCCCCTGCTCCTCCTGCGTCCAACAGAAGGAGAAGATGAGCCAGCACGAGTTCATCACCCAGCACTGCCCGGAAGGGGACTACCAGTTCGGGGAGTGGCCGCGTACCCTTTCCGGGGTCGACCCCGTCGAGTTCGTGGTCCCGCAGGACCGGGTGTTCGTCATGGGCGACAACCGCGACAACTCCGCAGACGGCCGCTTCTGGACACGAGACGTGGCCGACCAGTTCACTCCGCAGTTCCGGCCCAACCCGGAAACCCAGACCGTGCCTATCGGACTGCTCAAGGGGCGGGCCGTCCTGATCTGGTGGGCCGAGGACAAGAGCCGCCTGTTCTCCCTGGTGGATTGAGACATGGCCCTGTCCGGGGCGAGGCTGCCCTGCGCAGGCCCTGAGCGGCATCCCGGCAGTTCCGGCAGCCACTGGCTTCGGTAGGGGGTGACCATGGACATCAACCCGGAGAAACTGCGCCGCAACCCGGTCCCCACCGTGGACCTGATCATCGAGATGCCCGACTCGCGCATCCTGCTCGTGAGGCGCCGCAACCCGCCTCCCGGCTGGGCGCTTCCCGGAGGCTTCGTCGACTACGGCGAGACCCTCGAGGCCGCCGCGATCCGGGAAGCCCGGGAGGAGACCGGCCTGGACGTGCAGCTCGTCCGCCAGTTTCATACCTACTCGGACCCTCGTCGCGACCCTCGGATCCATACGATCACCACCGTCTTTCTGGCCCGGGCATCGGGCACCCCCGTGGCCGGCGACGACGCGGCCGATGTCATGCCCGTCGATCCCCGCCACCTCCCCCCCGACATGGCCTTCGACCATGCCGACATCATCGCGGACTGGCTCGCTTAGGGGCCCCCTTGGGTACTATCCCTAGGTCGGCTGGTGGTCGTGTTCGTCGCCGTTGACGTCGCCGTCGCCGTCGCCGATACCAACATCCGTGTCAACGAGCGCATGGCCCAGGCAGTCCCTTATGGACAGAACCCAGGGCCCAACTCGACATTGCGGACCTGCGGCATCCTGATGTATAGTGCGAAGCAATGTAGGGGAGCAGGGAGACGGAATGGAAACGCAGCCCCTGACGCTTTCGGAACGCAAGGAGCTCCTGGCGCTGGCCCGGACCACGCTCGAGGAACGGCTTGCCGGACAGCCACGGCATCCAGCCCCGGACCCGGAGCGCTTTCCATGCCTGCACCAGCCCCGTGGAGCGTTCGTGACCCTGCATGCCCGGGGCCGCCTGCGCGGCTGCATCGGCACCTTCCGCGCCCGGGAGCCGCTGTACCAGGTGGTGCGGGAGATGGCGCTCTCCGCAGCGTTCAACGACCCCCGCTTCCGGCCCGTGACCGCGGGCGAACTGCCCGACCTGGAGATCGAGATCTCCGCGCTCACGCCGCTCGTCGAGGTCGCCGAAATCGGGGAGATCCAGGTCGGAGTGCACGGCCTGTACATCACGCGGGGGTATTCCTCCGGCGTGCTGCTGCCCCAGGTCGCGGTCGAGTGGGGCTGGGATCGCGAGCAGTTCCTCGAACACACGTGCGAGAAGGCAGGGCTCCCCATGGACGCATGGAAGAAAGGGGCAACCATCGAGCGGTTCAGCGCCGACGTCTTCTCCGAGTCCGACCCGGAGGGAGGGAAGGTCACGTGCGCGTAGACACGGTCGTCCGGCTTCGCGAACATCCCGGGGGACTGCGCCAGTCGCTGCCCGTCGTGCTCGACGTACGCTCCAGGTACGCCTGCGCCGCCGTCTCGGCGGCTTCCTTGTCCGCCGGGCCGTCGCTCGCCGAGCCGTCCGTGTCCGGCAATCGCCCGGGAACACCCCTTGTCGCTTGTCTGGTCGCGTTCTCCGTGCTCCTCCTGGGGCTTTCCGGATGCTCGGATGTCGAGGATGTCTCCGGGCTCTGGCAGACCCCGCTTGCCGTAGCACCGGTCTCCGGCGGCACGGTCACGAACGACGTGCCGGTCCGGTTCCGGCTGGCCGTCGGCCAGTATGGAAAAGATGTCTCCGGCGTGCTCCTGATGTACAGCGATGACCACTTCCACGATGTCGAGGCATGCCACTACCTGGAGAAGGCGGAGGTCAAGGACGGCCACCTGCTGTTTTCCGTCTTCGAGGGCTCACAGGAGCTCCTTGCCGGCGATCTGCTGCTCGGAGACTACGAGGGGGACGAGGCGCTCGAGGGGCTGCTCACCGGGCCGGACCCGCCGATCCCCGTGCTCCTGGTCAGGGCCGGCGACAACGACAACGTCCACGAGGAAGGCCTCGACATGGGGTGCCCGTAGCCATGCGACCGATCGAGGGAAAGACCTTCCGGTTGCTGCCTGCGAGGCTGGCCGGAATCACTTCGCGGTTGCGTCGGCACCTGCCGGTTTCGTCCTCGCCCCCTCGGTCGACGTATCTCCTAGGTCGGTCGCTCCGGTCGCGCGAGCCATCCGCCTCGGCATGCGCCATCTCACCTGGCAAGACGGTTTCGCTCAGCCTTGCTGCCCTCCTGCTGGCGGCAATGGCCCTCCCGCTCCTGTTCGTGGCGCTTCCCTCGCTTGCCGACGAGATGCCCCAGCGCCGGAAGAAGCTCGTCGCCATCTTCCCCCTCAAGCGCTTCGACCACCCCTGCTCGCACCTGTTTGCGTCCGGGCACGAATCGGCGCCGTTCGCCCGCAACGTCCACCGGTGGCTCGAAGAGGAGCTGTCCCGGCAGGAGGCCCTGGTCGTCGTCCCGCCCAGTCAGCTCTGGAGCCGCATCACCGGGCGCAACGACTACCGCGAGAAGGTCGTGCTCGGGCGGGAGCGCTACATGCTCGGCAAGGAGTTCTACCGCGACCTGCGGCAGGCCGACGCAGAACCCCAGCTACTGCGCTCCGTCGAGCTGCTCGACACGATCTACTATGATGTCGTCGAGCCGGAGGCGCTGGCCGAGATCCAGCTCCTGTTGGGGGTGACCCTGGTGGAGGAAGGGCGGGTGGCACAGGCTCACCTGGCCTTCAAGCGCTCGCTGCTCCTGGCCCCGGCCAGCCGGTTTCCGGCCGGCTACTACCCTCAACCGGTCGAACAGGCCCTGACCGTGGCCTGCGAGGATCTCCAGCAGAGCCTCGAGCGGGAGGTGCCGCTCGGCTCGGTCGATCGCACCGTCCGATTCCTGTCGGACCTCAAGATCGACGTGCTCTTCTTCCCGCTGCTCGTCTCGGGGGAGGACGGGGTCGAGCTCATCCTCGTGGCCTACGACAGCCGATCCCGCTCAACCGTGCTCCGCGAGGTCTTTCCGAGAGAAGAAGAAGAAACCACCCGCGAGCGCGTCAGCCGTGCGGTGAGCCGCTTTTCCGCGTGCACGCCGTATGAGAACGTCCCCCGCAAGGTGGAGGAGAAGCATCGCTTCCTCCTGGCTGCCAAGTACGAGAACCTGCTCTACCTCGTGCAGCCGGTCCGCTCCCCCCTGCTGGCCATGGGCTTCTCGTTCGAAGCCGGCCATTTCTTCATGAAGTCGTTTGCCCTTGTGGGCAAGCTCCAGGTGTTCTCCTCCCTCAAGGATCGCTTCGACGACCTGCTCAGCGGCTTCACCTCGGCGCGCCTCATCCTGGGGCCGGCCTTCTCCATCTCGGGCGAATGGTGGCGGCTCTATGTCGTGCCGGGTGCGGAGTTCCACTACATGGGGTCGTTCGACGTGAGCCGGGATCCGGACTGCAAGTTCTACCTGTCCGGCTCTCCCGGGCGCAACCAGACGTGTCCCCCCTCCTCGATCATGCACTTCCCCGTGGATTTCGTGGTCGGAGTCAACGTGTTCCTGGGCAGCCAGTTCTTCTTCGCAGACCAGCTCTTCCTCGACCTGGGGGCCTCCGTCTCAACCTACTTCGCGCCGTTCGACCGGTCGTTCGACATCAACTTCCCGCTGGCGCTGGAGCTGGGCGGAGGTGTGGTATTCTGAGCGGCCCGCGCCGGGCCCCTGTCATTCGCAGCGCTCGTCGCCTCTCGGGCAGACGAAGCGGACGTGGAGATGGTGACGGTGCCCCTTCTGGTGGCGGATGACTCCGGTTCGCTTCCCCTTGCCCAGAGGCGCCTCGAACAGCTTGCCGATCTCCTCCTCGTCCCACCCCCGGGTCGTTGCCTCCCGGTGGAGCACCTCGTGCAGGCTGCGGTCGATGAACAGGTACTCGACCTGGTGCGTGGACAGCAGGAGATCGATGAGGGTCCACGTCTTCTCCACGTCCAGGTTGTCGGGGGTGGCGTCCTCGAAGTGGGTGACCTCCCGGTTGTCGCGGAAGAAGTAGCCGATGTCGACATCGCGGCCGCTCTGGTGGGACGAATGCGGGCGGAGCCGCCCCCCCTTCTCCGCACTGAGGTCGCCGATCACGGCCGGTACCGTGCCGGGGTACATGTCCACGATGCGCGCACAGGCCCACAGCACGATGGCCACGCTCTCGTCCGTGCCGTACGCAGCCTTGTCGTTCTTGCGGAAGTAGCCCCGCCCCTTCTCGGCCATGAGACGTCCCGAGGCCAGGCGCCCCTTGCTGGCCTTGCCCACCGATTCCGAGCCGTTCCCATCCAGGAAGTCCTGCCACTGCGCCACCTCGGGGCGGCTGAGGACCACCGGTTTGCTCCGCTCCTTCTCCGGTACCTCGTCTTCGATGAACTCGTCGAACGGAAGGGGGATCTTCTGTTTCGGCTTGTCCCGCTTCATCTGGGCAAACAGCAGATCTTCATAGAGGGGAGGCTCCTCCAGCGGCGGGTGCGCGCACGACGGCAGTGCCCACAACAGGACCGACGCCGCCAGCAACCCCGGGATGCAGAAACGCAACCGTACCTCCTTCCCCGACATTAGCCGGTGGCAGGGGAAAACGCAAAGATCCGGGCGGCGGCGGGCACGACGCAAAACACCCATGTCTTCCATCTCAGCCCCCAGTCAAACCCACCCCCTAGATCCTCCCCGCACCTATGTCTTCCATTCGTCCTATTGGTCCTATAGGTCCTATAGGTCCTATTCGTCCCATACTCCCCATCCCCTGCACGCTCACGAGCATCCGCCGGTACTCGCCGGCCAGCGTGCTCAGGCCAATCCGGTCGAGGTAGGGGCTGCGGGCGGAGAGCCAGGCCGCCACATGCGAGAGGTCGTGAAGCCCTGCGGTCCCGCCCAGGGCCACCAGCCGGGCATCGTATTCGGTCCGCAGGCGTTCCCGGGACAGAGCGTGGTAGGCATCGACCAGGTGAGGGAAGACGTCGCGTGAGACTGCGGCCAGGTGGGGGGGAACGCGGTCCGGGTGAATCCCGAAGGCCAGGTTCCGGTAGGCATGCTTGATCTCGTCTCGCGGGGCCGTCGGGACCAGCCCCAGCAGCTCGTAGTACGATGCCCCGCATTTCAGCAGCCGGGAGAGCCGTGCCAGAAGGCTCTCGTCTTCGGTCCGAGGCGGCTCCGGTCGCGGCGCGGCAGCGGTCGGCGTCTCGATTTCGATCCGGGGCGGTTCCACCCCTTCCAGGTAGCCGAAGGCCAGCAGCACGCACACCGTCCTCAGCTGCGACGGCGTGTCGAGCAGGCGTTGCACCGGCTGAGGGCGGGCCAGCGAGTCCACCAGCGACTCCGCCAGCAGTCGGTGGACCACCGGCGGGATCCGGCGGTCCATGGCCAGTCGCAGCAGGGGATGCGCCACGGCAGCCTGCACCCATTCCCGGACGCGTGCATATGGCGCCGCTGCCGCCGCCCGGGCAGCCACCTCCAGCGGGTTGAGCAGCGGGCTCGACAGGGGCACGATGCCGAACTCGTCCATCCCTTCGTCCCACTGGAACGAAGCATCGGGGGACGATGCACAGCACAGCAGGCGTCGCTGGAGCTGCCCGGAGAGCGCCTGCTGCAGCTCCTCGAACGAGACCACCCCCTCGGACAGCAGCGCCTGCCCGATCAGCGTGCGGCTGCCGCTCCGATTGCCGGCCAGTGCCCTCTGAGCGATGTCGTCCACCAGGGAGCGCCGCTGGGCCGGGAGCAGCTCGCCGATCGTGGCCACCCGGTCCCGGCTGTACGAGAAGCACGGGAAGCCCCGCTTGAACCAGAAGACGAAGGGGATCGAGCCAGCCTTGTCGAACATCCGGAGCGCACCGGTCCGCCGGTCCGCGTAGACCCTGCCCAGCACGGCAATCAGAGGTGCCTGCTCGATTCCGGTCAGCCCACGGTCTTCCTGGTTCATCGAAGCCCTCGCCTTCAGTCAAGCCGACCGGTATTATGAGGCCGTCGGCCCGTGCGTCAAAAAAGGGGGCGCGGGAACCGCTGATTGCATCGCATGCCGATGAAACCGGGACAGCCCGGCCAGGTCCGGAGATCGTGGCCCGCAGGCGTCCCCTGGACGACGGAGACGTCATGAAACGGTGGCAGGTCCTGTGCCTCTTCTCGGGGTGGTTCTTCTTCTTCTTCCTCGCCTTCTGCAACCCGCTGTCGGTACCGTCCGGCGACCTCGACGAGGCACGGGGGCGGGGGGATTCGGCAGGGCCCATCCCGGACGCCCTGGCAGCCGATGGGACTCCGGCCCCCCCCGAGCCTGCGGGGAGCGGTACCCTGCGCGTCGTCGACAACGACGGAAAGCTGGTGGGCGTGCTCGTCTCCCGGTCGCACCGGCTGCTCGAGGACAGCGAGCTGTACGACGCGGTCACCGTCTTCCACCCCCCGACCGGCCTCTTCTTCACCATCCGTATGGCCGACGCGTCCGTGCTGCTGCCGGCCAAGGTGCTGTTTTCCGCGGGGAACTGCACGGGCAAGGCCGCCATCCGGGCCTCCTGCGCAGATTGCGTGTCGGGCTACGACATGGGGTTCTTCTACAACAAGCAGTGGTATCGAGTGCAGGGAGGAGTCCTCCGGGACCAGTTCAGCTACTCTTCGTACGTGCCCGAGGAGCCGGGGGCGATCTGTGCAGGCCACGGCAACTCCAACACCTATGCGTTCCCCGTCGACCCGCTGGGCCCGGGCGAGACCCCCGGGCTCTTCGTCCCCCCGTTGCGCTTCGCCTGGTAGCGGCCCCCATTTTCGAGGCGGATTTTGACTTCCTGCAGATCCCCTCTAGAATCCACACCGGGGAAGATCCGATGGGAGTCTGCCTTTGGGCGCAATGATCGTGTTCTCCAACGTGACGAAGCGGTACCCGGGCGGGATCACTGCGCTCGACTCGCTCTCGTTCGACATGGAGGAGGGGGAGTTCCTCTTCGTGACCGGCCCCTCCGGCGCCGGCAAGTCGACCATCATCCGCCTCCTGCTTGCCATGGAGATGCCCACGGACGGACAGATCCTGCTGGCCCGGCGCAACCTGCGCTCGCTGCGGGAGAGCTCGATCCCCTTCCTGCGTCGCAACATCGGGACCATCTTCCAGGACTTCCGCCTCATCGACAGCCGGACCGTGTTCGAGAACGTGGCGGTTACGCTCGAGGTGCTCGGCCTGACCAGCCGGGAGGTACGGACGCGGGTCGGTCAGGCCCTGGAGATGTTCGGGCTGACCCGCCTGGCCCGTCACTATCCGCCCATGCTCTCCGGGGGGGAGCAGCAGCGGGTTGCGATCGCCCGCGCCATCGTCAACGACCCCCCTCTCATGTTGGCGGACGAGCCCACCGGCAGCCTCGACCCCATGCTGGCCGTAGAGGTCATGGACCGGCTCACCGAGATGCACCGCCGCGGAGTCACCGTGCTCGTCGCCACCCATGACGTCGCACTCATGGACCGCTACCGGCAACGCTGTATCATGCTCGAACGGGGTTGCCGGATCGGCGAGAAGATCTCCGGAGGTGACGCATGAGGGTCGTCACCCAGACCGCGTACTTCGTGCGCCAGGGCGTTGCCAACCTGTCCCGCCATCCGCTCTACGCGACCGTCGGTGTGCTGACCTTGACCGTCTCCCTCATCCTGGTCGGATTCCTCGGGCTCTTCCTGCTCAAGGCCAATACCCTGGTCGACAGGCTCGCAGGCGGGCTCAAGCTCACCGTCTACATGGCACCGGACGTTACCCGGCCCGCCGCGGACGAGCTCGCCAAGGTGCTTTCCTCCCAATGGCCTGAGGTCAAGGAGGTCAGCTATCACACCGAGCTCGAGGACCGGGAGCGCAATCTCAAGCTCCTTCCCGCCGAGCTCGTGGCCGACCTCGAGCCGGAGCTGGTTCCCGCCCAGCCGTACCTGGAAGTGATCCTGGACGTGGACCGGCTGGATGACGTGCGCGCCGAGGCCCTGGTCAAGTGGTTCTCGTCGCTCAACCAGGTCCAGGGGGTGGACGAGGTCCTGTTCGGCTCGCAGAAGATCGCAGCGGCCTTCTCCCTCCTCTCCGGCGCACGGACCCTCGGCGTCTTCATCAGCCTGGTCATCGTCCTGGCCGCCATATTCTTCGTCCTCACCACGACCCGTCTCATCGTCGAGGGAAGGCGCCGCGAGATCGAGGTGCTGCTCCTCGTCGGCGCAACTCCCGCCTTCATCCGGCTGCCTCACTACATCGAAGGGACGCTCCAGGGCATCGCCGCGGGGTTGCTGTCCTATGCCGTGGTCTGGCTGCTCCAGCGGCACCTCCTCACCACGCTCCGGGGGGAGGCGTTCCTCCAGGTCCCCCTCGACCTGCTTCCGCATGGCATGGCCCTCTGGTTCCTGGCGGGTGGCGTGGCCCTCGGGCTCGTCGGCAGCGCGCTCGGGCTGGCACGCCACCTGAGGTTCTTCCGATGACCCGCCCGGTCTTCCTGGGCCTCTGCCTGCTCTCCCTCCTCCTCGCCCACGCACCCGCCCGCGGACAGACCTTTCCCAAAGCCGATGCCGCCAGCCGAGGCCGAATGCTCATCGAGGTGCTCGACATCCTCGAACGCGACCTCGAAGTGCTCGGCCACCAGCGTCGTGACCTTGCCCGCTCCCGCGAGGCCGTCGAGCAGAAGCTGGCCCGGATCCACGAACGCGCCGCCAGGGTCCAGGCAGACCTCGAACAGAGCACCCGCAAGGTCGAGCAGATGCTGCGCGGCCTCGTCCTCATGAAGGAACCCGACGACCTCCTCCTCCTGTTTGCAACCGAGCGCTACCAGGATCTGCACGTCTACAAGCGGCTGATCCGGCAGATCACCGTCCGCATCTCGAAGAAGCTGAGAACCCTGGTCGACGAGAAGAAGACCCTCGAGCTCCAGCGCATCGAGCTTGAACGCGAGAACACGACCCTGACCGCCCGACGTGACGAGCTCCTCAAGGAGATCGCCAGCGTCGAGTCGGTCGCACAGCGGGCCCGCATCGAGCTGACCCGCCGGAACGAGCAGATCGCTGCCATCGAGAACCTCTTCATGACCACCACCATCGAGTCGCCCTTCGTCGAACCGATCCCCGGCAGGAAGGTCGGCCCCGGCCTCAAGCCCCCCGAGAGCTTCGCCTTGCTCAGGGGGCAGAAGGAGCTCCAGCTCCCGGTCAGCCCGGGAAAGCTCATCAAGGGGTTCGACGAGATGCCCAATCCGCCTTACGGAACCGAGAAGATGGTGCGCGGCTGGATCCTGGTCCCGTTTGCTGCCGGCAAGAAGAAGGAGGCAACCGATACCGCGTACGTGCGCTGCCCGTTTCCAGGTATCGCCGTGTTCGTGGGCGAGGTCCCCGGGTTCGGGCTTACCCTGGTGATCGATCACGGGCACGGGTTCCACACCGTCTACTCCGCGTTGCACAAGCTCCAGGTCGCAAAGGGAGATTCGGTCGACCGGGACGAGCTCGTCGGCAACATCCGGACGGCGATCGGGGGGCCCGACCTCCCCTACCTCTACTTCGAGCTTCGCCAGGAACGTATCGCCGTCGACCCCAAGCCTTTCTTCCGCCTTCGCCCCCTCGCCCCGGAGGAACGGCAGTAGACCCCGGCTCGGACGGTCCGGGCAGAACCCCCGCAGGACTCGTGCGTAGCACGCCGGCCCTTGGGCCGCGGCGAAGCGGTGGGTGAATGACTGCCGGTTTCTGTTGCCAACAGAGACGCGCTCCGCTATTTTTGGAGCGGTGTGGTTTCGGCAAGGTCTCACCCGCGAGCGTCACCCGCAGGAAGGAAACCGAGACCGACCAGACGGAGAGGTGGATGCCATGAAGGTGCGATGCGTCAACTGCAAGGCCATGATCGCCATCCCGGACAAGAAGCTCGCCGGCAAGAAGGGAAAGGTGAAGGTGCGATGCCCGTCCTGCAACACGGTGCTCGGCGTTCACATCAAGGACCGGGAGGAGGAAGCGGAATGGTACTACGCCGTCGACGGAGAGCGCCAGGGACCGCTCACCATGTCCGGCCTGCTTGCCCTGGCCGACAGCAGAACGCTCGGCCCTGACACCCTCGTCTGGAAGCCGGGGTTCGAGAACTGGCTCCCGGCATCCTCGGTGGAGGACCTGGCCAGGCATCTGGCCCCCGCCGGAACGACCGGTCTCACGGTAGCGCCCGTCTCCAGCCTGATGGAGCAGACCGTGGCCGGCGAAGCACTCGGCGAGTCTACCTCCGCCTCTGAGCTCCCGTTGCCGCAGGACGAGCCCGCAGGGTACGAGGATCGCGCACGGTACGAGGAGCCCGCACGGTACGAAGAGCCCGCACGGTACGAAGAGCCCGCACGGTACGAGGAGCCCCAGGCCGCGGAGCCCCAGGCCGAAGAGCCTGCACGGCACGAGGATCGCACACGGTACGAGGAGCCGCAGGCCGCGGAGCCCCAGGCCGCGGAACCCGCACGGTACGAGGAGCCCCAGGCCGCGGAGCCGCAGGCCGAGGAGCCCGCACGGTACGAGGAGCCGCAGGCCGAGGAACCCGCACGGTACGAAGAGCCCGCACGGTACGAAGAACCGCAGGCCGAGGAACCCGCACGGTACGAAGAGCCCGCACGGTACGAAGAGCCCGCACGGTACGAAGAGCCCGCAGTGTACGAGGAGCCGCAGCTGCACCGCGAGGTACAGGCCGAGGCGGAGCGGGAAGTCGAGCAGCTC
>VGRX01000078.1 GCA_016875215.1 Deltaproteobacteria bacterium
TCGTCCGGACATCGTCGAGGCGGTCCGGCACGCGCGGGGAAAGGGCATTCACGTGCGCATGATCACGAACGGTCAGAAGTGTGCGGACCGCCACTTCTCGGAGGCGTTGGCCGAGGCCGGGCTGGAGCACGTGCACGTCTCGGTGCACACGCACGACCCGAAGCTCCAGACCTTCCTGACCGGCAACGAGGATTCGCTGGCCAACATCGAGGCGAGCCTGGGGCACTTCTTCGACCTCGGGCTCAACGTGGACGTCAACATCACGATCCACGCGTACAACTGCGGGCACCTTGATCATATCGTGGCCTGGCTGGTCGGGAAGTGGCCGCGGCTCAGGCACTTCGTGTTCAACAACCTGGACCCGTCGAGCGACCGGGTCTCGGAGTATCCCGACACGATTCCCAGGCTCGTCGACATCGAGATCTCGCTCCAGCAGGCGCTGCGGGCGCTGCATGCCTCGGGACGGACCTTCCGGGTCGAGCGGCTTCCGCTGTGCTACATGGCGGAGTTCGCGTGGGCCTCGACCGAGACGCGCAAGATCGTGAAGAAGGAAGAGCGCATCGTGCACTTCCTGGATCCGAGGGGCACGGTGCGGCAGACCACCTGGAACCACGGCAAGGCCGAGGTGTGCCAGGTGTGCCGGTTCGACCCGATCTGCGCCGGGCTGTTCGAGATGGACAAGTACTACAAGTCCGAGGAGCTCTATCCGCTGTTCCTGTCACCCGAGCCGGTGATCAAGCGGATCCAGGGCGAGAAGGAGTGACGGCGCATGCCGACGTATGACTGGGTGGTGATCCCCGTGGTGCTGGTGTTTGCCGGAATGGCGGCATGGGGGGATCTGCGGCCGATGCTGCCATACCTGGTGGGGCGGGCGGGGTACGCGTCGGCCACGCACGGACGCATTTCGAACCGGCTGCTGCTGGTGTGGCTCGTATTCGCTGCGCTGGCAATGGCCGGCGGGGTGGGGTGGGTGGCCGCGGGGCTCGAGTTTCCGGCTGCGGCCCAGGTGGCGGGCACGGAAGGCATGCCGTACGTTGCGGCACTGCTGCTCAACGGGTTCCTGTCGCTGGTGCTGGGCGTGACGCTCTGGCTCCTCGGGCTGTGGGCCGCGGGGGATGCCAAGGTGTTTGCGTTGCTGGGGCTGTCGCTTCCCCTCTCCTGCTACAGCGAGAACTACCTGCCCTGGTTCCCCGGGTTCGCCCTCTTCTTCAACACCTTCGTGGCGATGTTCCTGGTGCTGCTGCTCGAGTTCGCCGGGCAGACTCTCTGGGCGACCGGCGTCACCCGGGGCGGGCTGGTACGGGACGGCATGGCGAAGCTGTGGAGAAAGACCCGGGAGAACCGGATCCTGGTGCTCAAGCTCCTGCTGATCTTCCTGGCGTTGTTCACCACGGTCCGCATTCTGCGCCACTTCGTCCGGGTCGGAATCGAGCAGTACATCGAGCTGAACAAGACCGTGGTCTACGTGGTGCTCTTCCTGATGTTCCGGCCGATCATGCGGCTGGCGCAGAAGAAGGTGGCGTTGCTGGTCGCAGCGGCCATCATCGTCGGGTATGCCGTGTACGCGCTCTTCTTCGACCCTACCGGCGAGGCCCTCTACGAGTTCATCAACATCGGCTGGCTGGCCATCTCGATCATCCTGTTCCGGTTCGCGTACGACGCCTATCTGAAGGCCACGGACGAGGTCGCGGTGTCGCCGTCCACCCTGAGGACCGGGATGATCCTGGGCGATTCCACGCTGGCCCGGTTGAAGGAGCGGCAGCAGTTCGTGAAGGAGCGGCTTGGCGAACTGGCCCCGGACGGCCTGTCCGCTGACCAGGTCGTTGCGCTGCAGGAGTGGTACGAGAAGAACGATCCGGACGGCAGCATCTATGTATCCCGCACGATCCCGTTTGCACCGGCACTGTTCATCGGCGCGATCCTGACGGTCCTTGCGCACGGGCTGGTCGTGGTGTTCTAGTCTTCCACCACGACCTCGCGTCCTTTCAGATCGGTGACGATCGCACGGGTTTCGTGCAACCGGACGCGGTCCGGAGTGAGGGGGACCTTGCCCCCGCCGTCGGGGGTGTCGACCACGACATGCGGCTGGAGCAGGCCAGAAGCCCCCCGTTGGAGCTGTGACGCGATTTCGAGGCCGCGGGCGGCTGAGACCCACAGGTGGCGGGTGCCGCGAACCCTCTCAGTCAGGAACAGGTAGTACGGGCGGCAGCGGTGGTTGACCAGCCAGCGGTTGACCCGGAGGATCTCCTCGGTCGAGTCGTTGACCCCTTTCAACAGGACCATCTGGTTGCCCAGAGCGATGCCCGCGTCGGCCAGGAGTGTCAGGGCGCTGCCGGCGTCGGGAGTGCATTCGGCAGGGCAGTTGAACTGGACGTTCACGTAGACCGGGTGCCACCTCGACAGCGTGGCGCAAAGTGCGGGGGTGATGCGCTGAGGGTCCACCACGGGCAGCCGTGAGCCTATGCGCAGGACCGAGGCGGGGAGCGTCTCCCGCAGGCGGGCGAGGAGCTCACCGACGGCCTCGGGCGGCAGCATCAGCGGGTCGCCGCCCGTGACCAGCAACTCCGCAACCTGCCGGCGTCGGAGATAGTCCAGCCAACCCGGCAGCATCTCGTGCCATGGAGCGGGACCGGCCACGTCCCTGCGCCAGCGGCGGTTGCAATGCCGACAGTGGACGGCACACGCCGAGGTGGGCATCACCAGGACACGGTCTTCGTAGACGTGAACGAGCCCGGGCACGGGGCTGCGGGCATTCTCTCCCAGAGGATCGGGCAGGCCGGCGGGATCGGTCTCCTCCGCACGGGGCACGGCCTGCAGCGCAATCGGGTCACGCGGGTCAGAACCCCGGATCAGGGAGGCGTAGTAGGGAGTGACTCGAGCAGGGAACGGAGAATCGGCACAGAAGCCCGCTGCAAGCCAGTCCCTCCGGCTTCCCGGCAGCACGTCGAACACGTCGTTTCCCTGCTTCGACTCCACCCCGCCCCCCGTTTTCGGCGGGACTCCGGCGGTCCCAGTCCTGGACTGCTACCCCAGCAGCAGCCCGAACAGCAACTTCCTTGCGAGCTTCTCGAGCCAGGCCGTGACCTTGTCGTAGTCCACCCCATCGAAGAGGTCGTCCTTGCCGGTGACCAGGTTGTCCGCCAGCTTGAGCAGCTCCCAGAAACCCGGCTCGGACAGCGTTTCCAGCAACCAGCCGTCGAGCTCCACGTCGAGCTCCTTCAGCAGCACGGGAATGAGCTCTCCCACCTGGAGCGTGCCGATGTCCTCGTCCGCGTATGTCCCCGCGAGCCAGCGGATGGACAGGTCGCGTACCTGCTTGCCCTTCGGGGTGGCCGACTCCAGGGTGGCGACGAGCTTCTCGGGCGACGCGGTGGCAAACAGGTTCTGCGCATAGTACGAAGTGAGGGCTGCCGAGAACGCGTCGAGACCCATCACGTCCCGCACCGCCTTGAGGAACATCCCCCCCTTCCCGTAGACGATGGCGCTGTATCCGATCAGGTCGGTGAACGCGGACGTGGGCTGGTCGACCGGCATGTCCGGCCCGCCGAAGAAGCGATGGAGCTGGTACGGCAGCTTGAGCTCGAAAAGGGTCTGGCGTTGGGCAGCCTCCGCGCCGCGTCGCTTCTCGAAATAGAGGATGGAGCTGTAGTTTGCCAGGGCCTCGTCCACGAACGGGTGGTTGCGGCAATGCGAACCGACGACGGCGTTCCACCACTGGTGGGCCACCTCGTGGGCCACCACGAACTCGACGGTCTCCGTCATGAAGCGGGACTCGAGGGTGCGACGCATGTCCCCCAGATCGTCGGCCAGCTCGTCCAGGTAGAGCATGCCGGCGATGGTCACCAGGCCGGGGAATTCGACACCGCCCACGCCGCCCCGCAGGTCGGTCCGGACCACATCCAGCTCCTTGTAGGGGTAGGGTCCGAAGAGCGCCTCGTACGCAGCCACCGAGCCCACGGCAGCCTCGAGCACCCGGCGCTGGGTGTCCTGTTCCGCGTCGAGAGCGTGAGAGCGGACGGTCACCGGCCCCCGGGTACCGGTCGTCCCTTCGATGGTCCGGAGCAACCTGCTGGCCGAGACCGTGAACTCCCGGGCAGCTCCGGCAGCGAACTTCCAGGTGTCACCGTCGTGGGACAGCTCAGAGCCGGTCGTTATCAGGGAGTAGCCGTCCCCCAGCCGGATCTGCACCAGGTGGTCCGCCACGTCGAAGTACGCGAAGTCGCCGATCTCCGAGGGCTGGGCCATATCCCACCCCTCATCGTCGTACACGGCCAGCATGGGGTACCAGAGCGACATGGACAGGATCCCGGAGCTGTAGGCGAAGAGCCCCCAGTCCCCGCCGCCGCCGGAGAGCAGCTCGGCCACGGTCTCAAACAGGTCGCCCAGCGGCCCCGGTGCTGCCGGCGGATAGCGCTTCACCAGGCCGGAGAACTCCAGGGTCACGGTGGCCGCAGACCCCGGAGCCAGGGGTGTTTCAAGCGGCAGCTCGAAGCGAGTCGGTGACGGCATGGCAGATGGTTTCCCCTCTATGGGATACCCATCCACCGTGGCCGAGGTGACCTTGATGTGCTTCAGGTCCCCGGCAATGGCCGGGAAGTTGGGGTAGAGGTGGAAGACCAGCTTGTCCCATGGCTTGCCGCTGCGATTCTTGAACCAGAGGTCCTGCTTGCCCGTGTAGGTCAGGAAGTCGGCGTCGAAGGTCGCCTCGATGCGGTAGAACGGGATGTCCTCGTCGACCTTGACCCAGGGCTGGAGGGAGGCCTCCCGCACCTGCTTCCGGAGCGCAGGGACCTGCGATGCGAAGGAGGGCGGGGGAACCGGCTTGTCGGTACCTGAGCGTGCGTCCAGACCGACCAGGGGGCCCGCGTCGCGGTCGGCCGGGCCGGCCTTCGGTACGCCGGCGGCATCCGGTCCCTTCTCGCCACCCGTGCATGCGGACAGTGCGAAGAGCCCAACAAGAAGCGGGGTCCAGCCACGAACTCTCATTCCATGCCTCCTTGGGCTCGTGCGACCTCGACAGCGATTGCGATCACGATTCCGATTCCGATGCCGACCGGCAATGCGGGGCCGAGCTCGACTTGACCAACATAGCACATCGAAACGCCCTATCCGAGGTCGAAATAGCGGGCATCGGGATGGTGAGCGACCAGGGCGGTCACCGAGTACTCCGGGATCATCTGGAGCGAGTCGGAGAGCTCGACGCCGATCCGCTGAGGCTCGATCAGCTCGAACAGCGGACGCTGGAGCGCGAGGTCGGGACAGGCCGGATAACCGAAGCTGTAGCGGCTGCCGCGGTAGCCCTGCCGGACCCGGGCCTGGCTCCCCTCCTGGTCGCTGCCCGCGATTCCCAGCTCCAGGCGGATCCGCCGGTGAAGCCACTCCGCCGCGGCCTCGGCCACCTCCACTGCAAGCCCATGCAGGTGGAGATAGTCCCGGTAGCGGTTGGCGCGATAGAGGCTTTGCGCCTCCTCGGCCGCCCGATTGCCGGCAGTCACGGCAAACAGTGCCACGATGTCGGCCTCGCCCCCTTCCGGCCGGAAGTAGTCGGCGATGGAGATGTGGGGCGCGGTACGCCTTCGTGGGAACGGGAAGACGTGCGCAGGTCCGCCGGACTCGTCCAGCAGGACCAGGCTGCGCCTCCGGGACACGCACCGGAAGTACCCGTAGACAGCCTTCGGCTGCAGCAGCCCCTCCTCCCTGGAGCGGCGGGCAAGCTCGGCCAGCACAGGGCGGACTTCGCGCTCGATGAGCCCGTCGTACTCCGCCTTGGACAGGCTGCCCCGGCGGTACCGCCACTGGCCCCGGAACAGCGTCGTCTCGTTCACCAGGGGGAGCACTTCGTCAAGCGGGATGAAGTCCAGCAGCCTCGAGCCGAGGAAGGGCGGGACCGGAATCGGGATCGTGCGGTCGATGTCGGGGGCCGGCAGCTCGTCTCCGCCGCCCACCACATCGAGACGCAGGCGCCCTTGCGGCGCGGGCGCGGGCGACAGCTCGTCGCCCTCCGTTGCCGGAAGGACGGAAGCAGGCGCACCCGCCTTCTCGAGCCGGATCATCTCGGCAAGCCCATCGAAGGCATCCTGGCAGTACGATACCTTCGGGCCGTAGATGGAGCGAAGGGGACCTTCGACATAGCTGCGCGTCAGTGCCGCACCGCCCAGGAGCACCGGGATTGTCATCCCCAGTCGCTTCATCTCCTCGATGTTCTCCTTCATGACCACGGTCGATTTCACGAGCAGCCCGCTCATGCCCACGGCATCGGCACGGTGCTCGCGCACGGCCTTGACCATGGCTTCGATTTCGACCTTGGTGCCGAGGTCCGCCACTTCGAACCCGTTGTTCGAGACGATGATCTCGACGAGGTTCTTGCCGATGTCGTGCACGTCCCCCTTGACCGTGGCCAGCACCAGGGTACCCCGGAAACGCCCGAGATTGCCCTTCATGTGCTGCTGGAGGTGGCCGACTGCGGCCTTCATGACCTGCGCCGACTGGAGCACGAACGGGAGTTGCATCTGCCCCGAGCCGAACAGGTCGCCGACCTCCTTCATGGCCGGGATCAGGATCGAGTTGATGATTCCCAGCGGTTCCCGGCCGCCGGTGACGAGACCGTCCAGAAGGGGGCCCAGGCCGGCCTGGCTGCCGTCCACGACCATGCGGAACAGCCGCTGGTCGGGGGGGACCTCTTCCGCAAGGTGATCGTCCGCTGTGCGCTGGTTGTTCCCGCCCTCGAAGAGAGAGATGAACATCGAGAGCGGATCACCTGCGGACCAGTCATCGTTGAGCAGACGGACTGCGGCATCGCGGGTCGCAGGTTCGATTCGGTACAGCGGAAGGATGTTGCGGGCATTGACGATGGCCTGGTCCAGTCCCCGCTCCACGGCCATGTGCAGGAAGACGCTCGTCAGCACGCGGCGGGCAGCCGGCTTGAGGCCGAACGAGACGTTGCTCACCCCGAGCAGCGTGTGGACGTCGGGGTGGCGCCGCTTGAAGCGGGCCAGTGCGTCCAAGGTCTCCACCGCGGCCTTGCGCGTGGATGAATCACCGCTGGCCACGGTGAAGGTGAGCATGTCGAACACGAGGTCCTGCGGCGCCAGTCCATGCACGTTGACGCACCGGTCGTAGATGCGCTGAGCGACCTCGAGCTTGCGGTCCGCGGTCATGGCCATGCCCTTCTCGTCGATGGCCAGCGCCACCAGAGCGGCCCCGAACCGTTTCGCCAGGGTGGCGATGCGGTCAAGCCGGCCGTCTCCGTCCTCGAGGTTGATCGAGTTCACGAGGCACCGTCCGCCGCACAGCTTGAGCGCCTTCTCGATCACGACCGGGTCGGTGGAATCGATGGACAGCGGGAGCCGGCTGGCCTGCACGAGCCGGCCGACGAAGCGCTCCATGTCGGCCCCTTCGTCCCGCCCGACGTAGGCAACGCTGACGTCGAGCAGGTGGGCGCCTCCCTCCCCCTGCTCCCTTGCAACGGCCAGCATGCCGTCCACGTCGTCTGCCAGCAGCCGGTCACGGAACTCCTTGCTCCCGTTGGCGTTGGTCCGCTCGCCGACGAGCAGCGGAGCAGGCGCCTGGCGCAGCGGAACCGCCTGGAACAGGCTGGATACCTCGCCGCCTCGCCGGACCTGGCGGAGCGGCGGGCTCAGGCTGGAGACGCGGACGACCAACTCGGCCAGGTGCGCCGGCGTCGTTCCGCAGCATCCGCCGACAAAGCGGAAGGCGTCCTCGCGGACGAACCCCTCCACCCAGCGGCCGAACTCCTCGGCGGAGAGCCGGTACACGAGCTCCCCGTCCACGTTCTCCGGCAGGCCGGCGTTGGGCATCGCCATGAGGAGCTCCGGGCCGACCCGCCCGAGCTGCTCCGCATGCCGCTTCATCGTGGACGGGCCGGAAGCACAGTTGAGTCCGAGGACATCGATCCCCAGCGGCCACAGCGCAGCCACCGCGGCCTGGATGTCGCTTCCGAGCAGCATCGTTCCGGTGTTCTCGACGGTGATCGACACGAACAAGGGGAGCGACCGTCCCGCCTGGGCAAACGCGTTTCGAGCGGCTTGAATCGCCGACTTGATCTGAAGCAGGTCCTGGCAGGTCTCTATGCAGATGGCATCCGCTCCGCCGGACAGCAGCCCGCGCATCTGCGGCTGGAACGCTGCCACGAGCTCGTCAAACGTGATCTGGCCCAGCGAAGGCAACTTCGTCCCCGGCCCCACGCTTCCCAGCACGTAGCGCGGTTGCGCCTGGGTCGAGAAGTCGTTCGCGACCGACCGGGCGAGCGCGGCAGCCTTGTGGTTCAGCTCTTCGGTGCGGTCGGCGAGCGAGTACTCGGCCAGCACCACGCCGTTGGCGCTGAAGCTGTTGGTCTCGACGATGTCGCACCCCACCCGCAGGAAGCCGGCATGGATCGAGCGGATGAGGTCGGGCCGGGTGTGCACCAGCAGCTCGTTGCATCCATCCCGGCCTTCGAACGCATCGGGATCGGGCCTGGCTGCCTGGATCGAGGTCCCCATGGCGCCGTCCAGCACCACGACCTTGTCCCGGGCCAGGTCGAGAAGCGGCAGTCGCTCCATCCATCCACCTCCGGTGCGGCGGGCTGGGGCCGGCCCCCGCCTGCTGCCTCCTCGTCAGAAATACATCAGCACCGCGGTCTGGCCAAAGAACATCGTGTCCGTGGCGTCGACATCGATGGCATTCACATATGCAGATGCGGCGCCGCCGGGTACGAGCATGCCCCCGACGAGCTGGACTTGGAAAGCCCCCTCGAGGAGGTGCAGATCCACCAGCAGCTCACTCTCCCAGCCGGCAAACCGGTTGCCCAGCGCATTGTCCGGGTTCACCGCGGCCATGACCTCGGTGACGGCCCCCACGGTCAGCCATTTCAGCGGGTCGACGTACAGCCCCAGGTCCGCGGACATGAGGCCGGTGCGCATCTCGTAGAACCAGCCGTCGAACGTCCCCATCTTCTCGTCGACGTTGTCCCCGATGTCCCGGGTCTCGTTCTCCGAGAGCAGGAGGCTGCGGCTCCCTCGCTTCCCGGACCAGAGGAAGCCCAGTGCGTCGTTTCCTTCGAACGCATCGTCCGCGCTCATGGCAGCCAGCCCCCCCTTGAGCGTGACGATGGAGAACCTGCCCGATGCCCGTGCCTCGGCTGCCCAGCCGAAAATACCGGCGTCCGAGGCGTCGTAGGGGGGCGGGTCGACCTGCCCCCCCGTAGTGCCACCCGCGGATCCCGCATCGGCCCCGCCAGCCCCGGCTCCGGCAGCTCCGCCCTCCGCCGACCTCTCGCCGCGTCCGAACTGGGTGACGACGCCGAGAGACGCATCCCACGCCCCTCCTCTCGCTCGAAGTGCCATTGCGGCTGCTCCAACCTGCCGCAACATGTCGACGCGGGAACCGTCCCGGACGTAGTAGGCCCCGCAATCCAGGGCAAGCATCTCGCCGAACACCCAGGTCCCGTCCAGTGCGCTGAGCAACACGTCGGTGCGGAAGTCGCCGAACGTCTGTCCCCAGGTCCATCCTTCGTGCGTCTGATCCGGGAACTGGCCGAAGCTCGCTACGATGCGGCTTTCTCCAGGGAGCCCGTACCCGGCCCGGACCGCACCGATCCAGTGGTTCACGAACAGACCTGTGGAATCGAGCATGCGCTGGAACCCGGCCTTGACGTACCAGTTGTTCAGCGTCAGCTCGCCCCAGATCTCCCGCTGCTTGATGGACAGGCCCCGACTGTCCTCCAGCCCCAGCCAGACGTCCGGGTTCTTCTCGCTCCAGAGGTCCATTCCGATCTCGGTTTCATAGAAGAACCGGAGCTGCTCGGCCAGCCGTACGCCCAGGTAGGGATGCAGGAAGGTGGCCAGGAATCCCTCGGGCTGCCCGTACTTCCCGTAGGTCGGGTCGGAGCGGTCGAAGTCGCCGTCGTTGCGGATCACGAACAGGTTGGCAAGCTCGAGGGTGAAGTCGACCTGGCGCGGCAGCGAGGACTTCTTGACCAGGCCCGGGGGAAGGACCGAAGCGGAGGAACCGTTCCCGATGGTCGATGGGGTCTCCTGCGCCGAGGCTTCGGACAAGGCCGGCCCGAATACCGCCGCCACCAGGACCAGTGTGCCAGTCAGTGTCTTCATGGCTTCCCTCCTAGTGCCGGTCGCCGACGACCACCTGGCCGTCGCGGAAGAAGTAGGCCCAGCCGGTGCGCTGTGCACCTTCCATGGGCGGACGGAGCGTCACCTCGTGGACGTGTCCCGGATCGTCCCTGGTCGGGTGGTAGTACAGGATCCGGTTCACGCTGTCGAACGTCGCCCAGCCGTCGGAGAGCCACACGTAGAAGCCGTCCGGGTACTGGCAGTCCGGGACGAACACCTCGGTCGGGGCGTCGGTCTCCTTGCTTTCGAAGGAGAGGTAGAACTCACGCCAGGGATCCGGCTCCCCCTTCTTCGGGTCGTAGTGGTGGTAGTCGGAGTTGAAGTACGTGGCCACCGGGCGGCCCGAGAGCGCACGGCCGTAGGGGCGCATCCAGGCAAGCTCCGCCCTGGGCTCATGGTCCGGGCCGATGATGGAGAAGTCCTCGTAGTTCCAGAGGTCCCCGTTCTCGTGCGTGTTGTCCTTCGAGAAGCACCAGAGCATCCGGCCGAGATTGAGAGTCTCGAACGCCTCGTAGTAGTTGTTGAGGATCTCGGCCGAGACAGCGTAGTTCGAAGCAACCGAATTCTCGATCCCGTTGTAGTTGAAGTAGGTCCCGAACTCGCCGTACACGACCGGGACTTCGCCGAACGTCTCGAGCACTGCGGGCAGCGGGCCTGCCAGATCGGTCAGGAACTCCACGTCGGCCCATTCCTCGACGGTGAACTCACGCGGCCCCGCATTGAATCCAAGGAACGGGTAGATGTCCGGGTACCAGTGCGGCGTGTAGACCATCTCGTCGATCGATTCCGGCTTCCAGAGCGACACGTCGCCGAACGTGCCGCCAACCAGCGCGTCCAGGGCGCCGGAGCCGGGCTCGAGCCAGATGACCGCATCCGGGTCCTCCCCGCGGATGGCCTGGGACACGACGTCGTACAGCTCGACCAGGTTCACCACGAAGCTCAGGTTCAAGTCGAGCACACCGAACAGGTCGATGTCGTCGGCACCGTAGCTCTTCCGGATTCGCTGCTTGACGAAGGCCACCTGCTGGCACTCGGTCTTTGCCGCGTCGTCCGCCTCGTCGGCACACACGTCGGGGTCTTCGGCCAGCCAGGCCTTGAACTCGGTCCCGTAGCGGGCCATGTACTGGGGCATGTCCGCCTTGGAAGGCATCAGCGGCAGCACATTGAGCACCTGGAGGAGCTGGTACACGATCTGCCCGGTCTCCGTTCCGGCCAGCGATACCAGGAAGTCCTCGATCACGCCGAGGTCGAAATCGGCCTGGAAGTAGAGCGTGAGGATCGCCAGCATCAGGAACCCGCCCGGAGGCTCGTTGATGAGGTCGTAGCCGATCACGTTGGGGTACTTGCCGGCCCGTTTGGCCACCTGGGCCCAGGCCCCTGCGTAGCCCCCCTGCAGGTACTCCTTGATGTCCATTTCCCAGGTCTTGCCGCCCGACTCGAACTTGTTGAGCGAGGGCATGACCGCGTCACCGGCGAAGAATGCTCCGTAGCACCGGTTGATGTCGTACGAGAAGAGGGTGTTGTCCCACCAGGAGGTGAACGGGAAGACGTCACACGTCTCCGTGATCTCGTAGGGCAGCATGGGCGGGTCGGACTTCATCATCTTCTTGAGCAGATCCTGGAGGAAGTCCTCGAGCGAAGGGCCTGTCTCCCCGCTGCCATCCCCGCCCTCGTCCTCCTCTCCGCCGGTCAGCCCGGTCAGCTTGTCCACCGCGTTGACCACGGCGATGAGGTTGCTGAGGATTCCGAGGTTGCCCAGGAAGTGGCTCGAGCCCCAGTTGGGGGCATCGATGTTCTTGTGGGGGAGGCAGGCTTCGACGGCCCAGCGGGGGGCGCCGTCGCCGGTGATCACGCCGCCGTACTTCAAGGTCTTCGAGTCGGGCAGCAGCGCACCGAGCATGTTCTCGATGGACCCTTCTTCGCCCAACTCCGGATTCCGGTTGAACCGGGTGTACAGGAACCGGCTGAACAGGTTCTCGTGGAAGTTCATGAGCACGTAGATGTCGTGCTCCTGCGCCTTGGCCACGATGGCCTCGATGTAAAACAGGTATTCCTTGTCGTAGATGCCCCGGCCGCCGTGCTCGACCGCTTCCCATGGGATGACGAGGCGGATCGAGTTGAACCCGTACTTTGCGATCCGGTCGAACCAGAGGTCGGCCTCGTCGAGCGGGAAGGGACGCCCCACAAAGGAGATCGGCTCCTTGCGAGGATCTTCGTCCGGTGCCGGCGTAACCGGCAGCTTGTTCGTGCCGCCGACGTTCACCCCGTTGAGCAGGACGTATCGGCCGTACTCGTCCCGGAAGTACTCCCGGTCGATCTTCAGGGCCGAGAGCTTCGTGTCGAACGCGGGCGGGTCGATCCCACCCGGCGTGACCGAATCCACACACCCGCACAGCAGCACGGGAAGCAGCGCAGCGACCAGGACGGCCCTGATCCGCATGAACAGGCTGGCAGCCATCCTCAAGAGCACGCATCGGTTCATCTTGCAACCACCTCGCAACTGGGCATGCACGGCCTTCGGGAACGGTTCATCTGCCCGTTCCCGCCGCCCGAAACTACGGTGTATCGCGCACGCGTGTCAAGAGCAAGCTGAACGGGGCGGTGAAGGCACACATCGGCGACTGTCCCGCACATACAGGCCCCACTCCCTGTCGTGTGATACGGCAGGGGCTTGATCTCCGGCCCGAACTGCGGCAGACTATCAGTAAATTGATGATCTGCTGCGGCAGATTATCAGTTTGGTGAGGAGGGAAGGCCATGGCCCGAGAAGTGCTTCGACACCGGTACCTTGAAGCAGTGGTCGCAGAGGATGCCCTGGCAGCGGGGAAGATGGCGTTCATCTCCGGCCCGCGACAGGTGGGCAAGACGACGGTGGGACGGTTCCTGCTGCAATCGGAGCAGAACGTGTTCAACTGGGATGACCAGCGCTTCCGGAAGAAATGGGTGAAGGATCCGGTCGAGTCCGTGGCCGACCGTGGTCCCGGGCCGGTGCTGCTGGACGAGATCCACAAGGATCGGCGTTGGAAGGGCCGCCTGAAGGGGCTCTTCGACCTTCGGGGTGACGACGTCCCGATCGTCGTGACCGGCAGCGCTCGGCTGGACTACTTCCGCAAGGGGGGGGACAGCCTGCTTGGACGGTACATCCCCTACCGACTCCACCCGTTCTCCGTCGGAGAGGCTTTGCGACCGCCTGAGCCGGACAGGATCCTGGAGCGGAGGGACTCGGTCTTTCCGTTGGAGGACCTGATGGCGCTCGGGACTTTCCCCGAACCGTTGCTGGGTGGCAGCGCACAGAAGGCCGCACGCTGGAGCCGTTTGCGGATGGAGCGCCTGGTCAAAGAGGACCTGCGCGACTTGCGCTCCGTCCGTGATGTGGAGGCCGTGCGCGTGCTCGGGGATCTGCTGGCCGACCGGGTGGGCTCGCTGCTGTCGGTCAACGGCCTCCGGGAGGACGTCCAGGTCGCGTATGCCACGGTGCGGGACTGGGTCGGGATGCTGCAGATGCTCTACCACTGCTTCGTGATTCGGCCCTACTCGCGCAAGCTGCACCGTGTGCTCACGGCCGGCTCGAAGCTCTACCTGTACGATGTACTCCAGGTGGAGTCCGAGCCCGCCCGGCGGGAGAACCTGGTTGCACTGCACCTGCTGAAGGCGGTGCACTACTGGACAGATGCCGCGCTCGGGGAATTCGATCTGATGTTCCTCCGGACTCGGGACGGGAAGGAAGTGGACTTCATCGTCACGCGGGACCGCAAGCCGTGGATGCTGGTCGAGTGCAAGTCCGGGCAGACCGCACCGGACAAGGCGTTGGTCGAGTATGCCCGGTTGTTTTCGACTCGCCACAACTACCAGGTTGTCAGCCGCAAGGGCCACGACCGGTACTTCCCGGAGCACAAGGTCCGCGTGCTGGGCATCGATCGTTTCCTTGCGGGGTTGGTGTAGGAGGCAGATGTTCCGTGGGTGTGGCCCCCAACCCCACCCGGAGCGTCAGCGACGGGCCGCGTTGCGCAGGACGTGCCCGCGGTGTAGGAGGCGGATGTTCCGTGGGTGTGGCCCCCAACCCCACCCGGAGCGTCAGCGACGGGCCGCGTTGCGCAGGACGTGCCCGCGGTGTAGGAGGCGGATGTTCCGTGGGTGTGGCTGCCGCCGCAGACCAGCGTCGCGTCGCATGCCGCCCTTGCGCACGGGCGGCACGTATGCGAGATTGGACTCCTGTTTGGCGCTTGGCGGGTTTCTGTTGGTAGCTACGGGGCGTGTGGATTGGCGCCGCTCCCCTCTCAGGACGTGGCAGGTGACATGGTGAAGAAGACGAGATCGTGGAGGCATGCTCGAATCGAGTACCTGAAGGTCGAGAACTTCCGCGCACTGAGGAAGGTGGAGTTCCGAGGGCTGACACCCATGACTGTGCTGCTGGGCCCGAACGGGAGCAGGAAGTCGACGGTCTTCGACGTGTTTGCGGTTCCTGCCGAGTGCTACTCGCGTGGGCTGCCCGAGGACTGGCGTGTCGTGGTTGTGGTCGACAGGGACGATGACCGGTGCCTCGAGTTGAAGCAGGTTCTGGAGTCCAGGGCCGCTGCCGCCGGGAGCTTCCAGGTACTGCGGTCAGCCTTGATGGAATAGGTCCACAGTCAGTCCGCCAGTATGAGGTGAACCATGGCAGGAATCGGAAGAAACGACCCGTGCCCATGCGGCAGCGGGAAGAAGTACAAGAAGTGTTGCATGGACAAGGACGAGCAGGCGGAACGCAGGGAACGCGCCGAGGCGACTGAGTATCCGGCGTTTCCGGAGCCGTATCGAAGGCCGGAACGTCTGGACAGAGCGCCCGTCCCGAGGGGAGAGTCGGAGACGCCGGCGCCGGGACCCGAGGAGGCTGAGCCCGATTGGGAGACCGACGAGGAAGGGGAGTGGGAATCGGAGCCTGAGCCTGGCGACATCATCGAGATGTCCGTGGACGAGGCGATCGACTTGCTCGAACAGATGGGAGTCGAGGAATCGGCCGAGGCATTCGGTGCTTTCTGCGGCCAGGAGGGAGCCCGGTCGATCCGGCCACGAGTGGCGCAATGGGCGTCCGCAGCGGGCATCGACCTGGCGACGGAGGCCGGCGGCAAGCTCCGGTGTGCAGCCGTTGCTCTCTGGCGCGAGTTGTCTCCCGGGCTGGCCTGCATGGAGGATCTGGACGACCTGGTCTGCAAGGAAGAGAAGAAGCTCGATGCCCGGGGCCGGTCGGACCGCTCGGTGTTGGCCGAGGCATGGTTGCGGGCCTGGAACATCCTCCGGGGACTCCTTCCCGAGTCCGTCCGGTCCCTGCCGGATGCTGATGCTCTGCTGGTAGCGGGCGGCCCCCTGGGGGTCTTCCTGGAGGAGTTGGAAGGGCTTCTGTGGGCCGGAGCCCGGAACAAGGACAAGACGGAGTGGCTGGGCAAGACGCTGGCCTTCGGCGATAGTGTGCGGGAGCGGTTCCGAGACGATCAGACAGTCGCCTTGAAGTGGGGGATCTGGCGTGCCCAGGTGCTGTTCGCTCTCGGCCGCACGGAGGAAGGGGAGGCGCAGTTCACGGAGCTGGCCGCTACGTTCCCGGAACAGGCAGCGGTCTACCAGGGATGGGCGCTTGTCTACGCAATCCTGCTGCCGCGGAAGTGGTTCCCGGACCGGCCGGAACGGGCGATCGAGATACTCCGGCGGGGCCTCGAACGTGTTCCCGAGTCGGAGCGGGGAGCCCTGTTCACCACCGTTCGGGAGATCGAGCGTGGAATCCCCAGGGACCGATCCGAGCCCCGAGCCTACGTGGCGGACCCGATGACCCGCGGCCTCATGGAATCCGGTAGGCACGTGGCTCTCGACGTCTGGCGGGGGCTGGTCGAGCGGGGCGCTGAAGCGGTCCCTCTGCTCAACGGGG
>VGRX01000079.1 GCA_016875215.1 Deltaproteobacteria bacterium
TTTTCCACGTTCATGTCGATGGCCAGGGCATCGACGACAGCGGCCGGCGACGCGAGGCTGCCGTCGGTGTTCATCCCCAGGTGCAGGTTGCTCGTGGAGGCCCCGTCGTAAGCCGCCTGCGTCCAGCACCACCAGTTCTTGGGCGGGGTGTGGCTGAGCGACGCGTTGGCCGCCATGACGAGTGCGGCCTGTTGCACCTGGCTGTCGTGCGTCGTGTCATAGACCACGGGGGGAATTCCGACCATGGCCCGGATCTCGTTGACGCGGGCCATGGCAGCGTTGCGAGCCGGCATGGTCAGGGCTCCCGCGTTGCAGGCCCCCACGTTGGGCGTCTGGGTATACAGGCACCCTGTGGACATGACGAAATTGCCGGTGCAAACCCCGGCCTGGCACCAGTCCGGATTGGTGCACGGGGAGCCGTCGTTGCAGGCAGCGTCCTGGAACTGCGACTTGCATCCGGCCTGCGGGTCGCACCATTCCTGCGTGCACGGGTTGCCGTCGTTGCACGGCGCATTGTCCACCGTGTGCAGGCACCCCCCCAGGTCGCACATGTCGATAGTGCAGGCGATCCCGTCGTCGCAGAGCGAGTCGTCCGGAGTGCTCGTGCAGCCGGTCGCGGGGCTGCACGTGTCCACGGTGCAGGCGACCCCGTCATCGCACGCATCCAGGGGCACGATGTTGACGCATCCGACCTCCGGGGTGCAGGAGTCCTGCGTGCACGGGTTGCCGTCGTTGCACTCGGCATCGGACAGGCAGGGCGTGGGAGGAGGGATGTCCGGCTCGACCGTCGCGTCCTGGCCCACCGGGCCCGTCCCGTCGGCCAATGTCGTGCCGTCGCCCCCCGTGTTCCCGCTGCCGTCGGCCGTCGTGGAGCCGTCCGCAGCGCCCCCCGTGTCGTCCGCTTCCGTCACCTCGGGCTCCGAGGTTTCGAACAGGATCGAGGCCTGCTGGCCCACGCCGCAGCCGGAAAGAAGAACCAGACCAAACCACCAGGACAACCGCCGCATGAGAGACCTCCGCCCCCGTCGGCCTGCAGCCCGCATTCTGGCAAGGAAACGGCCCTGTTTCAAGCGGCAATGTGTCTGCACGGACGGAGTGTGAGCCCGGTTGCCACGGGCCAGAATCGTCGCGTGCGTACCTCACCTACAAGCATACCTACAAGGAATCCACAACCTTGATGGGATTGACCGGACAGAAAGATACCTGCACAGTCCATGGTGGATGAACTTGGCGAAGCTGGTCTGGTGATGTCATTTCCCGGGGAGTACCCGGAGCCGGACCGGTTGTGCCACAACAGAGTACGGAGGAAGAGAATGTCGAACATGTATGTGGATTGGGTCGTGGGCGAGTACTTTTCGGGTGCCCAGAGCGATGACGTCTACTGCCCGGGGGAACGGTGGCTTGAGGTCGGGAACTTCGACTCGGCTGTCATCCTCGTTCAGGCGCAGAATGCCTCCAACCTGAGGGTCGCTATCGAAACGGCTGTCGATCGCGGCCAGACCTCGTGGCGCGAGATGACGTCGTGTGTATGGACTTCCTGGCCTGGCCCCAACATCCAGGTCGTGCGCTCGACAGACGACTACCCCATGTTTCGATGGCTGAGGTTCAAGCTGGGAAACGCAAGTAGCGGGGCATGGTCCGGTTCAGTGACCATCCGCCTGCTTCTCAAGCGCTGAACGTCGGAGGTGATGCCAATGTTTAAGGACCCATGTGCGTTGCTGTTCGCTGCGAATCAGTCTCTCCTGTCCATGAGGGAGATAGAAGCGGCGGAAAAGATTCGTCAGGCCGGCGAGAAACTCGGCTGCAAATGGGCGTACACCGTCGGTGCCTTCTGGGCCCCAGGGGGGTACGAGGGGTTGCCTTCCGGCGAGCCCGGCACCGGCCCGACCCCTCCGATGCCCGACCCTCCGTGGCCCCCTCCGGGTCCGGACCCGGTCCCCTGGAAGCCCTGGGGCTTGGTCTCGGATCCGCCGCTGGCCGTCAGGGTCCGGGATCTGTGGTAGATGGACTCGGACCGGCGTCTTCGGCTCCTGTCTCTTGTTCCCGATGTTGCCCGGTTTCCTCTTGAATCCGATTCGTCCGGAACGTAGAATCGCAGATTGACAGGGGGCATGCCAAGTCAGAGGAACGTCATGATGCTCGATGGATGGAGGGTGCTTTGTCTTGTCGTGGTCTTCTTGACACTGCCCTGCTGTTCGTCCGGCAGGAGTCCTTCGGTCATCGAGGTTGACACCTCGCCCGACGGCCAGACCCGGATCGAGACGGAAGGCGGCGGTGACGTCTGGATCGACGGCGGCAGGCAGGTGGACGGGCGACCGGCGGACGTGTGCGCTCCGGAATGCACGGGGGTGGAATGCGGGCCGAACGGGTGCGGCGGCACGTGCGGAGAGTGTGCAGGGGAGCAGGTCTGCTCTGCGCAGGGGAAGTGTGCTCCGGCCCGATGCGGTTCGACCAAGGACTGCCCCGATGACCTGGTGTGCGACAAGGAGCGAGGCGTGTGTGTGCCTTGCGTCGTGAACGGAGACTGCGCCGAGGGCGAAGTGTGCGGAGCGGATCACAAGTGCCACGTCGAGGTCTGGTGCGAGTCGGACAAGGCATGCAAGGATTTTGGGATGGTGTGTGACCTTCAGGCCGGGCACTGCGTCGGCTGCCTGACGGCCGCGGACTGCCCCGAGGAAGAGTTCTGCAAGGAGTCGTGGTGCCTTGCGGATGTCTGCCAGGCCGGCGGTCTTGAGTGTCAGGGACAGGACGTGATGGCGTGCGCCGACGATGGGAGCGGATGGAGCCTGCAGAAGGGCTGCACTGGGCAGCAGTACTGCGAGGCCGGGGAGTGTGTCGAGCTGACCTGTGTTCCCCTGGAGGCCTGGTGCGACGGGGAGACCGCCCTGGCGTGTGCTGCAGATGGTAAGTCGGTCGGGGCCACGGCAGACTGTGAGGCAGACAACCTGCACTGCTTCGAGGGTGACTGCCTCGACAGCATCTGCGTGCCCGACGAGAAGTTCTGCCTGGACGAATGGACTGGGGCGACGTGTCTTGAGGACGGGCTGGCGTATTCGACTCTCCAGTGCCAGGAGGGCACTGTGTGCGAGTTCGGACTGTGCGCCCAGGTCATCTGCGAACCGGCAAGTGCTTGGTGCGACGGCAATGTGGCCAAAGCCTGCAACGGAACGGGGACTGCTCTCGTCTCTCAGACAGATTGCGCACTGGGAGATGGCAAGGTCTGCTTGGAAGGGGCGTGCGTTGCGTGCATCCCGGTCTGCGAAGGCGAGAGCTGCGGGCCGGACGGTTGTGGAGGCTCATGCGGCGAGTGCGGTCCCGGGCAGGTGTGCATCGCAGGCAAGTGCCCCCCGCCAGGAGACGAGTGTGATGACGGCAATGACACCCCGTGGGACGGTTGCACCGATGGGAAGCTCAGCGAGTCCTTCCTGACGGAGAGCACGTCCAGGCCACTTGCGGGCAGTCTGCAGGACGAACGTTTCGTTCTGCTGCAGCGCACCCCGAGTGGGGGGAAGACGGACCTGGTGGCCAAGGTCTTCGACAAGGCCGGGGAGCTGTTGTTCGGGCCCATCCAGGTGGCGGTCGGTCTGGGGATCACGGAGCAGTTCTACGCGCTCGCAAGCCTTCCAGGCGGCGGGTTCGCTGCTGCGTGGACCAGCGGTGGAGAGGGCAAAACACAAGGGCTCCGCCTACAGCGCTTCCTCTCGACAGGGGCCCCGGACGGTCCAGAGCAAGTGGTAGTGGAGAAGAAGGAATCTGTGTCGTTCAACCCCAGTATTGCTGCCTTGCCGGACGGACGACTGCTGGTAGTCTGGACCGGCTGGTGGCCGGATTCTCCACCGAAATCTGGCCCTCAGACCGTGTTCGGACGCCTCTACTTGCCGGACGGTACGCCGCTACAGCCGATCGTCGTTCAGTCGGGTGACGACTCGTTTCCTCAAGCTGTAGCGACCGGCCTGGCGAAAGCAGACCGATTCGGCGTCCTGTTCCAGAGAGAGAAGAACTCCAACATCGTCGGCATTTCCGGTACATTGCTGGATTCGGCCGGCAAGTCGCTGACAGGGAGTATCTCCGTCACGAACTGCGATTCGTGCTGGCCCTCGGAGCTCGACACGGTGGGTCTTGCGGCGGGGGGGCTCCTCGTGGCTTGGGATGGCAACTATTCATCGCAACAGGATGAAGTGCGTGGGCAGAGAGTCGGCGACGACGGAGGTCTCCTGGGCGAGGTGTTCCCTGTCAATTCCATTTCCGGCGGATCCCAGGTCGCTCCCAACCTCGTCGCCTTGCCTGACGGGGGGTTCGTTGCCGTGTGGTCGCACAAACCCTCCGATTCGGGTTGGGAAGTCCGTGTTCGTTGTTTCGACGGAGCCGGAACTCCCCTCTCAGGAGACGTCAAGGCCAACACCTCTCCAGGCACCAATCTCGCCCCTGCCCGGCCCGTTGCGTTCGGAGACGGGACGGCGATGGCGATCTGGCATGATGGCACGATTGGGATTGCGTATAGGAGAATATCTTCTGAATGTGAGATGGTGTATGAGTAAGGAAAGAAACGAAATCCCCCCCCGCTACACGGCCGTTGACTACTGAGAAACACCATGGTTGGACTGCGATGTCAACCGGCCGTTGCCCTGGTTCCGGCCGCGGCTTCGTTGATCGGCGATCACCTGTGGGGGTCCCTCCCGCGTGGTCGGGGCTGTGTGTCGGACGCATGGAAGTTGATCGGCGATCACCTGTGGGGGCCCCTCCCGCGTGGTCGGGGCTGTGTGTCGGACGCATGGAAGGCCGATGAAGGCGGCCCCTGCTCAGTTTCCGGCCAGCCTCTCCACCAGCACCTTGTACATGGGGCCGAAGTCGCGGCCGGACATACCGACGACCACGTCCCCGGGACGGAGCTGAGAGGCGAGGGTTGTGCCCAGCTCCCCCATGTCCTGGAAGGCCTGGCAGGTGGAGGCATAGGTGCGGATTCCCGACAGCACAGCGTTCGGGTCGAGGTACTCCTCGGGCTTCAGGCTGTCGTTCTTCTTGAGCGGGAAGGTGAGGAACACGTGGTCGGCCCCGTGGAACGCCTGGGCGTACTCGGCCTCGAAGATCTTGCGCCGGGAGGTGTTGGACTCGAAGTGGAACGCGGCGAAGATGCGGCGGTCCGGGAAGCGGGTGCGGGCCGCTGCGAGGGTCGCCCGCACCGCGGTCGGGTGATGGGCGAAGTCGTCGATCACGGTGACTCCTCCGGCTTCGGCCAGGGTTTCGAAGCGGCGCTTGACCCCCTGGAACGTTGCCAGCCCCTCGACGATGTCGGGCATGGGCACGCCCGCCTGCCGCGCCAGGAGCGCTGCTGCCGTTGCATTGAGCGCGTTGTGCTCGCCCCACATGGGAACGAGCACGTCGTGGCTTCTCGAGCCCGGCAACGTCAGCTTGAACCGCGTGCCTTGCGTCCCGACGGAGATGTCGGACACCCGGGCCTGCGCATTCGGTGCGGTACCGTACGAGATCGTCTCCCCCGGGCAGGCGGCCGCCACTTCGGTGAGTATCGGGTAGTCCGCGCAGTAGAAGAGCGTTCCGAACGGGGGCACCAGGTCCGCGAACTCCTTGAACGTCGAGACGATCTTCTCCAGGTCGGGGTAGATGTCCGCATGGTCGAACTCGAGCGAGGTCATCACGGCCAGCGACGGGTTGTAGTGGAAGAACTTGGCCTTCTTGTCGAAGAACGCAGTGTCGTACTCATCTCCCTCGATGACGAAATCGTGCCCGCACCCGAGGTAGGCGTTCCGGCCGAAGTTGAGCGGTATCCCCCCCACCAGGAAGCCCGGATCGCGCCCGGCATGGGCAAGCAGCCACGCGGTGCACGACGTCACCGTCGTCTTGCCGTGCGTCCCGGCAATCACGATCGACTGACGTCCCGGGAGGAAATGGCGCTCGATGGCCTGCGGCATGCTGATGAGCGGGATTCCCGACTCCTGCGCCCGCAGCACCTCGGGGTTGTCCTTGCGGGCCACGTTGCCGACCACGACGATGTCGGGGCGGGACAGGACGGGAGACCTCTCGCCGGTCGCCCGGCCCACATTGGCCGGATTCCACCCCGGCAGTATGTCGATCCCTCGAGATGCCAGGAGTGTACTCATCGGCGGATAGGAGGCGGTGTCCGAGCCGGTCACGTCCATCCCCGCCTCCTTGAGCAGAATGCCCACGCCCGCCATTGCCGTGCCGCAAATCCCGATGAGATGCGCCCGCATGACTCCACCTCCATCCCCCAGTCTAGGCCGGTCCCGGGGTTGCGCAATTTTCGGAAGCGGGTGCCTCTTGGCTTTCGACCAGTTTTCGTCTAATCTTCGTCCATGGAGGGGGGCCATGTTCGAGCCTGGATTCACGATTACGCCTAAGCTCTTGGCCAGCATCAAGCAGATCGCCTTGCTGGCGGCAGAGCTCAATCGGCGGCCGGTTTTGCCGCCAGTCCTGGCCGAGCTTGGCCAGAGGGCCGTGACCTTGTCCGCCCACACCTCGACGCGGATCGAGGGCAACAGAATCCCCCTGACCGAAGTCAAGAAGTTGCTCAAGGCGCGGCCTGGCCGGTTGAAGCAGAGCGAACGGGAGGTCGTGAACTACAACGACTCGCTGCTGGCCCTTCATCGCAAACTGGAACAGGGCCCGCTGGACCTGACGGTGCGCCGTATCCTGGAGATCCACAAAGGGGTCATGACGGGGCTGCTGGAACCCTACCACTGCGGACGATTCCGGTCCGAGCCGCCGGTCGTGAACGATCCACGCAGCGGCGAGGTCGTTTACCTGGCCCCGGACCACAAGGACGTCGGCCCCCTGGTGCGGGACCTGGTTGCATTTGTCGCTCGTGGCCGGGGAGAACTGGATCCGGTGATTCTGGCCGGTCTCTTCCACAAGCAACTCGTCCTCATCCATCCGTTCACGGACGGCAACGGGCGCACCTCGAGGCTGGCCACCACGGTTCTGCTCGCGGAATTGGGGATAAGGATCTTCCGGCTGTTCAGCTTCGAGGGCTACTACGATCGGAACCTGACCCGCTACTTCTCCACCGTGGGCGAGACCGGGGACTACTATGACTTGCGCAGGACCGTTGACTTCACCCCCTGGCTCGAGTTTTTCGCTGCCGGAATCGTCGATGAGCTGGTACGGGTCGGCAATGACCTTCACCGTGCTGCGACATCGCCGGCCACCGAGATCCAGGTGCACCATCGCAGCATCCTGGACCACATCAAAGCGCATGGGTTCATCACTGACAGGCAGTACTCGAAGCTGACGGAGCGGGCCAAGGCAACACGGGCGTTGGACTTCGCACGGCTCATCGAGTGGGGGCTCATCGAGCGGCACGGCCGGGGACGCACGACCCACTACAAGCTCAAGGAGTGACCCTCTTCTTCCCCAGGTGGATCAGCAGGTTGGCCAGTGCGGCGGGCGTGATGCCCGGGATACGGGAGGCCTGGCCCAGCGTGGCCGGGCGGACTCGGGAGAGCTTCTCGACGACCTCCGCGGTGAGGCTGTCCACCCGGCGGTAGTCCAGGTCGGGAGGGATGCGCCGGTCGTCGAGCTGGGTGAGCTTCCTGGCGATGTTCACCTCCCGCTCGATGTAGCCTGCAAACTTGATCTCGGTCTCGGCTTCCTCGATCTCGTCCCGGGACAGGCACTGGGACAGGCCGGGATGGAAGGCCTCGAGGGCGTTGAGGGACAGCTCCGGCCGGGCCAGCAGCGAGGCCAGCGGCACGGTGTCCCGCAGCGGACTGGACCCGAGAGCCGAGAGGGTGTCGTTTGCCGACGGGCCAGGGGAGACGCGGACCTTGGCCAGGAGATCACGGACCCGATCGAGTCGGATCTTCCGGGCCTGGAACGCAGCCCATTGCTCGTCGCGGACCAGGCCCACCTTGCGGCCGATCGGGGTCAGGCGGGTGGCCGCGTTGCTCTCCCGCAGCAGCAGTCGAAACTCCGCCCTGGACGTGAACATCCGGTACGGTTCCTCGGTGCCGAGCGTGGAGAGATCATCCACCAGGACGCCGGCGTAGGCCTGGTCCCGGGACAGGACCAGCGGCTCATCGCCCCGAAGCACCAGGGCCGCGTTGATCCCCGCCAGGATGCCCTGTGCGGCAGCCTCTTCGTATCCCGAGGTCCCATTGACCTGGCCCGCCAGGAAGAGACCGCGGACCCCCCTGGTCTCGAGCGTCGGCTCGATCTGGGTCGGGGGAACGAAGTCGTACTCGATGGCATAGGCGGCCACGGCCATCTCGGCCTTTTCGAGCCCCGGGATGGTGTGCAGGAACCGCTCCTGCACGTCCACCGGCAGGCTCGTCGAAATGCCGTTGGGGTAGTAGAGGTCCGCCTCGAGCGTGGTCGGCTCCACGTAGATGTGGTGGCTGTCCCGGCCCTCGAAGCGGACGACCTTGTCCTCGATGGACGGGCAGTAGCGGGGCCCGCGACCCGTGATCTGCCCCGTGTACAGCGGGGCCTGGTGCAGGTTGTCCAGGATGACTTGATGCGTGGCCGGCGTCGTGTTCGTCTCGAAACAGGGGACCCGGGGCAGCGGAGGGGAAACATGCCGCCACGAGAACGTGGGGGGCGGCTCGTCCCCCTCCTGGCGCCGCATCGAAGAGAAGTCGATCGAATCCCGGCGCAACCGGGCCGGCGTTCCGGTCTTGAGGCGCCCCAAGGTGAAGCCGGCCGCCCGGAGCCACTCCGACAGCAGGTTTGCCGGCGGATCGCCGTGCCGCCCGGCCGAATACCGGGTGGAACCGACGTGGATCTCCCCCCTGAGGAACGTCCCCGCCGTGATCACGACCGCCCGGCACGCCACCTCCCCGCCCCGCACCAGCCGCACTCCCCGCACCAGCCTCACCCCCGGCACCGCGCCGGAGCAGAGGAGCACCTCCGCCACCTCGTCCTCGACCACGGTCAGGTTCGGGGTGGACGTGACGACCCGCCGCATCCGCTCTGCATAACGCACCATGTCGATCTGGACCCGGGTGGAGCGGACCGCCGGGCCCTTGCTGGTGTTGAGCCTCCGGAACTGGAGACCGCACTCGTCCGCGGCCTGGCCGATCTCGCCGCCCAGCGCATCGACTTCAAACGTGAGGTGCCCTTTCGCCAGCCCGCCGATGGCCGGGTTGCACGAGGCCCAGGCGATCCGGTCCAGGCGGAACGTGACCAGCACGGTGGCAACACCCATCCGAGCCAGCGCCAGCGCCGCCTCGCAGCCCGCGTGGCCGGCCCCGACGACTACCGCGTCAATCGAGGTCGGCATGCGCCCCCCGCGACGCGGTCATGAGCGTCTCCATCGACAGTTCTTACTTGCAGACCTTGTCGAGATCCTTGAGCTCCTTCTCGGCCGTCTTGGCCTCCTCGGTGCCCTTGAAGGTCTTCTTGGCAAAATCGTAGATGGTGCGGGCCTTCTTGCAGTTGTTGAGGCGCACGTAGGAGAGACCGATGCGCAGCACGGCTTCCCGGTAGCGGTCGCCGGTCTGGTAGCGGTCGTACACGGTCTTGAACGCGTTGACCGCTTCGGTGAAACGCCCTTCTGCAAAGAGGGTCTCTCCGACCATGAACTCCGCGTCGTCGGTCTTCTCGTGGTCGGGGAAGCGGCGGATGAACTCCTGGAAGATGGCCCTGGACTTGCGGGCGAGGTTGCCTTTGAACGCGGCCATGCCGGCCTCGAACATCGGCTCCGCCTCGGTGGGCAGGTCCTCGGGCAGGGAATCGGAATCAGCGCCGAAGCGATCCTCGACGAGCCCCTTGATTCCCTTCACGCGCTTGGCGATCTCGTTGAGCTTGTACTCGAGTTCCTGGAGCCGTCCGTCGTGCTTGGCCACCTCGGTCTTCTGCTCGGAGACATCGGCAGCCAGCTCGGCGAGACGGCCCCGGACTTCCTCCAGGTCCTTGTAGACGACCCCCTTGAGGTTGTCGATGCGGGTCGTGAGCGTGGCAAGATCCTCTTGGGTCTTTGCCGTCTGTGTCTCGAGCGCGGCCGTGCGGTCCTTGAGCGCGTTGTACCGCCCCATGGTGACGCACGACGGGAGCGGGATGCAGCAGAGCAGGAGCAGCGCCAGGAACCGGGCAGAGCCGCGACGGTCGGGTTGCAGATTCATGGGCCAATTCCTTGCAAGCAGTAGCGGGTCAACGGGAGGCAGCGGGCACGTTCAAGGAATCTCAGTCCTTGAACTTGAACTCGGCGCGACGATTCCGCCACCAGCAGCTTTCGGCGGACTCGTTGCAGACCGGCCGCTCCTCGCCGTAGGAGAGGGTCGCCATGTCGGTCTTGATGCCGCCCTTGTCCTTGAGGAACTTCTTGGAGGCATCGGCACGACGCTGTCCGAGGGTGAGGTTGTACTCCTCGGTGCCGCGCTCGTCGCAGTGACCTTCGACGGACATGGCCGCACCGACCTGCTTCACGCAATCGGAGTTGGTGGTGAGGATCTTGCGGGCATCCTTGGTCAGGGCGTACTCGTTGAAGTCGAAGTACACGCTCTGCGGGTCGCACAGCCACACGCAGACCTGGTTCTCGCACTTCTTGCCGGCCGGGCAACCCGACTGCTCGCAGGTGACCTTCTTGGCCACGCACTTCTCACCGATGCACTCCTTGCCCTCGGGGCAATCCTTGTCGGCCCGGCATTCGCCGCCGCAGCGTCCGGTCTCGGCGCCTTCGGTCTTCCAGCACTTGCCGCCGGGGCAGTCAAGGTCGTTGTGGCAGCACCCGGGCTCCTTGACGCAGGTGTAATTCGAGGAGCACATCTTGCACTTGTCACCCGACTTGGCCACGCAGTTCTCGGTGGTGGCGCACTCGCGGCACAGCTTGTCCACGCAGAACTCGCCGTGCTCTTTGCAGTGCTTGTCCTCTTCGCAATTGGGGTACTTGGGCCCGCAGCCGAGGGAGACGAATCCCCCGATCACCATCGCAAGCACCGCCAGCTTCCAGATCATTCCGCTCTTCATTGCCATTCCTCCCGAATACTCGTTTCGAAAGACCATTCCCACCAAAGGTGCAGGCCCTAACCTAGAGCATGCCGGATCCCTTGTCAACCAAAATCGGAGGCAGTTCCAACGTGTTCTGCGACAGCTTCCGGATCGGCCTGGAGTGCGGGGCCGAGCGCTCATGCCAGTGGACACGGCCGACCGATTGTGATACGCAGATTCGACTGAAGCGGAGGGGGGCATGAGGCGGAGCGATTGGATTCTTTCCTGGGGGGCAACGGTGGTCCTGCTCACCGGGATCCTCGGGTGCAGGAAGGAGGAACCACGGCCGTTTGCCCGGCTGCTGGACGAGCAGCGCAAGGCACTGGTCGCGACCGACTACGGCGAGGCATTCGACCAGAGCATGGCCGTCGTGGACGAGCTGGCGACGCAGAAGCAGGACGTGAACGTGGGGGTCGAGGCCATCCTGCTTCGCAGCCGGGTTCACCTGGACCTGCTGGTCGCCGCGCTTCTCACCGATGACCCGGCCCTGTACGAGAAGCTCAAGCTCCGGCTGTCCTGGCGGCTGGAGCGGCCGCTCACCGACCCGCGCAACCTCCAGCTCCTGGCGCAGGACCTCCTCGAGACGTTCCGCCTGGTCGTGCGGGAGAGCAAGGACAGGGCCGAGGTGCGGGGACAGGCTCAGGCACTGGCACTGTTTGCCGACGGCATCCAGGGGATCCTGTTCCGGAACAAGAGCCGCTACTTCGAGGGGAGAACGGCCGTTGCCGCGCTCCCGGAGCTCCGCTACCTTGATGATCTCATGTGCGTGCGCGACCTGACCCACGAGTGCTTGCGCCGCAACGGGGCGCCGGCAGGGAACTGGCAGTACATCACGCTGACCGTGGTCGGCCGGGTCTGCCCGGATGCCGCGGCCAAGTACCTCGACCGCCTCTGCTCGACTCCGGCCGCGCTGGCCGACCCGGCCAGGGATGAGTACTGCACGACTGATTTCGAGGTGCTTCCGATCGAGATGCGGAAGGACGCAGGGAAGTTCCTCCAGGGCGCCTGCCGCCTGCCGACCGTCGGGGTGGGGGCCGGAGGGACGGCCGCTCGGAGCGGGGCGGCGGGAGGCAGCAGCCAGGCCGGGGCCGCGGCTGGGACCGTCCCGGCCGCCGAGGGCTCATCCGCCACCGGTCTTGCCGTGGTCCGGGCCTTCTACGAGGAGGCATTCGCACGGCTGGAGAAGGAGGCCGACACTCTTCCAGGTCCCACCCGGGATGCGGTCCGCAAGCTCTCCGTGGACAAGGACGCAGCGCTCAAGGGCGTGGACATGCTGTTCACCGGCGTGATCCAATAGGACGAGGCGGGTCGGGGGCGGGAGCCCCCTCCCACACGGACCTTCAAGGGCCTTTCCAGGCCGCCAGGCCCCTACAACAGCTCTCCGCCAAACACCAGGAAACCCTTGCTCATCTTGATCTCGATGTTGCCGAGCGAGAGCGTAGTTCCCGGAGGCAGCCCGGGCAGCAGCGAGGACAGGTCGATTTCCGGAATCGGGAAGCTGCCGAGGCTCAGGTTGCTCACCTGCTCCACGATCATGGGGACCAGGACTCCCTCCACGAGTTGCTCGATGTCGAACCCGAGCAGCCCCAGGTCACCCTCGACCTTGATCAACTGGGTCCCGATGTCGGTGATTCCGTTGATCTGGATGCCGATCTCGTTCCCCTGGCCGGTCAGAACGGCGTCCAGCGCAGCAGACACGAACATGCTGATCTTAGTGGGCATGCCCATCATCTTGAAGGACAGGTCGATGAACAGGTCGCCGATCTGGACTTCCACCATCCCCTTGGCCGTGCAGTCGTCCAGGATCGGCGGCAGCCAGAAGGTAGTGCCGACTCCCAGGTCCGTCACGCCGTACTCGTCGAGCGCAATGCCGCCCAGCACCGATGAGTCCAGCTTGAGCGCAAGCCCGTTGCCGTACCACAGGGAGAAGAACAGCTCGTTGACCATGTCCATCGCCGCACCGATCTGGAACTTCTCGGCCGTGTCGAAGCTGGGAGTTCCGAACACACCGCTCCCGCAGCCGGCCCGCAGGATGCTGCCCAGGACCTCGCGATCGACCCCCTTGGGAGCGTAGAACCCGGCGCCGAGGCCCAGCTCGCCGCCCTGGGTGGTGAACTGGACGGACGAGAGCTTGGTCATGAAGGTGATCTCGACCGCGTTCTCCGCACCGGGAAGCTGCGGCAGCGGGATGGGAAGCACCACCTCGAACTGGTTGAGCAGATCGCCCAGCATGTTGCCGACCTGGTCCTCGATGAGCGGCTCGAGCAGATCGAGAAGCCCCGGGATCACGAAGTTCAGCACGGGGTCGATGATGTAGCTCGACAGGATGTCGTTGATCCCCGCAACGAGCTGGCCAAGCTCCAGCTCCGGAAGGTCGATGAGCTGGTTGCCGTTGAAGTTGACCGAGCCCAAATCGATCTTCAGATCCTGGAGCGGCTCGATGTGGATCCCCTTGGGCTCGACGTTCAGGTTGGCCAGGGCGAACTGGATGTCCTCGCCCGGCGCCTTGCTGATGTCCATCGAGGCTTCCACCAGCAGCGACTCGATCCCCAGCGAGGTCTGCACCGCCACGCCGGGCGTGATTCCTGCCGAGAAGAGCTGGTTGCCCCCGAGCTTGGACTTCACGGTCAGGATGAAGTCGAGCTCCACGTAGAGCTGGACGAAGATGCCCGGATCCTGCTGCGTCCCCGAGAACGACAGGGTCATGTCGATGCCACCGTCGCGGCTCTTCATGCCCACATACGGCTGTGCGATCGAGATCTGGTCGATGTATACCACCAGGCCCAGATCGCCGGTGAAGCTGAGCTCGAAGCCCGCCACGTTGAGAAGCGGGACGTTGACAAGGTTGGGGATGATCGTATCGACCACCGGCATCGCGCCGCCCAGCATGTCCAGGCTGATGCTGTCGAGCAGGATCTCCACCAGCGTGGCCAGGTCGTCGATGTGCGTCTTGTCGTGGTCGCCGTCATCCAGGAAGTTCTGCCCCAGGTAGATGAGCAGGGACTGCTCGAGCAGGACGTCCGCGATGTCCTCGGTGCTGTAGTCCACGTAGTCGTCGGAGAAATAGAACGACTGGACGATCTTGCTGTCGTTGCCGAACCCGTCGAACCCCTTGACGGTGAGGATGTTCATGCCGTGGAAGCCTTCGACCACGTGGTAGAAGTTGCCCTCGGCATCCACCGGGACCGACTTGCCGTTGATCTCGATCTCGACCGTAGGGGAGAGGGAATCCACGACCTGTCCCTCGACATCGATCATCTTGTCGCCGGTCAGCGTGGCCGCCCGCTCCGGCTTGAACAGCACGATCTCCGGGCCGGTCTCATCGCAGTAGAGCGTCAGCTCTCCCTTGATCGCATCGTCGGGCGGGGCCAGAGTGCCCACGAACGTGAACTCCCCCTCCTTCGTGAACTGGTACTTCCCTGACACCTCCTTCATGCCGGCCGGAGCCGTGATGATGACGTCGTACCCCTCGACCGGGTTGCCGTAGGCATCTGCCGCGCTGCCGGTGATTTCGACCTTGTCGTCGACCTGGTAGACGTTCTTCTTCGGCTTGGCCGTGAGCAGGACGCTGGCCGCTTCGCCCGCGTACACCTTCAGGTGGTCCGGGATCTTCTCCAGATCGAGCGTGGCATCTCCCGGCGAGCAGGTGACGTCGTACTCGCCGGCCTTCATCGGCGTGATCGTCGTCCCTTCCACTCCGATTCCGTCCTGCTCGTCCGGTGCGGCAAGCCCCTCCAGCACGTTGCCGTGGCCATCCTCGATGGAGCAGAACACCACGACCTCGGTACCGGCCGCGACCTCTTCCTCCTTGATGGTTGCGCGAACGAACGCCGGCTCGCCCGCGACCACCTCGAGCGTAGCGGGAGTCTCGTCGACGATGGGCAGGTCCACGCCCCGGCACGCAACCGAGAAGATCCCGAGCTTCTCGGTCTTCAGGGTCAGCCCGGCGGCCGTGATCCCATCCGCCGGGTCCAGGACGAGCTCGGCAGGCCAGTCCACCGCCTGCCCCTCCTTGTTGAGGAACGTGCACGTCGCGTTCACCTCGTCTCCGCCGATCACCTTGTCGGCATCAAGCTCGGTCTCAACGGACACGATGTTCTTCTTGGTCACGACGACCGTCTCCGGCGTCTCGTCCGGGAAGCTGCCGTCCGGAAGAGAGCAGGTCACGGTGTAGATACCCGGCAGGTTCGGAGTCACCTTCCGGCCGTCCACGATGACCGCCTTGCCCGGTACCACCGTGAACGCGGTATCGGCCTTGAGCTCCTTGCCCTCCGGGCTGTAGACCACGCAGGTCACCGAGAACATGGATCCGGCGTTCAGGAGATTGGTGTCCACCAACGTGTCGACCGTGGCGTTGGTCAGGTCGACAGGGGCGTCGGCGCCGCAGGCCTGGAGAGCCAGGGCAGCAACCATCGCGACCAGGGCAACGAACTTGCGAGCGAGCATATTGGGCCTCCTTGATTCAGATGGCACTCGGGTATTCTACCCATTCGTGCCCGCGAAACAAGCAAATCACTGTTGACACTGCCGCGCGGCGATGTGTACCCTGTGCCGGTTCTGGAGGTGAGGCCAATGGGCAGCAAGGCGAAACTGATTACCCTGCGGATCCGTCGGACGGAATCGATGATCACCCTCATCGGGGTACCCGACGTGCCGGGTGTGGCTGCCACCGTCTTCGGCGCAATGGCCGAGCGGGCGATTCCGGTCACCATGATCGTGCAGAACGCTCCGGATGCAGGTTCCGCCAGCATCACCTTCACCGTGTTGCGACGGGATCAGGAGGCGGCCCTTGCCACCACCAGGGACCTGATGGAGCGCCTCGACGCCGAGGGTTGGATGAACGATGACCAGGTCGTCCGCCTCTCGGTCGTCGGCGGCCAGCTCCTGGAGGAGGTGGTCGGACTGGCCGGTGAGTTCTTCTCCATACTTGCTGCGGAACGGATCAACGTCCTTGCCATCAACACCACCGCGGACGTCGTCTCGTGCATCATCGAGGACGCGAACCTGGACAAGGCGGTGGACCTGCTGTCTCGGCAGTTCGGACTCCCC
>VGRX01000080.1 GCA_016875215.1 Deltaproteobacteria bacterium
TTTTCTCGGCCTGTCCCCAGGCCGAGATCCGCTTCTCCCAGCTCCCGATCCACCACCGCGATTTCGGACTCACCCCCCGCCCCATGACCCCCCTAAACCCCGGTTTCGACCCGATTTGCTCTCTCTTTCTCCGCGAAAACGGACCAGGTCCGAAATTTCGGCCGACCCCCGAAATGTGCCTCTCGCCAGTCCCCATGCGGGTCCGAGCCACTTCCGGGCATGTGTAGAGAAATTTCCCTGCTTCGACTCCCGCTCTCTCGGGAGAGTGTGATTGCGAAGGTGGGTCCGAAATGGGATTCCTTTGGCGCGATTCGCCTGGGGCCTTGCTCGCACATCGGTGCACGGTGACTGGGCATGGTCGTCAGCGGCTCTTGTCCGTTCTTTCGGACTCAGCTATTGTCACCGGCGACGGGCCAGGGCCGCAGTCCCGAACGATTCCGCTTCGGTTCAAAGGAGTTCGGATGACGATGCAGAGGATGCGACACTGCCTTGTGATGACTGTGTTTCTCGCCGGTCTCTGTTTCTGGGGCGCGTGTTCCGGCACCGGGCCATCGGCCTTGCCGGATGCCGACGTGGCTGAAGACGGTGCGTCCCCGTCCGCCGAGATGGTCGCGGGAGACGCAGCGACCCCGGACTCGATACCGGCCTGCCAGGAGGGCGAACGCTCCTGTGCCGGGGATGAACTTCTGGTGTGTTCGGGGGGAGCGCCCCTGCTTGTGCTCGACTGCGCTTCCCACGCCTGGACCTGCCAGGAGGGGGACTGTGTCGCCTCCGGACAGGAGACGACGACAGAGCGCACGTGGCGTGAGCGGCTCATCAAGCTGAGCGTCGAGAACGCCCTGGAGCCGCTGGAACTGGACTCCTACGGTGGCTGGAGCAACGCGCCGGCCGGGCTCGGCACCCCTGTCGCGGGGCCGTACTTCACCGTGCAGAAGCTGGGCGGACGGTGGTGGTTCGTGACCCCGGAGGGCCACCTCTTCCTGTCCAAGGGGGTCACCGACGTCAACTACCTGGGAGCCAACCTGGCCGAGGACGAGCACCACGAGTTCCTCGTCGCCAGGTACGGGGATGAGGAAGCGTGGGTCGCCGCGTCGCAGCAGCGCCTGCAGCTCTGGGGGTACAACAGCGTCGGGCCCTGGATCAGCGCGTCGATGGGACAGGTCATGCCTCACGCCAGCATCATCCTGAACGCAGGCGCCTACGCGCCGCGCTACCCGGGATTCAAGGTGACCGACTTCTGGTCCGAGGGGTTCGCCCAGAACTGCTCGGGGCAGGCGCAGGCACAGGCGGCACCGCACATCGAGGATCCGTTCCTGCTCGGCTACTTCCTGGACAACGAATTGGCCTGGGAGCCCAACTGGGCGACAAGCCTCACGCTCCTTCAGAACTACATGGATTTCCCGTCGGACGCCCCCGGGCGCTCGGTGGCCGTACAGTTCCTGCAGGACCATGCCGAGAACGCTGCGGAGTTCAACGCGGTGTGGGGGACGGCGCTCGGGGACCTGGCGGAAGTCGAGGGGCTCTCCTCCGCCCAGTTGGCACCGACAACCGAAGACACAGACCGGCTGTCGAGGGAGTTTGCGGTGGTGGCGTTCACGCAGTATGCCACCACGGCGGTGGCGGCGCTGAAAGCGGTCGATCCGAACCACCTCGTCCTTGGCTGCCGCTTCCACACGTACCATTGGGACGAGCTGGTGATCGAGGCCGGCAACCACTTCGACGTGATCTCCCAGGCCTACTACTGGGACGTCCCCCCGGTGGAGGACGTGGACCGGGTCTCGGCCCTCGTGGACCGCCCGTTCCTGCTGGAGGAGTTCTCGTTCAAGGCTGAGGACTCAGGCTACCTGAACATCATGAACTTCGCTCCGGTCGTCAAGACCCAGAAGGACCGCGCCCTGGCCTACGATGGTTACGTGCAGTCCTGGATGAGCCGTCCCTACGCTGTGGCCTTCCACTGGTACAAGTGGTTCGACAACCCGACCCGGCCGGACAACATCCTGGCCGGCGACAACTTCGGGCTCCTCACCCCTGCCGACGAGCCGTACGAGCCACTGGTCACCCTGGCCGCCGAGGTCAACCGCCGTGTCGAGTTCTGGCACGCGCCCTGAGCGGGGGAAGACGCTGGCCCGCTCCGGTTCCGGCTTCAGCGGGCGGCGTCCCCACGTCCGACCCGCACCGAGCCGGTACCATTTGCACCGACAACCGTGTCAGCATGCAGCAGCGATCCGTCCGTCGTGTCGAACGCCAGAACCGCCACAGCCTCGCCAGGGGCGCCGGTCAGGCTCACCGAGAACCCGTCCGGATCCATCTCAATGGCTGCGAAGCGACGGTCTGCCAGCGTGACATACTTGGCGGGCTCACCGATGAAGGCCAGGCCGTTGGACTGGATCGGTGCGAGCAACAGGTAGCCGAAGTCGTACAGGTCTTCGAAGGGCTTGAACGCGGCCGTTCCCGTCGCCATCTTCGCCGCTCCGCTGCGCCAGTCGTAGGCGACCACCGAGCCTTGGATCCCCAGGTCCGATGCCAGGTCCAGCGTCCAGTCCTCGACCGCGTCCGGCCAGACGAACATCTCGCCGAGGTCCCGGCCGTCATAGGTCAGCAGAGCGAAGGCCTGGTCCACCGGGCTCATGTCGGGGTGCTCCCTGGCCAGGTGGAAGCCCGCGACGTAGTGCCAGCGTCCCGGAAGATCCGTGCGCTGCGACCAGGTGCTCACGGTGTAGGGTCTCTCATGCGGCAGGAACATCGCGTCGAGGGGCGTGGCGGTCCGGGCGGGCTTGAGAAGCACCCCGTCAGCACGGCAGGTGCGCAGGAGGATCTCCGGCACGGCCTCGCCCACCGGGTCACCCACGCCCACCATGCCTGCGCTCAGAGTGCTGATGAGCGCCTCCTGCTCTCCGCACGTCTCGCTGCTCCAGAAGTTGTCCTTGAACGGCCAGATCCCGATGGCCGAGGTCAGCATATTGACCGTGTGGAACATCGGCCAGTAGGATTCCTTGCTGGTGTCCCGATGGTAGTCGATGGACGAGCGGAACGTCAGGACAGGGACCCGGTCCAGTGCATCCATCAAATGGCCCGCACCTGCCATGCAAAGCTGCATCGACAACCCATTCTCTTAATCTGCCGCAGCCTGATTCGCCATCCAGGTCTCCACCCGGTCCACACCCTGCCGCAGCCACGGGATCTCCCAGAGGTAATGGGAGAGAAGCCAGTCCGGCTCGTAGGTGATGATTCCCCAGTCCGCCGCGTTGGACAGCATCTCGTCGAAGATTTCCTTGCCCACCGGGACCGCCCAGGCCTCGCCGCTCTGGAACGTGTACTTGTCCAGGTAACCGTTGTCAGGCTCGAACCACTTGCTGTGCGCGACCAGCGGAAGGCCCAGCTTCTCGTGAAGCGCAGCAAGGCCGTTCGGAAGGACCGCAGGGTCCGGCTCCCACAGGTGGATGCCGCCCTTGCGGCCGGAGGTGTCGGGCCCGCGGAAATACCACCATGAATCCACCTGGAAATACCCGTACGGGATCCCGCGGGCGTCCGCATCGTCCTTGACCGCGAGGAGGGTCTCCTCGTACCCGGCACCGGGCAGGGTGTCATAGAAGTAGGCGGCGGGGTTGTCGGTCCAGTAACCCAGGGTGCCCATCGCTTCGTCCGCATATCGATCGCGGACGCCGATGCCTCGATCCTCGCGTAGCAGGCGCCCCCATTCCTCGACGGTTGCGTTGATGCCCTGCCCTTCCACCAGCAGGAAACGGTGCCGGAACCCTGCCGGGATGCTCTCGACCTCCCCCTCGATGCCGAACCGGATCTCGCCGTCCCTCACATCCACGAGGCTGACGAAGAAGTGGTCCATGGGCGAGAAGATGAGGGTCTCGAAGGTATCGCTGAAGAGCACGACCGGGCCATTCGTGATCTCCGCCGCTCGTAGCGGGAAGGCCCACGGGTAGAGCTGAAAGCTCAACACATGGGTGTACTTCGGATCCACCGGGATGGGCGGGTAGGAGTAGGCCGGCGTGAAGAAGTCGCCCGTTGCCGCGGGTGAGATGGGCTCCTGGAAGACGTGTTCGAAGATCTGGTGCCGGAACGAGGAGGTTGCTCCGATGTCGCCCCGCGCCTCCGGCGAGACATCCTGGAACGTACCTCCGTCCGTCGAGGCGGAGCCTCCCCGACAACCAGCTATGGTCACTGTCGCCAGAAGAAGGTGAATCCATCCGGTACGAGACATTTTCCACTCCCCGTTCGAGCCGATGCCCGAACCTCATCATCGCCATTGATACAAGGGCAAGAACACAAAGGCAATCAGAACCAAGGGCCGATCAGCTCCTCCCACCTCGCCGGCACGCCCAGGAGCAGCTCCCGCAGGGAGAGCCCGTCCGGCTCGTCGCCAGCGAGGATCAGGCGCACCAACTCAGGCCGCAGGGATGTCAGCCCGAGGTGTCTTCGCACCAGGGAAGCATCCATTCCCACGGCCTCGGCGAGCTCGCCGACCGATCGGAAGCGCCCTTCCTCCGGAGCGTAAGCGGACTCCCGCTCTCTCGGGAGAGCCCGATTGCGAAGGTGGGTCCGAAATGGGGAAGGCCGCATGGCGACTGCTCCGGGCCGCCATGGACGAAGAACTGCGGCTCGGCCCGCAGGAGTTCGCGGTCTGCCAGACACCCCCGCAGCACCGAGCCGTCGCCCATACCCGCTGCCGGTACTTCATGACCGGCGGAGAAACCCGCAGCGAGGATGACACGAAAGGCCGGGAGGGTCAGTGCTTAGTCGTCACCACTTGCCCGGCAAGGATGTCCCTGATGCGGGCCATCACGAAATCGAGCTTCCTCATGTTCTCTTCGTCGGTCGGCCCGCCGATCCAGTTCCGGCGCAGATCCTTCGCGACCCCGCGTAGCGCCGGGAGGACATGGTGCTCGTAGAACCTGGGGAAGTGCGCGTCCGCGCGGACCCAGTTCCGCCCATCCCAGCGCCAGATGCCAGTCCAGTCGACGAGTGTGGAGGCACCGGAGTACTCGCCCAGGAAGTTCTTGGCCAGGATCTCTGGGATGCCGTCACGGTCCAGGTCCTGCAAGACGTGCCAGGGGCCGGTCGCCTTCTCGCTGCCCCACCACTCTCGAACCTCGAACCCCGCATCCAACTCCTGGACCAGCAGCACCTGCACATAGTGCCCGGTTCCTGAGTACACCACCTTCAGCAAGCAGGGAGGGATGGGGCTGCCTCCGAGTGGGAAGCGGACCGCTACGATCGAGTCGCCGACGCTGTGGTCGGTCTCGCCCGTCAGGGCCTCCCACAGTTCCCACAGCGGGGCTGCGTCATCGCCGTAGGCTCGGCAAACAGCGGCCTCCTGAAAGGACACGCGTTCGAGCAGCCTTGTCACGGAATCGTCGTCGGCCTCGGCGATCCGGGTCACGCGGGGCTGGTCCTCCATCATCGACCATGGCCCCTGCGCCCGCGCCTCAAGAGGAGTCAACAGAGCTGCCGCGCACACGGTGAGAACGGCGACGGTGTCCAGCATGGCGCTCCCCCTCAAGCGATTATCGCCGACGGCCTACTGGTGGCAACATTCCGATGTCTACAGAGCCGACCTGCCCGCCGGAGGCCCGATGCCGCTGAGTTCGTCCTGCTCCTCGGCTGAAGTTCCACTTGGCAAGTGACCACGATTGCGGTACCAAGAACTCATGGGCAGACGAGCAGACCGTCCGGGGGGGCCGCTCCGGCACACTGGAGACGGAGCAGCAGCCTGAGTAGGCGGGCACCGGGAGGGGATGGATGCCGAAGTACGCAGAAGCTTGCACCGATCGCCCCTGCAAGGGTTGTGGTTCGACGAAGCGGGACTACTGGGGCGCAGCGTGCATCGTCTGCCCCCACTGCGGCCACTGGATGTGCAAGGGCTGCTGCAACGCTCAATCGACCGGCGGGGGTTGGTTGGTCGGGAAGATCGTGAAGTGTCCGGCTTGCGGCCAGGAGTGGCGAATGGCGAAGTTCTACGAGAAGACGCTCTGAGGTTCGTCGCCCTCGTTTTTCGCGGCTCGGACGGAATCTCGGTGACACAGCAACGACTGGCAGGATGGTCCTCCCCTAGGGGACCGGCGCAGGAGGCGGGGCCGGGGCTGCCTCCGTGCCTTCGGAGTGGTCCCCCGCTTTCGGGGACTCCAACTCCTCTGCGCCATTTGTGCCCCGAGACTCGTCAATCATGTCTCGAAGCGAGAACTCGTCTGTCCGGACTATGCGCCCTTCGGCGACTGCCTTTCTCCTCATCTGACAGACACGCGAGCGAATCTGGAGGAAACACTCCTCGGACGTACAGGCATCACCAAGTTGCGTCAGATAGGCCCTGGCCAGAGCAAGCCTCTCCAGGAACTCCCCCAGACGACTTTGCGTTGTAAGCAGGAAGTACCTCACGTAGTTATCGTAGTTAGCACTATCAAAAACCATGTCCACATCCTCACCATTGCCGCTTCCATCCTTCCTGGGAATTTCTCTATAGAATGATCTCAACGTGGGATCCTCTGATGCATTGTAGGAAGGCACAGTCAAGCCAGCCGCTGCTGCAGCATCTGCTACGAGAACAATATTCTCAACAGTTTCGACGAGCATTTCGAAATCAGGGTTCCCCAGAACCCCCGGGATGGGTTCTCGGCAGCTCGGATCAGATCCGCAGGAGGGCCAAGCGAGAGCCAGGCCAAGCGGCTGGAGTACATCTGAGCTCCAGTAGGCGAGGCACATCCTCAAATGCTCTTCGCGAACCTCTACCGTGTTGTTCTCCCCCAAAGTAACCAGCGAGTAGGGGCCTGGGCTGGGATCCACGCGCCGGGCCTCAGCAAGTGTTGCAGCCGGATCTGGATCGAAGAGGATGCCCAACAAGCCACAGGCCGTCGATTTCCCCAGCTTGCATGCACGAAGGAGCAGTCCATCGCCCTCGGCGTTGGGGGCTCCGGATCCGGGGTTGCGCCCTCCCCGAAGTTGGTCGGCGAGGTCAAGGCAGGCGCTGTCGTCACCGAGTTGACACGCCCGCTTCATGAAAGCCTGTGCATCGTGCTCATCCACCAGAACCTGGGAGCCGGCAAGGGATTCCGCACACTCTCCGGGGGGGCCCTTACGTTCCCACCTCTCAGCGCCACCGAACCCGAGCATTGCGTGCCTGCATCCAAATGTCGATCCAAGGTCGCATGCCTTTCGGTAGTAGTCGTAGAACGTACGATCAGGCGGCCTGGTACAGCTCCTTATTTGGTGCTCAAGCTCAGTACCCAACTCCAGGCAACAACCGGCATCGCCCAGTTGGCACCCACGCTCAAGGAACCGCTGTACCTGGCCGAAATCAGGCTCCTGTCTGTCTAGCAGGTGATACCGTACGCGATAGCACGCCGCAGCATACCCGCGTTCACATGCAAGTGCTACGAACGAACGCGCGTCTGTTTCCCCCACGGCAACGGAGGGCGTGAATCCAAGTGCAACGTAGGCCTTATAGCAGGGATAGCCATAGCCGTCCTTGCACATGGGGTCCAGCACCTCGTCAATCCAGGATGATGTGTCGTCCCCAGTTGGACCGAAGCATTTGGAACCATGCTTCTTCTGGCACGCACTCCAATAGTCGAACAGGTGTGCGGGAGCATCTTCCGGACTGGGAAGCTGGCTGAGCGCTACTGCAAAGAGATCCTGAACACACTCTAATTCTCCTCCGGCGGGGAGTTGGAAGATCTGTATGTGCCCGTGGCCCTCAGGCACCTTCCCCGCCAACTCATTCACTCGGTCCTTCAGTGCCTGTAGTTCGCCCGGCCCGACAGGTCTCAATTCGAATTGCTCGAGGACGTAAGCAAGGAAGTCGCAAGCCTTCGCATCACCAAGCTTGCATCCTCTCTGGAGCGCCTGCTCACCAGCCGGAGCGTCTTGAGAACAACCAAATCCAAAGATCTTTCGCCAACCGAAGAGCAGGCAGCCGTCCGTGTTCTCCAGATCGCAGGCTCTTCCCAGCAGGGCACAACCAGCCTCCTCCCGGGGGCCGCCCAGAGCATAGAGGGCCATGGAGCCTGCGGTCGCGCACGCTGAGCCGTCACCCTCTTTGCAGGACGCAGATGCCGCGGACCGAGTCTGAGTCGCGTTAGCTCCCCGCAGGCTGCGGAGCAATGATGCATGTGGAACCACGGAAGGGGTCGCCGACCCGCAGTATCTCTTCAATCCATCAAGGGCTGCAACCGCCACAGAGAAGATCGCTTGCTCGTCGTCAGGGATTACATCGAATACCTCCACAGGGGCTTCTCCGCGCATTTCTACCAGCCGCAAGAAGTAGCGGAGACTTTCCTCAGAAGGCTGGGCGAAACGAACCGGGATGGAGCTATCAAGACAGGCAAGGTCGAACCCCGAGCCACAAACGAACGAGACTACCGCGTCACCGACTTCCCTGCTGTCGGCCCTCAGAGACCAGGCGAGTTGCAGGCACGAGAAGGGGTCTCGGTCCACGGCACACTCCTTCATCAACTCCGCCCGCTTCCCAGTTCCATCTGCTGACACAAGACGGGATGTCTCCGTGCTCGCCGCCCTCTTGGCGCCTGCACCAGAACAAGCAGCCAGGACGCCCAGAATCGCGACGAGTATGCAGCGAGCTAGGTATGCCATGTGGAGCCTCCGCGGCCTGCAGGCCGAATCCTTTGGTGCTCGGACCCCATTCGGTGCCTCGGCGGCTCCAACACGGGATCCCACGGGCACTGGTCCCAAGGCTTCACATTACACGAACCGGCCCGAAGAGGAAATCTTCCATCGCTCTCTCCTGCTCCACCCACTTCACTTCCACGCCGAGCAGCAACTCCCGGAGCGACAGCCCATCTGGCTCATCGCCGTCGAGGATCTGGCGCACCAACTCAGGCCGCAGGGAGGTCAGCCCGAGGTGTCTCCTGACCAGGGAGGCATCCATTCCCACGGCCTCCGCCAGATCGCCGACCGATCGGAAGCGCCCTTCCTCGAGGAGGGAGAGCCAGCGGTGGGCCCGGGCCACCGCGACGACCAGGGACTCCTGGACCGGCGACGACTGCTTCACGTCGCCGCTGGGCAGGACGATCTCCTTGCGGCCAGACCGGCGCTTGAGGCGCATAGGGATCTGGAGGGTGATGCGCCCGGCCTTCGTGGTCACGACCGGGACCGGCCCAACGATCTGGGGTACGGACGGGGTCTCCGTCCCCGACTGCGGCGCCTCGCCGCTTGGTGCCAGCTCTTCGATCACCCCCGAGAGCCCGTCTGCCTTCAGCACCAGCACCAGGCCGTCCTCGTGGACCGTGATCTTCTCGACGATCATGTGCAGCAGGCGCTCACGCTCCGCGGGGAACAGCTCGTTCCAGATCCGGTCGAGGGTGCCCAACTCGGCCAGCAGGCCGGCCTCGGTCGTCGGGGTCTTCTCCAGCAGGTCCAATTCGGCAACAACCAGGGAGAGCCGCCGCTGGAGGTCCGCGACCTGCCGCTCCATCCTGGCGATCTCCTCAGCCACGAACCCTGACTTCTCGGCCTGCCCCAGGCTGCTGTGGATCAGGCGGGACGCGTTGGCCCGGATGGTCGCGATCTCCTCCCCGATGCCAAGGCGCTCCGCGTCCAGGCGGGTCAACGTGTACACGACGCTCAACCGCTACCCGCTGTCGTACGCATCCCCCTGGCGCTGTCGCAGATGCTGCACCTGAAATGGAACGTGCCGGACTACGAACCTCGGGGCAACTCCATGGTGTTGCCCGCGTTCGAGGCGATCCAGCTCCTGCGCGACTACCGCCGGGCCGAGCGGGCCATCGCCAAGCGGTGGGCCACGCCCCTGCGCTTCGTCCAGGTGGGGGGCAACTTCGGCGGCAAGCTCGTCCTCCCGGATCAAGCGATGCTGGACCAGGTGCGCGACGGACTGGAGCGCACGGACCTGAAGTCGGGGTTGGTGGTCCCCTTCTACGTCAAGGCGGAGACCTACGGGGCCAGCGGACAGGCTCTCGACACCGACGTCCGGATGAAGGAGGTCAAGGAGGACATCCTGGTTGCGCTGGGCATGGCCCGCAGCATCGTCACCGGCGACGGCCCCAACTTCGCCACCGCCTCGGTCTCGATGCAGAAGATGATCGTCCAGCTCAAGGAGATCAAGCAGGCGGCCCGGGACATTCTCGACTGGGTCTTCGACGAGTGGCTGGAGCGCAGGGGGCATGGGGACGAGATCCTGCACTACCAGTTCTCCGACCTGGACCTCACGGCGGAGACCGACCAAAAACGGCTCCTCGTCGAGCTCTTCGACCGCGGCCTCATTTCCAAGTGCACTCTGCAGCAGAAGATGGGTCTGTCGCCGGCCGTAGAGGCCAAGCAGCAGGAGGCGGAGGAGATCGTGGTGGACACCAACTGGTCGGTGCAGGACATCGCGCAGCTCGTCGCGCTGGAAGTGCTGACCGTGGACGAGGCTCGCACCCGGCTCGGTCTGACCGACGGCGGGAAGGCCCGGCAGGACGCGGCCCTGGCCGACGTGAGAAGGATCTATGTGCGAAATCCGAAGTCACTCTGACAAGGACCAGCAGCAGCGCATCCGCGACGCGGTCGCCCAAGCCATCGAGCGCCGTGATCGGTACGCGCAACAGCGTGTGGACGAGCTGCTGGCCGCGCTGGACGGGGCGGCCGACGAGGTGGCCCGGCAGATCCGCCGCTTCGAGGAGAAGGTCGCACTCAAACCCTGGCAGGAGATGCGCCTGGCCATCCTGAAGGACCTGGAGCAGGAGGTCGCAGATGTTGCGTCCGAGCTCCGGGAGAAGTGGAAGGTCGGGATCCGGGCGAATGTCGAGGGGGCGATGAAGCTCGGCATCGAAGACGGGATCACCCAGCTTGGGGCCCTGGAGATGCCCGATTTCAAGGACCTGACCGACGTGAAGCGGAACGCTCTGGTCAAGCGCACCTTCGCCACCATCGACCGGGCCGCGGTGGACTTCCTCGCCAACTACCAGTTGCAGCTCCTGGGCGACATCTCCGCGGAGCTGGGCTCCGCCGTCAAGAAGTGCATCTCGCAGGGTCTGCTCGCGGGCAAGTCACTGCCCGAAGTGGCGCGGGAGATCGGCCGGGTGGTGAAGGACCCCGATGCCTTCCGCCGGGCCGGCAAGACCGTGTTCAAGACCACGCAGCAGCGCGCCACCCTCATCGCCCGCACCGAGACGCTGCGCGCCCACAACGAGGGCCGCAAGGTCTTCTACCGCCAGGTCGGCGTCACCAAGGTCCGCTGGCTCATCGCGGACGATGCAAGGACCTGCACCGCCTGCCGGGCGCTCAACGGCAAGGTCTTCGACATCGACAAGCTCGAGGGACCTCCCCTTCACCCCCTTTGCCGCTGCCGCACTCAGCCGGTTTCCTCGCACACAGCAGCAAGTCGCAGTTCCGGTTGAAGTAGGCCCCGGCACGCGCTAGACTTGTGGTTGCTGGGAACCGGAACATTGGAGGCGACCATGCGCACTGTCGAGTTGATGTTTGCCCTGGTTGGCCTGGTGGTCCTGTCATGCGGCGGCAATGGCCGTGGCCCGGTGCTCGCGACCGATGGCGACCACGGCGGGCAGGAGACAACCATCGGGGACGGCCGGAGCGAGGTGTGTTCGCCAGCCTGCGAAGGCCGGCAGTGCGGGCCGGACGGCTGCGGCGGGAACTGCGGTGAGTGCGAACCGTTGCTGCAGCAATGCAGTGAAGCCGGGAAGTGCGAGCCCTTCCCGTGCCAGTCATCGAAGGACTGCCCAGGGACTCTGGTCTGCGCCGATGAGCTTGACATCTGCGTCGCCTGTGTCGGCGACGAGGACTGCCCCGAGGGGGAAGCATGCGGGCCGGATCACGCTTGTCACGCCGTGCACCCGTGCACTTCGGACAAGGAGTGTAAGGACTTCGAGTTGGTTTGCGACAAGGCCGCAGGGGTATGCGTCCAGTGCCTCAAGTCAGAGCACTGCGAGGCCGGGAAGTATTGCCGCGAGGGCTTCTGCTTGCCCGTCCTGTGCGAGCCGGGGGCAAGCAAATGCGATGGCTCAGATGTGCTGGTCTGCCCGGATGGCAGCGGCTGGCAGACCGCTGCAACCTGCGATGTACTCCAGTACTGCGAGGATGGGCAGTGCAAGGATCTGGTCTGTCCGCCGGCCGAGACATGGTGCGAAGGTAGCGTGGCCTTTGAGTGTGCCGCGGACGGCAAGTCCATCGTCAGCGAGGAAGACTGCGCTGTGACGAAGCTGTTCTGCTTTGCCGGGCAGTGCATCGAGACGGTTTGCACGCCAGAAGCGATCTACTGTCTCGACGCTGACACGGTCGCAACCTGTGCGGAAGACGGCATGGGCTTTGCCGAGAGCGACTGCCCGGCACAGCACTACTGCCAGGGTGAGGAGTGCCTGCCATGGCTGTGCGAGCCGAACATTGCGGCATGCAACGGGACAGTCGCGGCCGTGTGCAACGCAACGGGCTCGGGGTATGCGAGCCAGACCGACTGCACGGCCCTGAAGAATGTCTGCGTGGACGGCAAGTGCCTGGACCTGGAATGCTCACCGAGCCAGGCCTACTGCATCGACCAGGATACTTCGGCTCTTTGCGCCGCGGATGGGTTGAGCCATGTCGAGAGCGACTGCCAGGAGAAGCAGTCGTGCCAGGACGGCGCCTGCCTGCCGTGGACCTGCATGCCGGGCGAGCCGCTGTGCGACGGCGCGGTCGCTACCTTCTGTGACGAGCTGGGGCTTGGTGCAGTGGTTGGCGGCACTGACTGCGCCGCACAGAAGATGGCGTGCGTCGGAGGCCAGTGCGTCGCCTGCTCGCCTGACTGCGCTGGTAAGTGGTGCGGACCCGATGGGTGCGGCGGGGTGTGCGGTGCCTGCGACCCCGGCCAGGCCTGCATCAACGGCAAGTGCCCCCCTCCCGGCATGGAGTGCGACGACGGCAACGACATCGACTGGGACGGCTGCACCGACGGCAAGATCACGGAGTTCAGGGTCAACGAGTGGTTGAACGGGGACTTGCGAGTAACCGACCTGTTGGACTTGGACGCCAAGAGAGTACTTGTCGGATGGTTCGGGATTTCGCCATTGTCTCCGGCGAAGTCCGTCGGCGACCTGGTGGTCAGCTTCGACGGTCCCGCCACCGTCGGACAGCCGAACCTGATGGCAACCGCCTCCGCTGACGGAAACCCCGGGGCGCTCCGGTCATGCGCTCGCAAGGATGGGTCAGTTGTTTCGGTATGGCATGCAGTGAAGGACACGGATGGGGAAACCTCTTACTTGGGGGTCCACGGGCGCTTCCTCGATGCCGACGGCAAGCCGGTCGGAGATGCCTTCGATCTTTCGCAGCCCGCGAGCGGGGAGCAACGAGACCCTGACGCTGGTTGCATCGAGTCCGGGCCATTCCTTGCGACCTGGCTGGAACGACCGGGGACGGTGCCATATTCATGGACGGTTAGAGCTCGCTGGTTCGACGAACAGGGTGCTCCCGTGGATGTGGCTGCTGAACTCTCTTCAACATATGCTGACAGGGCTCGGTCGGCGTGCCAGCCGTCAGGGGCCTGCGTGCTGGTGTGGAGCCACTCCAAGGCCGCTCCGGGGTCCAACAGCGTGTTCGCCCTACTCGCACCCGGACCGGGGCAGCCCTATGGGGCACCTGTCACAGTGCATCAGAACGTGGCCGGCACTGATCTCCGCCCAGACATTGCTGCTCTAGCGACAGGTGATTTCATGGTCCTTTGGGAGAATGAGGACAAGAACGGCAAGCACACGATCGTGGGCCACAGGCTCTCGTCCTCCGGCCTATTGAAGGGTGACATCAAGCTCATTGCTGCGGCACCAGATTGGGAGAGTTCTTCCCGCCCCACGGTCGCCGCCGTTCTCGGAGGAGGGTGGGTCTGCGCTTGGCAGGGATACTCTCCCGAGGACAATTCCCAAGGCGGGATTTCCACTCGGGCATATGGCTCCGATGATTCTGCTCTCTTCGGTGTCGTGAATGTGAATTCGTTGCACGACGGTCTGCAATCGGAAGCCAGTGTGACTCGCCTTGGCGACGCTTTTGTAGTGGCATGGTGGGGAAACTTCCCTGGTTCCCCTCCTGGATCCGCGGCAGAGATTTTCGCACAGCGCATCGATCTTCAAGGCAATCGGCTCTATCGCTAGAAACGCTTTCGCTAGGCGCTTGGGCTAGCGTCTGCAGTTGAAGACTCGCCGACAACATACTATCCGGCCGATTCGGGCGCCTGTTCCGCCTACTTGTGTGGACGGAGTTCGAGCAGCACGCTGAAGTTGAGCAGGAAGCTGGACGGGGGGTCCGCTTGCCCCGAGTCCATCCGCCATCTCAGGTATCGGGCGACCTGTCCGCTGCCGAGATGCCCGAACCATGTGGACTGGATAGTGCCAGCTTCGATTCTGCTCGATGCTACCAGATGAGTCAGTCTGACGACCTCGATGAACGCGTTGCCGTCCGGAGTGGGCGACGTCTCCAGATAGAGATTGAATTCCTCGTCCACCCCCGTCTCGACGGGCAAGTGGTATGTCACTTGTGCCAACCCCCCGGAGTACACCATGCCGGTGTCGAGGTAGCCTTCCCGCTGCGGGGCGAACGGGAAGGGGTAGACGCCCTGTGCCATGATCGGCTCGGCTGTCTTGAGGTAGACCGAGATCGGCGGCGGGTCAGGAAAAGGCCCCGGGGGCATCGGCGGGGGCGTCCAGCCGGTCGCAGCCATCCACAGTTCCAGCAGGGACGGGATGTGGCCGGGCCCACCTGAGGGCGGGCGCTCAATGTAGGGCGGAACGAACCTCGTGAACATGTCTCACCTCCTCATGTTGCGTGCGCTGAAAAGGCCCCGACTGCCGACGCCTTCCAACACACGGTCCTCCACAAGACCACGATCGCAGGCACTCTCGTCGGCTCCCAAAGCTGCGAGGCAACCAGCAAGAACCGCTATTTACCGAAAGGGTGGCGGCCTTCCCTCCGACTCGAACAATGCTCCTCTGGGGACGGCCATGCCCTCGGTGGCAGCGCCACTGCACGAATCCCCATCCCATTGTTGGCCAGAGGGTCATCGTTTCCCCCTCACCTTCCTCGCGCATCACGGCGAGGCGTGCAAGGCAAGCACTTTGTTCGCGTTGCATTCCGCACAGTTGCCGCGTCGACAGTTGCCTTCGTTGTCATGAAGAGCGCAGTCTTCCGCGTCGAGGATCCCGTGGGGGGATGCCCCGGATCTCCCGCTTCATCCAAACTGTCGTTGTTGCCAGACGGCATGTGCAGCGGACTGAGCCCCATCCTGCCATTCCGCGGGCCGAAATCACGCTCCGAACTGACCTTTCTCGTCAGTCGACCCGCACTTCCTGCGGAGCGAAAACCTCTCGATGTTTCGCCGAGTTGGGGGAGCGTAGCCCTTCTTTGTCAGTCGTGGTGTCACTGGGGGGCTACGTCTCGCCGATGGCGCTCGGAGAGCCGCTTGCCGCCGTCGAGAAAGCGTCGGAATAACACAGAGTTGTGAGCGCCTGTTTCTTGTGCCGTCGGGCCCCATCCTGGACCGCAACCTGCATGTACAAGGGGTAGAGACGGCGGCAATGGGGCCGCATGACAGGAGGCGACGATGACGACAACGACGACGGGAGACACCCGCACCGCAACGCAGGCCTACCAGGAGAACACCGCAGCCATCCAGGCTGCCATCAAGAAGCTCCAGGCCGGGCTCAAGAAGCACGACAGGGAATTCAAGGGCGAGCAGGGGCACCGCGGAGCCCACTGGGGGTACCCCGGAGACGCTTCGTATGTGCTCGACCTGGTCCAGCAGGCCGCCCGCTTCATCTGCGGCGAGGAGGAGTAGGACATGGACCGCATCGAACTCTAAAA
>VGRX01000081.1 GCA_016875215.1 Deltaproteobacteria bacterium
CCCCGGCCTGGTCGTCCACCACTGTATCGGAGGGCAACAGGTCCTGTGGTACCTGGTCCTGGGGCAGCTGGTCGAGGGGAGCTACCTCCTGGCCCCGGGTGTCCTCCGCGACCTGGTCTTCCTGGACCTTGTCATCTCCACCGCCCGAGCAGCCGGACAGGGCCGCAGCCAGCAACAGAAAGCAGACGAGGGTAGTCAATCGATTTACCATCAGCACACCTCCATTTGTCGTTCATCGCCGCCGATACAAGCTGTCCGACATCTGCCGACTGCTTGACGTTCGGGAATGGTCCTTCGCATATAGATCGTTCGGAAGAACGTGTCAACCGCCGGGCGGTCTCAGGCCGCAGTGAGGCCGGCCTCGCTCACACCGTGAACGTAGTAGGTCGGGTCGTTGCGGAAATTGGTGAAGATGACGACGAATGCCAGGGCGGCCTGGACCATGAGCTCCTTGTCTCCATAGAGTTCCTTGAGCCGGGACTTGCGCAGGGAAGGATCCCGGGGGTCGAACCGGTCGAGGAACAGGCCGTCGAGTCGGTGTGCGGCGCCTGCGTCGGTGACGCCCGAGGTTCCGCCGCTGATGCAGTACTCCATGGTATCCCGCACGACCTCGCGCTGCCTGTACACGTCCCGGAAATGGTACCCGAAGATGTGCATGATGATCCGCTGCGCCTCTTTGAGGCTCGCGATGCAGATGGCATCGACGAGCTTGACTGCGGTGTCGTCGTCGTCGATGGGGACCTTCTGGCGGATGAGGCTGAGTGTGACGGCGGTCTTGAAGAGCTCGTACATGCGGCGGCTGCCGTTGAGGTCGTTGGCCGGCGGGTGTCCGACCGGCGGTTCGTAGCCGACGAAGCTCGGGACGAACAGCACCTGGAACAGGTGGGAGTAGAAGTCCACGTCCTCGAGCGGATCATAGATGTCGATCCGCATGTCGAGGGTGTTGTCCAGGCGGTCGGCCAGCTTGACTCGAAGCAACTCCGGCGTGCTGACGGCCTTGTCGAGCAGCCGTCCGATGTAGGTGTAGTACTGCTCGTTGCCCGTGTGGCGGGTGAGAACGGCCAGGCGCTCCATCAGGTACCATTCGTCCCTGGGATCGATGCGTTTGAGGAGGCGGTGGAACTGCTTTTCGAGGACCTCCCATTCGGCAGGGGGGAAGTCGTCCTCCGTGATGTCTTCGAACTTGTCGTGCAGGAGAGCGGAGAGGACGTCGAGGAGGTTGAAACAGCCCATGGCGTCGACCAGGAGTCCGGCGGCCCGCAGGGGATGGAGAATGGCCTTGGGGCCGAGGCGGCGGCGCTTGCGGCCGTATGCCTTGCCGAGGTATTCGATCACCTCGAAGAGGATCTCCTTGTCGGGTGCGGGGATCTTGCGTCTCCGGAGCACGGTTGCAACGAGGTGGTCCTGCGAGACCGTCGCTGCTTCCAGTTGGTAGGTCAGCTTGCGTGAGAGGTCCAGGAATTCATTGAGGTCGTAGAGCGGCATGTTTCCCCCTCCATCCCGAGAATATCTTATTACTCTCCGTTCGGGCGGCTGGCAAGAAGTTCGCGTCGAGACCCCGGAGCGGCGATCCGGGGAGACGGTCTGCCATTGACTTGAGCCGAGCGGGCGGGCAGACTACCTCGGCAGGTCGGCGCGAGGCCGGTCCGTGCTCATTCGAGAGGCCATCATGGGCAGACATCTTTTCGCCATTGCGGCGCTTGCCGCCGGGCTTGCCGCCTGTTCTTCAGGAGGAAGCGTGCTCATGTCCCCCGACCTGGGGCCCGATGTCGTCCAGGCGATCGACTCGGCATCAGAGGTCGGCGTCGATCTGCCGGGAGCGCCGGATCTGCCGGTCGGTTCCGACGGCACCGTGGAGCCTGAGGAGACGTTCGACTTTGCAGGTCCCCAGTGTCAGCCGGGAGAAGGGTGCTTCCTCGACCCGTGCGCCGACAACAAGGACTGCCAGTCCGGCTGGTGTGTCGAGCACATGGGGGACGGCGTGTGCACTCAACTGTGCACCGAGGAGTGTCCGCCGGGCTGGAAGTGCCAGCAGATTGCGGGGGCCGCACCGGACCTGGTGTATGCGTGTGTCTCGGTTCATGCCAACCTCTGCCGGCCTTGCCAGGGCGGCGGGGAGTGCAAGAGCGCAGGCGGAGTCGAGGACACGTGCGTCAGCTACGGTACGGAGGGGAGCTTCTGCGGCGGCTCATGCCAGGCGACCCAGGAGTGTCCGTGGGGTTTCTCGTGCAAGAAGGTATCCTCGGTCGACGGCGTGGAGACGATGCAGTGCGCGGCCGATGCGGGAGTGTGCCCATGCACGGCCAAGTCGGTGGACCTGGCGCTCTGGACTCCGTGCAGCGTCGAGGACGAATGGGGGACCTGCGCGGGCAAACGGGTCTGTGCGGAGGCAGGGCTGTCCGCGTGTGATGCCCCGCTGCCGGTCGAAGAGAGCTGCAACGGGGTGGACGATGACTGCGACGGGGAGGTGGATGAGCCGTCGCTGGTGCGGGGGAAGTACATCGAGCTGTGCGACGACGGCAACGCGTGCACGCAGGATGATTGCCTGGGCGGTGCGGGCTGCATCAACACGCCGCTGGCCGAGGGGGAATGCGGTGACGGCAACCCGTGCACCGTAGCGGACCATTGCGTCGACGGAACCTGCATTGGAGACCCGGTCGTGTGCGACGACGGCAACTCGTGCACGGAGAACATCTGTACCAAGAACGGCGGCTGCGAGTACGAGCCGATCCTGGGGCCCTGCGACGACTCGGACCCGTGCACCCTGGGGGACCAGTGCCTCGACGGTCAGTGCGCCGGCGTACAGGTGGAGTGCGACTGCCAGACCGACCTCGACTGCAAGCCGCTCGAGGACGGCGACCTCTGCAACGGAACGCTTTTCTGCAACAAGGAGGAGATGCCCTACCAGTGCCAGGTGGCCCCCGCGACCCTCGTGACCTGCCCGGCCCCTGCCGGACCGAGCGCGATCTGCAAGGCCGCATGGTGCGACCCCGAAATCGGCAAGTGCGGCACCATCCCGGCGCATGAGGGATTGGCCTGCGAGAGCGGATCTGCCTGCCTCCAGGGCACCAAGTGCGCCGCGGGCGAGTGCACCGGCGGCGGGCCGGTGAACTGCAACGACGGCAATCCCTGCACCGATGACATCTGTGATGCCCAGGAGGGCTGTCAGCACGTCCCGAACGTACTGCCGTGCGATGACGGGACCCCGTGCACCCTCGACGATGTATGCCAGGGCGGGGCCTGCGCAGGGGGGAAGCTCCTCGTCTGCGACGACGGGAATTCCTGCAACGGCCTGGAGACCTGCGACTCGAAGAAGGGGTGCCTCGCAGGCAAGGCCCTGAAGTGTGACGACGGGAATCCGTGCAACGGAGGTGAAACGTGCGATCCCATGGCGGGTTGCGTGGCCGGAGTCGCCCTCTCGTGCGATGACGGGAATCCGTGCACCGACGACGTCTGTACGCCGCCCCAGGGATGCGGCCATTTCCCGAACACGGCTCCTTGCAGCGACGGGAACGCATGCACCTCGTCGGACGCGTGCAAGGGGGGGAGCTGCCAGCCCGGCAAGCCGGTCTCGTGCGAGGACGGAAACCCGTGCACCGACAACTCGTGCGATCCGCAGGTCGGGTGCATCACCACCATGTCCCAGGCGGTCTGCGATGACAAGAACGTGTGCACCACGGGGGACCACTGCGAGATGGGGCAGTGCGTCGGCGGGGGCCTCCTCAAGTGCAATGATGCCAACCCGTGCACCGACGACGCGTGCAAGCCGGGGGAAGGGTGCGTGTTCACCCCCAACTCGGCAGCGTGCAACGACGGCAATGCGTGCACACTCGGGGATGCCTGCAGCGCCGGTTGGTGCAAGGGAGGCCCCCTGCCCGACTGCTCCGACGGCAACCTCTGCACCGATGACTCGTGCGACCCTGCAACGGGGTGCAAGCACACGGTCAACCAGGCCCCGTGCAGCGATGGCGACCTGTGTACGACGGGGGACCAGTGCAAGGACGGTGCGTGCTTCGGGACCGGCAAGCTGACCTGTGCGGATGGCAACCCGTGCACGGATGACGCGTGCGACCCGAAGGCCGGATGCACGTTTGCTCCCAACACGTTGGCATGCAACGATGGAAACGCATGCACGACCGTGGACAAGTGCTCGGCCGGTGCATGCGTCGGAAGCGCTTCTCCGGACTGTGACGACGGCAACCCCTGCACCACCGACTGGTGCGACCCCGTTGCCGGGTGCAAGCATGCCAACAACACCGTGCCTTGCGACGACGGCAACCTGTGCACGGCCGGAGACATCTGCCAGGACGGGAAGTGCAAGTCGGGGGGGCCGCTGGGGTGCAATGACGGCAACGTCTGCACGGACGACTCGTGCAACCCCGCCTCCGGCTGCGTGTACGCGAACAATGCCGCACAGTGCAACGACGGCAGTGCCTGTACCAGCGGGGACATCTGCGCCGGCGGCAAGTGCGGCGGAGTCACGGTCACCTGCAACGACGGCAAGCCGTGCACCACCGACACGTGCGAGCCGGCGACGGGTTGCGTGTATACCCCCATCGTTCCCTGCTGCGGCAACGGAATCAAGGAAGCGGGCGAGCAGTGCGATGACGGGAACAACGTGGGCGGCGACGGCTGCGAGGCCAACTGCACCATCGTCCAGAAGCCGTGCTCCCAGGTCGCCATCGCAGCATGCAAGGCCAAGGGGTGGCAGCACGTGGGCGGAAACGCGGGCAACATCGTCTGCACCATCGATGGCCGGGGGACCGGTGCGAACTGCGACACCTGCTCGACCTACAACATCTACGTCTGGAAGAACGGGTCCGAGGAGCTGCACTGCCCGGGCTACTACTCGACGAAGGCGGGCAAGTACTACAGCGCACACACGCCTTGCAGTTGCGGGGACAACCTTGACGAGTGCGGCACCTGGGACATGCAGAACTGTATTCCGGACTAGGAGACATCCATGACACATCAGCCTTTTCCCCGAAGCTTCTGGACCGCGAACACGACGGAGCTGTTCGAGCGTGGGGCGTACTACTCCGTCGCCAGTTTCATCGTGATCTACCTGGGGCAGCTCGGGCTCGGGGACTACTGGCCCAGCACGCTCAACGGGTTCCTGTGGAGCATCGTGTACTTCCTGCCGATACTCAGCGGCACGATTGCGGACCAGGTGGGATTCCGCAGAGCGCTGGTGGCGGCCTTCCTTCTGCTCTGCTCCGGCTATTTCCTGATGGGGGTCCCGGTGTGGTTCGGGGGGCAGACGCTGTCTCCCTCGGTGGGCAGCGAGGTCACCGCGACCGCCGCTGCCGTGGTCCCGGTGGTGCTCGGGATGCTGCTCATCGGCCTGGGCGGCTCGGTGGTCAAGCCGTGTATCTCGGGGACCGTGCAGAAGACGCACCGGGGGCGTGCGACGCTGGCGTTTGCGATCTTCTACATGGTGATCAACATCGGCAGCCTGTTCGGCCGAGGAGTGAGCTTCTACGTGCGCACCCACTCGATGCTGGCCAATATCTTTGCGGTCGGCACGGGCTGTGCTGCCATGGCGCTGCTGGTGGTGCTGTTCGCGTATCGTGACCCGGAGAGCGAGGCCGGCTACGTGGCCGGTCCGCCCAAGCCGAAGCGGTCGATCCCCAGGATTCTTGCGGACATGGTGCTTGTGCTCCGCAACCCGAGGTTCTCTCTGTTCCTGCTCGTGTCGAGCGGCTTCTGGTTCCTGTACTCGCAGGTCTACAACGTCCTGCCGCTCTACCTGAAGAAGGTGGTCGAGACCGACCCGGCCGTGGACATCTACACCATGGCGAACCCGCTCGTGATCGTCTGCTTCCAGCTCCTGGTCACGCACCTGTTCGGCAAGATGCGGCCCATCCGCTCCATCGTCGTCGGGACCGTGATCATCGGGTTGTCCATGGCGGTCAACATCATTCCGGCCCTGGCGGGAAGCGTGCGTACGCCGTTCCTCGATCTGCTCCCGGTGGGGGCCTCGCTGATCGTGCTGTCCGTGGCGCTGGTCGCGTTCGGCGAGCTGTTCACGTCGGCCCGGATGTTCGAGTACATCGGGGCACTGGCGCCCAAGGGGCAGGAGGGGCTGTTCCTCGGTTATGCGAATCTCCCGACGGCCATCGGTGCGCTCATCGGCGGACCTGCCGGGGCCGCGATCTTCAACGAGGTCATGTGCACCGGGGCCACGAAGCGTCCCGACGGCCTGCTCGAGCTGGATCCGACATGGAACTCCGCAGGCTGGCTGATCCTGATGACCATCGGCCTGCTGTCGGCCTTGTCGATGTGGCTGTACAACCGGTGGATAGAGGCGCGATGACGTGGAGGGCTTCATGAAGGGGACTCGATTGGCCCGGAGGATTCCGGAGGTGCTCCTTGGGGTGTGGCTGCTGGCTGCCGGGTGTGGCAGCTCGGGAACTGTCGTCTATGCCGACCTGGGACCCGATGTCGGGAAGGGCGACCTGGCCGGAGAGGAGGCGGGCGTGCCCGACCTTCCCCCCGATGCGGGGCGGGACCTGTCGTTCGAGGCAAACGCCCCCGAGACGCAGGTCGAGACCATCGCCGGCCAGGGAGAGATCGGCTGGCCCTGCGATTCCGGGGTGGATTGCTATTCGGGCATCTGCCTCGACACTCCCGATGGGAAGCAGTGCACGCAGGTGTGCGACGAAGAGTGTCCGGAAGGGTGGGAGTGCGCGCTCTATCCCCCGAGCCTTCCCGACCAGGTTCACGTGTGTGCCGTGCCGTTCCTGGACCTGTGCCGCCCGTGTCGGGCCAACGCAGATTGTCGAGCCAACGACGTGGACCTGGGCCAGGCATGCATTTCCTACGGCCCCGCGGGGGCGTTCTGCGGCGCCGCGTGCAGCGCGGACAAGGCCTGTCCGGCGGGGTATGAATGCCAGGAGCGGGAAGACGTGACCGGCACGAAGTCGTCCCAGTGCATCTTCGTGCAGGGGACCTGCCCGTGCACCAAGCTTGCCGTGGACGCCATGGCCTCGACCGACTGCTACCAGGAGAACGACTGGGGCAAGTGCGCGGGCGACCGCGCCTGCCAGGCAGGGGGGCTCAGCGGGTGCTCGGCAGCGTCTCCAAAGCAGGAGACGTGCAACGCGGAGGACGACGACTGCGACGGGCAGGCGGACGAAGGACCGTGGGGGCAGGGCTGCCTCGTGACGAACCTGCACGGGAGCTGCCCCGGGGCCGAGGACTGCCAGGGGGGCATGATCGTCTGCCTGGGCAAGGAGGCCGGGCCGGAGCAATGCGACGGAATCGACAATGATTGTGACGGGACCGCCGACGAGGGGTTCTCGGATACGGACCAGGATGGCGTGGCGGACTGCCTCGAGAACGACAAGGACGGGGACGGGATTCCGGACGGGCTCGACAACTGCCCGACCGAGTTCAACCCGCTCCAGCTCGACTACGACTCGGACAACTTCGGCGATGCGTGTGACAAGGACGACGACAACGACCTGACGCCTGACGAGAAGGACTGCGCGCCGCTGGACAACAGTATCCACCCCGGAGCGGTCGAGACCTGCAACGGCAAGGACGACGATTGCAACCTGATCGTGGACGAGGGGTTCGCAGACACGGACTTCGACGGCTGGAAGGACTGCGTCGACGACGATGACGACGCGGACGGGACGCCGGATGACGCGGACTGCGCGCCGCTGGACAACAGTGTCCACCCCGGAGCGGTCGAGATCTGCAACGGCAAGGACGACGACTGCGACGGCACGGTGGACGAGGGCTCCAAGGACACGGACAAGGACGGAGTGGCGGACTGCGCGGACCCGGACGATGACAACGACGGCGTGAGCGACCCCGAGGACAACTGCCCGCTCGTCGCCGACCTCAGCTTCGCTGACATGGACATGGACGGGCTGGGGGACGCCTGCGACCCCGACCTCGACGGGGATTCGATTCCGAACGGTACCGACAACTGCCCCAAGGCCAAGAACACTCCCCAGGCCGACACGGACAAGGACGGCCAGGGGGATGACTGCGACGCGGACGACGACGGCGACGGAGTGCCCGACGAGGGTGACAATTGCCCTCTGGTCGAGAATCCATCCCAGGCCGATTCCGACAAGGATGGGGTTGGCGATGCGTGCGAGGATGACAAGGACGGCGACGGGACCCCCGATGCGCAGGATTGCGCTCCGCTGGCCCCTGCCGTTCATCCGGGGGCACCGGAGCTGTGCGACGGGCTGGACAACGACTGCGACCTGCTCCAGGACGAGGGATTCCCGGACCTGGACAAGGATGGGCTCAAGGATTGCGTGGATCCGGACGACGACGATGACGGCGAGCCGGACGATTCGGACTGCGCACCGCTCGATCCGACGGTGCACCATCTTGCCGTCGAGGTGTGCGACGGGGTGGACAACGATTGCAGCGGGAGTGCGGATGACAACCTCGGGATGCTGGCCTGCGGCAAGGGGGAGTGCTTCCACTCGCTGTCGGCCTGTATCGGAGGAATCAAGCAGACGTGCGACCCGTTCCAGGGGGCCGTTGCCGAAAAGTGTGACGGCAAGGACAACGACTGTGACGGCCTGCTGGACGAGGATCTCGGCTGGCTCTTCTGCGGAGTCGGACAGTGTCAGCACGCGACCTACGCATGCAAGGGGGGCGAGAAGGCCGAGTGCAACCCGATGGAGGGCGCGTCCGCCGAAGAGTGCGACGGCAAGGACAACGACTGCGACGGACAGGTGGACGACGGGCTGGGCATGCTCGAGTGCGGACAGGGAGCCTGCAAGCACAGCGCTCCGGCATGTGCGGGTGGGGTTCTTCAGCAATGCAACCCGCTGGCCGGCGCCACGCCGGAGACCTGCAACGGCAAGGACGACGACTGCGACGGACAGACCGACGAGGACCTGGGGACCACGGTCTGCGGCATGGGAGCGTGCTTCCACGAAGTCCCGGTCTGCCTCGGCGGCAAGCTGGTGGTCTGCAACCCGATGGAGGGAGCGGGCCCCGAGACGTGCAACGGAGCGGACGACGACTGCGACGGCCAGAAGGACGAGGAGCTCGGCCTGCTCACCTGCGGCAAGGGGAGCTGTCTCCACTCCGTTCCCGCCTGTACCGGCGGAAAGCCCGGCGTGTGCGACCCGATGGAGGGAGCAAAGGACGAATCGTGCAACGGTGCGGACGACGACTGCGACGGGCAGACCGACGAGGAGCTGGGAAAGACGACCTGCGGCCTCGGCGTGTGCGAGCACACGGTGGACAACTGCGTCGGCGGGAAGCCGGTCGCCTGCAATCCGCTTGCCGGGGCATTGCCGGAGAAGTGCAACGACAAGGATGACGACTGCAACGGAAAGGTGGACGACGCCCCCTCGGACTGCATCGTGTGGTATGGCGACGGGGACAAGGACGGAAGCGGCGGAGGCAACGGCGTCTGCCTGTGCAAGCCCGACCCTGCATACCCGTTTGCCGTGGCCGACGACTGCAACGACGCGGATCCCGCGATCCACCCCGCCGCACTCGAGAACTGCACCAACAACAAGGATGACAACTGCGACGGCAAGATCGATGCCGCACAGACCCCCTGGTGCACGCTGCAAGGCAAGCTGCCCATCGCCGCGACCATCAAGGTGACGAACGACGGCGGCAGCCCGCTCAGCAACTATGCGGTCCCGGTCGACGTCTCGACCTTGCAGACCGACTTCACCGGGCTCTTCTTCTCACTCCACTTCAACGAGGGAAGCGGGAATCGGGCGGATGATTCCTCCGGGTACGGCATGCGCCGGGCCGGCAGCTTCGCAGGCCAGGCCGGATGGGACACGGGCGTGGAGGGCAAGGCCATCAGCCTGCCGGGCGGCAGCACCTACTACCGGACAGCGATCGGCGACGCGGACCTGAGTCAGGGGTTCACCTATGCCACCTGGATCAACGTCACGAACAACGAGAACAACCACGCGTCCTTCGCCTATGTGACCGGCAACTGGATGCGGCTGTTCGTCGTGACCCCGAACTGCTGCGGGAGTTGGTACCAGGGGCTCGAATTCTGCAACAACCAGGGATGCCTCACGCCGGCCGGCCATCCGAACAGCCACCCCTACCTGCCGCAGCTCAAGGCCAACGAGTGGGTCCACATCGCGATGCGCTTCGAGGGCACGAGCGGAAAGGCCTACTGGTTCATCGACGGCGAACAGGCGGCCGAGTTCTCCGGCGTGTCGTTCCCCGCATTCACGGGCAAGGATCTCTACAACGGCGGCGATCAGGACAACGGCGATTCCTACAACTTCACGGGGCGAATCGACGAGGCCTTCTGGTTTGCCCGGGTGTTGAAGCCGGCCGAGATCCTTGGGCTCTACTGTCACGGAGCGAGGAACCTCGGCCAGGTGCCGGGCAAGTGCTCAGGGGTGGCGGAGAAGGGGCGGTACGACCACGCAGACATTGCCGTCTTTTCGGCCGACGGTGGAAGCCAACTTCCCACCTGGGTGGAGAACGACCGGCGCCTCTGGGTCAGGATTCCGAACCAGGCAGCAGGCAAGACGGTGAGCTATCCGGTGCTCTTCGGCTCGAAGGATGCCTACGGCGGGACCGATCCGAACGGAGTGTTCCTGCTCTACGACGGCTTCTCCGCAACGGACGACGCGGCCCCCGATGCCGCACGGTGGACTGCCAACTCCGGCAGCGGCTACGCCAAGACGTTCGAGCGGATGATCTGCACCCGGAGCAACGGCGGCAAGTCGGATGATACCACCGCAGCGTTCCTGGCATCCAAGAGCACATTTGCCGGCGGGGTGGCGGTCGAGGCGGACCTCGTGACCTATTCGGCATCGATCAACACGTTCTGGTCGGTCCTGATGGAAGATGCTGCGCAGACCAGCTTCTACCCGACCGGGAAGCACGTCCGCACTCGCGACGGCACGGCCCCGGCGGAAGCCGGGTTCCGCATCGTCGTGGACGGCCAGCAGGCCGTGTCCGAAGCGGGCATCGGCGTGACGCGACGGCTTCTCACGGCCTGGACCGGCAAGGATGTCACGGTGCGGCTAGATGACGTCCAGAAACACCTCGGCCCCTGGTCTGCAGCGGGGCCCGTTCGCTTCGTGGTCGGCGTGCGCGGCGGCGGGACTCCGGGCGAGTACGCGGAGGGATGTTTCGACCGGCTCCTGGCCCGGCCCTACGTGTCTCCGGAACCGACTGCGGTGGTGGTGCCGTAGGGGCGGCGGGGCGGCGGAAAGGCAATAGGACACATAGGACGAATAGGACAAATAGGACGAATAGGACCCGCCGCCCCGCGAGGACGGAAGGCCGCTGGTGCGGGGGGGGGGGAACGAGATGGGCCGAGGCAGCATGCGGGGCCAAGGAACGGCCGCTATCGCAGGATTGGCTTCCTAGCATGAACAGCCGAGTAGCCCCCTCGGCCGCTAGTCAAAAGCCCCCCCGCATTCCCCCGGTGCTGTCCTATGTCTTCCATTCGTCCTATTCGTCCTATTCGTCCTATTCGTCCTATTGTCCTATGCCTCCCATTCGTCCTATTCGTCCTATTGTCCTATGCCTCCCATTCGTCCTATTCGTCCTATTGTCCTATGCCTCCCATTCGCCCTATCGCCTTCTCGCCCTATCCTCCCCCCCCTGCCCCGACGCCACCCCCTGGAGCGCGATGGGCACCACGCCCTGCTTCACAGCCCGGCGGAGGCCCTGCCGACCCGCACGGCATGAAGCGACCAGGGCAGCTTGCGATTCGGGTTGTCGCTGCACGAGACCCGCACAGCGCTTCCGGGGGCATTGCACGACTTCATGGTACCCGTGTTGTTGGTGTGGACCGGCACGATGGTCCCGTCGGCAAGCAGGACGAGCACGACGGACCGGCTCCGGCGGCGGATCCAGGTGCCGGGGTGGGTGAGGGGGAAGCGGTGGTGAGGCCTGGCGCCCATGGCCATCTCTTCCTACAGCAGCCACCAGTCCCAGGCAAGGCCCAGCACGCCCGCGGCCCAGACGGCAGAACCAAACGAGTCTCGCGTGAGTGACTCGTAGGAGCCGATATTGCCGACTTCGGCCCCCAACGATGCGGTCAAGGTCGAGTGTCGTTCTGCCAGTAGTCGGAACCCGAGTGAAAGCCCGGTACGCAGTCCGGATGCCTTGGCCCAGAAGCTCTCCTGCACATGCCAGTCGTAGGCCCGGACCTGGGCGACGTCATACCCCAGGAACAGACGAATCGAAAAGCGTTCGCCCGGGACTCTCATGCGCCCGAAACGGACTCCCAGAGACGTATCCAACATCGCGGCGAACACTCCCATTTGCGCATGCGAGTATCCTGTTTCGAGTTCCACGGCAAGCCAGGTCGCAGCGAGCCATGACGCTCGCAGCCGGATGGGCGACAACCATGAGGCGCCCTCGCCCTGTCCTCCCGAGTCGTAGTGGTAGTCCTCGCATGCTCCGAATCCGGCGGAGACCCCAACCCCCACGGCCAGATTCCTCGCCCAGAGCTCCTCCTCGGTCGGCTCCTTCGGCCAGGCGGCGGGATCGGTGGAATAGGTCCCCGCACGTGGCAAGCGCTTCCTGTTCGGATGGGTCTTCGGGGGAGGTGCGGGAACTTGCTGCAGATCCTCTGGCCAGGTCGAAGGGTCTGCAGAGTAGGTTCCCTTCGGGGCCGGTGACGGCGGTTGCGGCTCGGCTGCAACCAAAGAGCCAGAGAGGAGGAGGAAGGGCAGGCAAAGCATGGCACCCCGGAAGCACGCCCAGGCAAACTCAGCCGTTTCGCAGTCCCAGGCCGCACAGCGACGTGTAATCCTATCCGTCCGGACAGTCCCCAAAGCCTCCCTCTCCATGTGCGTCGTCCCTCTTCCGACAGTCCATACTCTACACCGGTGGCCGCGTGGGTCCAAGCAGACTCGATTCGCAGGGCCCCGCCTGCGTGAGGCCGCCTCCGAGGAGACGAATCTCCTTGCCCCTTTCGGTCCGGCGTCTTACAATGCGGGTAAGACGGAGGTGCGCCATGGCGCAAGTCGTCGTATCGTCGAAAGGGCAGGTCGTCCTGCCCAAGTCCGTCAGAGAGAAGCTGTCTCTGGACAAGGGCACCGTGCTTGAAGTCGAGGTGGACGGGGATCGCGTGCTGTTGCGGCGAGTTCGGCGACGCAAGTCCGGGTGGCGCGGGTGGCGGGGCATCCTCAAGGGGACCAATGCCCTCGCTGACCACTTGAATGAGCACGCGGAGGAAGCGGAGGCCTGAGGGAGCCGGGGGGGAGGAGGGGCGATTCAATACGCAGCGTTCGAGGAGGACATGCCATCATGCGTCTGAGTTCAAAGCCGGGTGACCGTGTGCTCGACGCCTATGCCCTGCTCGCATTCTTCCAGGGGGAGAAAGGTGCTTCGCGAGTTGCCTCGGCTCTTGCGGAGGCGGAGAAAGGACGTTGCTTGCTTTCCATCTCGATGATCAATGTTGCAGAGGTCTTCTACCGGCTCTGCAAGTGCGGGATGCCGGAGGCGGCTGAGTCCTTCCTTGAACACTTGAAGAGAGGGGAGATACCTGTCGAAACCGTATCCGCAACCGACAGGCGAGTGCTATCTGCCGCACGTCTGAAGGCGGGATTCCGGCTGTCTCTTGCCGATGCCTTTGCTGCCGGTCTGGCTGCAGAAAAGGGGGTGCCGGTTCTGACCGGGGATCCTGAGTTCAGGGCGATCCTCGAGGCGGGGGTGGTCGACGTCGAATGGCTTTGAGGCCGGGGTGGCTCGGCCACCTTTGCGGTTTGGTGATGCCTTTACGGCGGGCTGTTGTCTGCGCGTTGCAAACTGCCACTGGGCGAGGTGAGGCGATGGGAACAGCGATGAAGGTGAATCTGCCATGCGGGTGCGAAGGGGTGCGCGGAGCAGCCGGGGTGGGACTGGTGTCAGCGGCTGCGTTGCTCGTCGCCTGCTCCTCCGGCGGTTCGGTGGTCACCGGCCCGGATGTTCCCGAGGTGGTGACGGATGCGGCGGCCGAGGTGGCGGCCGAAGTGGCCGTCGAGCTGCCGGGGTTGCCCGAGGTCACGCCGGACGTGCAGCTTCCCGAGGAAGCGTTCGACTTCGGCGGGCCGCAGTGCCGGCCGGGAGAGGGGTGCTTCCTCGACCCGTGCGCCGACAACAAGGACTGCCAGTCCGGCTGGTGTGTCGAGCACATGGGGGACGGCGTATGCACTCAACTGTGCACCGAGGAGTGTCCGTCGGGCTGGAAGTGCCAGCAGATTGCCGGTGCGGCCCCGGACCTAGTCTACGCCTGCGTGTCGGTACATGCGAACCTCTGCCGGCCTTGCGAGGACGGCGGCGACTGCAAGAGCGCGGGCGGACTCGAGGACGTCTGCGTGAGGTATGGTGCGGAAGGGAGCTTCTGCGGTGGGGCGTGCGAGGCGACGCAGGAGTGTCCGTGGGGGTTCTCGTGCAAGAAGGTGGCCTCGGTCGACGGCGTCGAGACCATGCAATGCGTGGCCGACACCGGGGTGTGCCCGTGCACCGACAAGTCGGTGGCACTGGGGCTGTGGACCCCGTGCGAATCGGCCAGCGAGTGGGGGACATGCGGGGGGAAGCGGGTCTGCGGCGAGGCCGGGCTGAGCGTTTGCGATGCTCCGGTTCCGGCACCGGAGACCTGCAACGGAAACGACGACGACTGCGACGGCGAGGTGGACGAGCCGAACCTGGTCGAGGGCAAGTACCTCGAGCTGTGCGACGACTCGAATGCCTGCACCAACGATTTCTGCAAGGCCGCCGCCGGGTGCGACCACGACCTGCTCGACGAGGGGGAATGCGTGGACGGTGATGCCTGCACGGTCGGTGATCACTGTGAGGCAGGGCAGTGCATCGGGCTGCCGGTCGCTTGCGACGACGGCAACGAGTGCACCGACGATGTCTGCGACGGGAAGGGAGGATGCTCGGCCACGTTCAACACGGCTTCGTGCGACGACGACGATCCCTGTACCGTGGCCGACCAGTGTGCGCAGGGGGTGTGCAAAGGCGTGGCCGTGTCGTGCGACTGCCAGGAGAGCTCCGATTGCGCCGCGCTCGAAGACGGTGACGTGTGCAACGGGACGCTCTTCTGCGACAAGGGCAAGCTCCCCTACTTGTGTGCGGTGAAGCCGGGGACGACGATCACCTGCCCTCCGCCGCAGGGAGTCGATGCCATCTGCCTGGAGGCTACGTGCGACCTGGCAACCGGAGCGTGCGGAACGGCTCCGGACCACGAGGGGTTTGCCTGTGACGACGGTGACCCGTGCACTGTGGGCGGGGCGTGCAAGGCGGGCGACTGCCTGCCCGGCGTGGCGATGTCGTGCAACGACGGGAACCCGTGCACGGACGACTCCTGCAAGCCGGCGGTGGGGTGCGTTTCCACGCCGAACTCCCTGGCCTGCAATGACGGCGACGCCTGCACGACAGGGGACAAGTGTCTCGGCGGCGTGTGCGCGGGGACCGGAATGCTCGCCTGCAATGACGGCAACGTCTGCACCGATGACTCCTGCGACCCTCTCAAGGGGTGCGTGTTCCTGCCCAACCAGGCGCCTTGCAGTGACGGCAACGCGTGTACTTCGGGAGATGTATGCACCGGGGGGAAGTGCGTGACGACGGGGGCCGTCGACTGCAACGACGGGAACCTCTGCACCGACGACGCGTGTGACGCAGTCGCAGGTTGCACGCACAAGCTCAACAAGGTCCCCTGCGACGAAAC
>VGRX01000082.1 GCA_016875215.1 Deltaproteobacteria bacterium
TGGTTGTAGATCGGCCGCACGCCGACCCTCGAGAGCGCAAGCTTCAGCCACAGCGGGCTCTTGAGCACCATCACGCCGTCGAACGAGAGAGCGCAATACCGCGGGCACAGATCCGGACAATCCACACGCACCGCCAGCGGGTCATCCGAGGTCTGGGGAATCGTCACGTCGAACGGAAGCAGACGCCGTCCGGCCAGTGCCGCCACCTCACGGGCGATGCCTCGGTGCCCCCACAGGTCGGGACGGTGCGTGATCGACTTGTTGTCGATCTCGAGGATGTAGTCGTGCACCGGCAGCACGTCGGTCAGCGGAATTCCGATCCGCGTATCCGCCGGGAATTCGAGCAGCCCCGTATGGTCCTGGGATATGCCCAGCTCGAGCTCCGAGCAGGTCACGCCCGGGCTGACGACCCCCTTGACGTCGGCCTCGCGGACGGTCGGCTTCCCTTCGATCCCCTCCAGCACCACGCCGGGTTGCGCAAACGGAATCACGAACCCGGGGGTGAGGTTCGGCGCGCCGGAGACCGCGGTCACGTTCCTTCCGCCGCCGAGGTCGAGGTCGACCAGCGCCAGCCGCTGCGAGTTGGGATGCGGCCGGGAGCCGAGGATCCGCGCCGTGAGCACCCGATCGTACGTTTCGCCGAACTCGTCGATCCCCTCCAGCTCCGCCACCGCCATGGTGAACCGGTTGGCCATGTCGTAGGGATTGATGCCGTCAAGGTCCGCATGCCGCTTCAGCCAGTTCCAGGATATCTTCAAGGCCCCCTCCTACCTGAACTGCTCGAGGAATCTGAGGTCGCCGCCCATGAGGTGGCGGATGTCGTTGATCTTGTACTTCATCATCACCAGCCGGGACAGGCCCAGGCCGAATGCCCACCCGTGCCACTCGGTCGGATCGAGACCGCCCAGGCGGATCACGTTGGGATGGACCAGGCCGCACGGGAGGAGCTCGACCCAGCCGCTCTGCTTGCAGACCGAGCACCCCCTTCCGCCGCATACCGCGCACTCGATGTCCAGCTCGAACCCCGGCTCCACGAACGGGAAGTAGCCCGGGCGAAGCCTTATCTTCACGTCCCGCTTGAAGATCCGGTCGAGCAGCACCTTCATGCTGTGGATCAGGTTCGCGACCGAGACCTCCCGATCGATGAGGAGCCCTTCCACCTGGTGGAACGTGTGCTCGTGCGAGGCATCGACCGCTTCGTAGCGGTAGACCTTGCCGGGGAAGATGGCCCGGAACGGGGGGGCGAACTCCCGCATCGCCCGCACCTGCCCCGGGGAAGTGTGCGTGCGCAGCAGGTTGCCGTCCTTGAGCCAGAACGTATCCTGCATGTCGCGGGCCGGATGGTCGGACGGGATGTTGAGCGCCTCGAAGTTGAAGAACTCCGATTCCGCCTCGGGGTAGTCGGGGATGATGAACCCCATGGAGCGGAAGATCTCCATGATTTCCTGGGAGATGGCGGTCAGGGGATGCAGCGACCCCTCCACCTCGGGCAGACCGGGAAGGGTGGGGTCGTAGAACGGGTCCGCAACCTCCTGCATCAGGACGAGCGCCTTGAGGTCACCGCGCCGCTTGTCCACCTGCTTCTGGATGGCATCCTTGGCATCGTTGACCGCCTTGCCGAAGCCGGGCCGCTCCGCTGGAGTCAGCTCGCGCATCCGGTTCATCAGGCCGGTCACCAGCCCCTTCTTGCCGCGGTACTTGACCTCGACGTCCTTGAGCCCCCGCTCGTCGACGGCAGCCTCGATCTCCCCCGCTGCCGATACCAGGATCTCCCGAATCATCTCACTCATCACGCACCTCTCGTCTGGGCGAGACGCCGCACCAGCTCCTTGAACACATGCCCCCGATGCTCGAAGTCCTTGAACTCCCCGAAGCTCGCGCACGCAGGCGCCAGGATGACCCTCTGGCCCGGGCGGGCCAGCTCGAAAGCCCTCTGCACCGCCTGGGGCAGGTTCTCCACGAGGTGGACCGGATGGCCCGCCGGAATCGTGTCCGCGATACGGTGCTTCGTGACGCCGAACAGGACGGCCCCAAGCGTCTTTTCCCCAACCAGCTTCCCCAGCTCCGAGAAGTCGCTTCCCTTCTCGTATCCTCCGGCCAGCAGCCAGAACCGGTCGGAGAATGCGTTGAGCACCGCAGTCGCGGCATGCGGGTTGGTTGCCTTGGAATCATTGTACCAGGAGACCCCGCGGATCTCGGCCACGAACTCCATGCGATGCTCGAGCCCGGCAAAGCCCCTCAGCGCCGGAAGGAACCGTTCCGGTGTGGCGAACCGCCCCTCGACCGCGGCCACCGCGGCCATGATGTTCTCCACGTTGTGCCGCCCCGGGAGGCGCAGCTCGTCGTGGCCATGCTGCCGTCTGCCGTCGACGTAGACCGCCCGGTCGTCTGCCCACAGCTCGAATCGGTCCTGCCAGCCGAAGCGACGCACCTCGACACCTTCGGGCAGCCGCCACTTCGCGATCTCAGGATCATCGCCGTTGACCACCAGGCGCTGCCCCGGCCCCATGTTGGCATAGATCATCTGCTTGGCCTCGACATAGGCCTGGAACGTCCCGTGGTACTCGACGTGATCCTCTGCGATGTTGGTCACCACAGCCACCGCGGGGGAAAACGTCGGGCAGTGCGTGAGCTGGAAGCAGCTCACCTCGAGCACGGCCACGGATTGCGGAGTCAGCCCGTCGAGCCCCTCCATGCAGGCCCAGCCGATGTTGCCTCCGACGAAGGTGTCGTTGCCCGCTCCTCGCAGCAGCTCGCCGATGAGCGCGGTCGTCGTGGACTTGCCGTCGGTCCCGGTAACCGCCACGATGGGGCATGGGCAGAGCCGCGCGAACAGGTCGATGTCCGACAGAACCTCGCTCCCCTTCTCGTGCGCCAGGTTCCAGGCCGGTGTATGCGGCTTGATCCCCGGGCTGATCACAACCACATCCCCTTCCCGGACCTCGTTGCGTCCCGGAACCGTCTTCACCGCAGGGTGGAGCCTGTCCAGCGGCAGCTCCCCCGCGGGCTTCGGGTCGCTGGCCAGCACGTCCATCCCGTGCATCGCAAGCCAGTTGGCCGCTGCGACGCCGGTCCTTGCCAGCCCCAGGACGCTGAAACGATGCTCACTCGCCTTCCACATCCCCCATCTCCTCGTACTTCTCATGAAGCCGCTGAGCGATCTCGAACAGGTCGTTGCCGCCGAAGAAGACGACGCAATCCCGTTGCGAGGCCCGCGCAAGAACATGGTCCACGATGGGCGCCATCTCCTCCACGTAGCTCACGTCGAGCCCCGCTTTGCGCAGCTCGTCCACCAGCCAGAGCGTGTCGACCCCGGGGATCGGCTCCTCGTCCGCCTCCCACATCCTGGTCACCACCACCTCGTCCGCACTGGACAACGCTTCCGCATAGTTGGTCGCGTGGTAGCGGATCATGGTGTATCGATACGGTTTGAACACGGCGACCAGCCGCTGCGGATTGCCGAGCGCCGCGGTCGCCAGCACCTTGCGCATGCCCATGGGGTGCGACATGTAGTCCTTGATCACCCGGTGCGGGCCCGCCTCGAGCACGGTGTACCGGTTGACAAGCCCTTGAAACGATGCCAGCGCCCGCCGCATGGCCTCGACCGGAACGCCCGCTTCACAGGCAACAGCGATGGCCCCAGCCGCGTTCTCGATGTTGTAGGCGCCGGGCACGTTGAGGTCGAACTCGCCGAGCTCCGCCCGACCACCCGGGCCGTTCTTCGACACGGCGAAGCGGGAGTGCGTATCCGTGAGCAGCAACTCCCGGTAGACATAATCCGCCTCGGAGTTCCTTCCGAACGTCACCATCGACAGTCCTTCCAACCGCTCCATCACCTTTCGGACGCCCGGGTCATCGACGTTGAAGAACCCGGTCGAGCCCTCCGGAAGCCCGTTGAAGAAGCGGGTCAGCGTCTCGACCGCGTGCTCCAGGCTGCTGTAGTAGTTGAGGTGATCGAGCTCCAGGTTGTTGAGCAGGGCCCGGCGAGGATGGATGTTGACCAGCGACCCGTCGCTCTCGTCCAGCTCCGCGACCAGGTGGCGGCCGGTTCCGGGGCGGGCGTTGGTGCCCAGGTTGGGGCAGAGCGCACCGATGTAGAACCCCGGCGACATCCCCGCGGACTCGAGGATCCACGTCAGCATGGCCGAGACGGTTCCCTTGCCGTTGGTCCCCGTGATTCCGACGGCATCCCGGGCCCCGACCAGGAGGGCGAGCAGCTCGGATCGGTGCAGCACGGGCATCCCGCGCTCGATGGCAGCGGCAAGCTCCGGGTTGTTCTTCGGCACCGCGGTGGAGTAGACCACCACGTCGCACCGGTCCAGGTGGGACGGGTCATGACCGATGTCTACCGTCACCCCTTCCGCCCGCAGCGCGTCGATGAGCACCGATTCCCGGACGTCGCAGCCGCTGACCGCCACGCCATGCGGAAGCAGCAGCCGCGCCAGAGCCGATACTCCGATGCCGCCGATTCCCAGCAGGTGCACTCGCTTGCCTGCAAGCTCCCGCAGGGTCAGTCCCATGGGTCATCCCTCCCGCCCCGGCGTGCACGAACCAATCCCCCACGCCCAGGCCCGCGGAATCTTGTATCTGATCTGATCCGATGTCAACTGTGTTGACGGTCCCCACCGACCGAGGTACAGTAAAGTTGGCCAGACCAGATCTGGTCTTATTCCAGGACGGAGGCGCATCCATGGTCGTCGATTCCATTTCCGAAGCCAAGGCGCAGCTCTCCGCCCTGGTCGAACGCGTGCTGCAAGGAGAAGAGGTGATCATCAGCCGTGCCGGCAAGCCGGTTGCCGTGCTCCGGGCCTACGATGCCTCCAGGCGCCCACGCGTGGCCGGAAGGCTCAAGGGGAAGGTGCGTATCGCCGCGGACTTCGACGTCCTCCCGGAGGACATCGCGGAGGCGATGGGGGCGGGGCGGTCATGAAGCTCCTGCTCGACACGCACGTGCTCCTGTGGTGGCTCGCGGATTCCCGGAAGCTCTCGAAGGAGGTGAAGCGGGCCATCGCGGACCCCGGCAACGTGGTCACCGTGAGTGCGGCAACCATCTGGGAGATCGCGATCAAGCGGACGCTCGGGAAGCTCACCATCCCGGACAACTGGTACGAAGTGCTCGCAGAGGAGCCGTTCCAGCGACTTCCGATCCACTGGCACCATGCCCGGGAGGCGCAGGAGCTGCCAGACCATCATCGCGATCCGTTCGACCGGATGCTCGTGGCCCAGGCACGGAGCGAGGGTCTGGTGCTTGCCACCCACGACGAGCGCATCCTGGCCTACGATGTGACGGTGCTCAGGGCGTAGTTGTCTGCCTCGTGCTCGCGCCTTGTCGGCAGGGTGCCTCGACGCCCTCGGTTCGATCTGGTTGTTCCTCCACGGGGCACTACTCCAGCATGAAGCGGCGGGCGACGGGATCGTAGACCTTGGTGTCGATGCGGCGGATTCGTCCGTCCTCGATGTGGATGATGCGGTAGCGGGCGACGCGGGCGGGGTCGGGGACCACGCGGGACGACGATCCGCAGCAGACGAGGTACGTGGTATGCCCCTCCTGCTCCCGCTTCCAGATCCGCCCCCGGTGGTCATGGCCGTAAAGGACCAGGTCGACCCTGTGCTTGTCGACCAGGGCGAGCACCTTGTCCCGGTTGAGCAGGCCGGACATGGTCTCGGTCAGCCGGTCCCGGCGATGCAGGGCATGGTGCATCAGCAGGCATGTGAAGCACGACCTGGCCTGGGCCGAGCCCAGCACCTTGTCGAGCAGATCGAGCTGCCGGTCGCCGACCGTGCCGTAGCTCATCGGCGGAAGGGTCCGGGTCGCGGAGTTCACCCCGACGATCAGCAGGTCGCCGATCCGCTTCTGGTACGGGTAGATGTCCACGTCGAGGTCGGTGAATCCCACGTCGAAGAAGGGGTAGAAGTACTTCTCGAACTTGCGGTTGTCCGCTGCAGCAAACGTGTAGTAGTCGTGGTTGCCGGGGACCACCGAGACCTTGTCCCGTCCCCCCACCAGCTTGAAGAGGTGGAAGACCCTGTCGAACTCCCCTTCGAGCGCCAGGTTGGTCAGGTCACCCGATACGGCCACGTGGTCGACCTCTTCCTTGATCAGATCGTCCACCATCACCTCGACCACCTCGGGCCGATACTCCTTCGCACGTCGAAGCAGGAGATTGACCCCGCCCAGGATGCGCCGGTTGAGGAAGCGCTTCCAGCTCACGCCCTCGAGGTCCAGCAGGTGAAGATCCGAAACATGGGCCAATCGCATGATTTCCCTCCGGAAGGGGACTGTAGCACAACCTCGGGCACGCGCAAGACGTCGGCGAACACCACGACGATCACGATGCCGACGCCGAGTGCGAAGCCGAGTTGGGATGCAGGGGGAGAGGCTACCGGAAGTACACTGCGATCTGTTCCGTCGGCGTGCAGACCGTCGGCGAGCAGCCGCCGGCGGAGTACTTCCATCCATAGCTGCCGCACCCGCAGAACTCGTTGCTGGTGCAGCTGTTGAACATGCCCTGCCCCGCGATCTGGCCGGCATCGCCGTCGCAGTTGACGCCGCTGTCGTAGGCACCGTTGTTCACGCAGACTCCCTGGCCGGGCTGGCAGTGAAGGCGCTCGAAGATCAGGTAGCGACCGTCGGTGAGCTGGATGCGGCAGCCCTGGTCGACGACCGTCCAGTTGGCTGCGGCAGCGACGCTGACCGAGAGGGTCTGGTTGTTGCCCAGGTAGATGATCCTTGCCTCGTTCGGGTGGGGGAACAGCGTTCGGAACGCGTGGGCGTGCTTCTTGCCCGGTCCCGGGTCGTCGAGGCCGACGGTGAACTCGCCCCAGACGCCGCCCGTGGGAACGTGAGGCCAGCTCGTGACGAGGGTCCAGCCGCCGCCGGCCATGTCGCACCAGGCCTTGACCGCGTTGGCCCCGCTCTTCAGGTAGTACACGCCGTTTCCGGTGGACTTGCCCGCGTCGAGGATGGCCTTGCAGCTCGCTGCGGGGTTGCTCTGGGTTCCGAGCGGTCCCTGGCAGGTCGCGGTATCGTACTTGCATCCGGCGGTGCAGCTGACGGTGCCTTCGTAGCCGGCGCCCAGGAGGGAGATGCAGGTTCCGGGGCCCATGTCCGGCCCATCGCAGTCCTCGACTGCGATGCGGCGGATGCCGTCGCCGCAGACCGCGTTCTTGCACGCGATGCAGTCGTCGGATGCGACCGTGTTTCCGTCGTCGCACTCCTCGCCGGCCTCGACGAGCTGGTTCCCGCAGCAGTCGGGCTTGGTGCTTACGATGCACCCCTGGACCGAGTGGCAGACGCCGGTCGTGCAGAGCCCTCCGGCCGGGCACACGGCATGGTTGGGCGTGTGGGTCACAAGTTGCTGGAGCGAATCGCAGGCATCTGCGGTGCAGGGGACCCCGTCGTCCACGGAGGGCGGTTTGCCCGCCTGGCACCCCTTCGTGGGCAGGCAGGACTCCGTGCCGTTGCAGAAATCGCCGTCGTCGCACGGCATGACCGGCCCGGGCACGCACACCCCCTTGGCGCAGGCATCGTCCATGGTGCAGACATCCCCGTCGCTGCACGGGTTGGAATTGGCGGTGAACACGCACCCCGCCGCGGGATCACACGAGTCGGTGGTGCAGAGGTTGCCGTCGCCGCACGAAAGCGCCACCCCGCCCTTGCAGGCGCCGCCGCTGCATGCTTCGTCCAGCGTGCACGCGTTTGCGTCGTCGCACTTGGCCTGGTTGGGGACGAACTGGCAACCCATGGCCGGATCGCAGGAATCGTCGGTGCATGGATTCCCGTCCGCGCAAGTGAGCGAGCCCGACCCCTCGCATCCGCCGTTCTTGCACACGTCCTTGGGCGTGCAGAGGTTCCCGTCGTCGCACGGGTTCGAGTTGGGCAGGTGCAGGCAACCACCGGCCAGGTCGCACGTATCGGTGGTGCAAGGGTTCTTGTCGTCGCAGTCGAGGCCGCCGGTCCCCTTGCACTTCCCGGCGACGCACTGGTCGCCCGATGTGCACGGGTTTGCGTCGTCGCATGCCGCGTCGTTCGGAGCGAACTTGCATCCGGAGCCGGGGTCGCACGAGTCGTCCGTGCAGGGGTTCCCGTCGTTGCACACCAGCAGCGCACCCGGCATGCACTTGCCCAGCCCGCACTTGTCGTTCGTCGTGCAGGGGTTGCCGTCCGTGCACGGCAGGGTGTTGTTGTCATGCGAGCAGCCGGCAAGCGGAACGCAAGTGTCGGCGGTGCACGGGTTCTTGTCGTCGCAGTCGAGCGGCAGCGTCCCGGTGCACACGCCGCCATTGCACACGTCCCCCACGGTGCACGGGTCGAAGTCGTCGCACGGTCCGGACAGCTTGACGTGGGTACAGCCCACGAGCGCGTTGCACGCGTCCTGGGTGCACGGGTTCCCGTCATCGCACGAGACCGGCTTGCCCGGCTTGCACTGCCCCGCCTCGCACGTATCGCTCATGGTGCACAGGCTGCCGTCGTTGCACGGGGACGCGTTGTCCGCGTGCACGCAACCCGAGCCCGGCTGGCAGGAATCGTCCGTGCACGGATTGCCGTCACTGCAGTCGACCCACGACAGCCCGGTGCAGACGCCGCCGCTGCACTGATCCACGCTGCTGCACGCGTTGCCGTCGTCACACTTGGCCTGGTTGGGCGTGAACTTGCACCCGACTCCGGGCACGCACTGGTCGTTCGTGCACGGGTTCCCGTCGTTGCATGCCAGTGGGACGCCTCCGCCGCACACGCCGGCGGAGCAGACCTCGCCCACGCTGCACTCGTCCCCGTCGTCGCACCCGAACCCGTTCATGGCGGGCACGGTCGAGCACTTGCCGGTCGCGGGCTCGCAGAACGCGGCCTGGCACTCGGCGCCGATTCCGTCCGGCTCCGGGCATTCCACCACCGTGCCCGGATCCACCTTGCACAGGTACTGGACGCCGGTCGTGTCGCAGTAGAGCTTGCCGTTGCACGCGTCGCCGTCTTCCAGTGCCTTGCAGTCCGCATCCGTGGTGCAGTCGCAGCTCACCGGGATCCCCTGGCACTTGCCCCCTTTGCACGTGTCGCCGAGCGTGCACGGATCCTGGTCGTCGCACTCCGCCTGGTTGCCTTCGAACACGCACCCGTCCTGCCCGTTGCAGCCGTCGTCCGTGCACGGGTTGCCGTCATCGCAGACCACCGGGGAACCCTTGCATTCCCCGTTGTCGCAATGATCGGTCAGGGTGCAGACGTCGAGATCGTCGCAGTTGGTTCCGGACAGGGGCTCATGGCCGCACCCCGATTCCCCCTTGCAAGCGTCCTTGGTGCAGGGATTGCCGTCATCGCACGTGTCCTCGTCCTTGGTCCCGTCGCAGTCGTCGTCGAGACCGTTGCATTCCTCCCCCGCAGGCGTGGCGGCAGTGCATTCGCTGAGCCCACCGGCTTCGCACACGCGCTTGCCCCCGCACTTCCCGAAGGCATTCTCGAGCCAGCACGGCGTGGACAGCGCCAGCTCGACCGATTTCTGGCTGCACGTGCACTCACCCCCGCCTGCGACGACGCACTGGAGCGAGACGACCCCCTGCACGTCCGGGGTCTCCAGGCATTCGTACCCGTCGGGGCACCCCATTCCTTGCTGGCACGAGCCGCCGCAGAAGCTCCCGGCCGTCCCGTAACTGACGCATCGGTCTTCCTGCCCGGTCACGGTCGTGCAGTCGGCCCCGGTAGCGCACGGCCTGCACAGCATGCGGAGCTCCGAGATGCACACGTGCACCATGTCCGGGCCAAGGCCGCCCACCAGCTCGCACGTCCAGCCGGGGGGGCACTCCTCGATGCAATCGCTCGTGCACACGAGGCTCCCGAGGTGCTCGACGCAGTACCCGGACAGGCAGTCCGCTCCGGTGGTGCAGGCCTCCCCCAGGCAACCCGTGCCCGGTTCGCAGCCTCCCTGCACTTCGCCGGAATCGGGCGGAGCGGAAAGCTCGCCCGCAAGCTCGGGGTCTCCCCGGTCGGCCACTCCGAGCTCAGCGAGCACCTCCGCCACGGCATCCCCGCCGCGGGTGTCGGCCGAGAGATCCTTTTCCACGGTCGTGCTGCTGCCGCCAGCACAACCACCGGACATCAGCAGTGCCGCCCCTCCGGCGACACCGTACCATGACCACCTGCGACATCCGCTCCCCATGCGTGCACCTCCGGCGACACCGTACCATGACCACCTGCGACATCCGCTCCCCATGCGTGCACCTCCGGCCCGAATCCCGCCCCATCGTACCTCTGCCGCCCGTGCGAATCAAACGAACTCCCGGACCGCCCGTTCACGTCCTCCCGCTTCCAGCGGACGATCAGGGAGCCCCCAAATCCACCATCAACGGCGTCCAGAGGGCGATGAGCCTGCCTGTGTGGGGAATCTCTGGTGGACCAGGGAGCTTTGAGAAGCGAGAAGCTTTGAGAAGCTTGACAAGCCGATCCTCCCGGAGTATAGGCAGTCCCCCCGAAAGGAACCGAGTGCGCTGAACAACTGAAGGAGGGATGGAAGATGACACTCAGGAGAACGGCTGTCTTGCTCTTTGGTGCGTTGTGCATGGCCTGCAGCAGCGGCGGAACGAACGCCCCCATCGACGAGGATACCCAGGAAGGGACCGACCTCGGCGAGGACGGACAGGTCTTCGGCTGCACCACCGCGGACGAGTGCAAGGGGAAGTTCGACCCCAACACCTGCCAGAAGGTGGATTGCGTCCAGGGCCAGTGCATGCTCGTGCCGATCGTGAACGGCACAGCCTGTGATGACGGCAATGTCTGCACCCAGGCGGACCAGTGCTTCCAGGGCGAATGCCAGGGCGCTGTCAAGGAGTGCTCGGACGGCAACCTGTGCACCGACGACTCGTGCGACCCTGCTTCGGGCCAGTGCGTGTTCGCACCCAACACCAAGGCGTGCGACGACGGCAACCCGTGCACCAGCCCGGACCAGTGCGCCAACGGCGTGTGCACCGGCGGTCCCAGCATCTGCGAGTGCGCAACCAACGAGGAGTGCAAGAAGTACGACGACGCCAATGCGTGCAACGGCATCGTGACCTGCCAGGCAGGGGCCTGCAAGGTCGATCCGGCCACGGTCAAGGATTGCTCCGGTGCTCCGGCCGGCGTGTGCGAGACCGCCTATTGCGACGAGGCCGACGGCCAGTGCAAGGCCAAGCCCAAGGCCGACGGTGCCGCGTGCGACGATTCCGACAAGTGTACGTCCGATACTACGTGCCAGGCAGGTTCCTGCGTCGGAACGCTGGTGAAGTGCGATGACAAGGACAAGTGCACGCAGGATTCGTGCAATCCGGCCGAGGGGTGCGCGTTCACCGCCGTGGCTGACGGCACCGAGTGCTCCGACGGGAGCCTCTGCACCAAGGATGACAAGTGCGTTGCGGGCAAGTGCACGGGTACCCCGGTCCCGGAGTGCGATTCCTGCACGGCCGACGCAGACTGCGCGGAGTACGAGGACGGCAACCTGTGCAACGGCATCCTGATCTGCAAGGACGGGAGCTGTGTGGTGGACGAGGCCACCGTCGTGGCCTGCGGGGATACGGGCAACAACCTGTGCAAGGAGTACAAGTGCATCCCGGCCACCGGGAAGTGCGAGACCAGCAACGCGCTCGACGGCACCGCATGCGATGACCAGAACTTCTGCACCCACTCCGACTTCTGCACCGGCGGCGTCTGCAAGGGGCTCCCCGTGGACTGCGAGGACAAGACCGCGTGCACGCAGGATTCCTGCGACCCCAACACCGGCTGCGTCTACACGCCCAAGACGGGAAGCTGCGGCGATTCCGACCCCTGCACCCAGAACGACCATTGCGTGGACGGCGTGTGCGTCGGCGACCCGATCCCCGGCTGCTCCGGGTGCAACAAGGACGAAGATTGCGTCCCGTTCGACGATGCGGACCTGTGCAACGGCAAGCTCGTCTGCAAGAACAAGAAGTGCCAGGTGGACCCGGACAGCGTCGTGGACTGCGCCGATCCTGCGCTCGGCCCGTGCCAGACCTCGACCTGCAATCCCGAGACCGGGGCCTGCGTGTTCGGCACGGTGCCCGACGCCACCCCCTGCGACGACAAGACCGCGTGCACCGAGAACGACAAGTGCGTCAACGGCGCGTGCAAGGGAGCCAAGCTGGTATGCGACGACGGCAACCTGTGCACCGACGACGCGTGCGATCCCAAGCTCGGGTGCGTGTACTCGTACAACAGCATCGACTGTGACGACGGCAGCCCCTGCACCCCGGACGACCACTGCGAGCAGGGTATCTGCGTCGGCACGGTCGACCCGTCCTGCGTCTGCTCCAAGAACGAGGATTGCGCCAAGTTCGAGGACGGCAACAAGTGCAACGGCACGCTGGTCTGCAAGGGGGCCAAGTGCGTTATCGACCCTGCGACCATCGTGACCTGCGATACCTCCAAGGACACGGACTGCAAGGTCACCTTCTGCAACAAGGGGACCGGCAAGTGCGAGCAGGCAGCGTTCGCGGACGGCAAGCCGTGCGACGACTCGAACAAGTGCACCCAGCAGGATGCGTGCAAGGGGGGCGTCTGCACCGGTGCCGCGAGCGTCACCTGCGACGACGGCAACCCGTGCACCAACGATTCGTGCGACGCACAGCTCGGCTGCATCGCAGTGCCCAACACCGCGGTCTGCGATGACAAGGATCCGTGCACGGGGGGAGACAAGTGCAAGGACGGCGTCTGCCAGCCCGGCACGCAGAACCTGTGCCTGGACACCTGCAAGCCGGACTGGACGCTGAAGTGCGGCGGCACGGATTCGTGGGGCAACGACAAGAGCGGCGCCACCGATGTCGTGGACGGCTATGCCTGCTCGCCGTTCGACTACCTCGGCCCCGAGTACACTTACACCTTCACCGCCCCCTACGATGGCAAGGTGACCGTCACCCTCTCGAACGAGAAGGCCGACACCGACGTGATCGTGCTCGAGGGAGCGGGCCAGGGCTGTGACCCGGAGCAGTGCCGCGACTGGGACTACTCGACCGTCACCTTCGACGCAGCAAAGGGAAAGACCTACTACTTCGTGGTGGACGGCTACGAGGGGGGCGTTCTGCCCGCGGCGGGCACATACACCATCAAGGTCGACTGCAAGCCGCTCAAGGAGATCAACTGCGGCGACGGCAAGGACGACGACGGCGACGGCAAGGTCGACTGCAAGGACGAGGACTGCCTGGGGACCCCCGAGTGTCCCGCACCGATCTGCAAGCCGTCGTGGACCCTCTACTGCGGCAAGTCCGATTCGTGGTCCAACTATGGCTCCGGCAGCACCAACGGAATCGAAGCGTACAACTGCAACGACTGGGAGTACACGGGGCCGGAGTACACCTACGCTTTCGTCGCACCGATGACCGGCAAGGTGACCGTCACCCTGTCCGACGAGACCGCCGAGACTGACGTGCTCGTGCTCACCGCCGGTGCCGCGGGCGAATGCCTCCCCAACAGCTGCGTTGCCGAGGGCTTCAGCGAGGCCACCTTCTCCGGGCTCGCGGGCAAGACCTACTACGTCGTGGTCGACGGCTGGGCCGGGGCCGAGGGCAGCTACACCATCAACGTGGAGTGCCCGCCCAACATCGAGACCGATTGCGCCAACGGCAAGGACGACGACGGCGACACCAAGAAGGACTGCGACGACACCGACTGCAAGCTCGACCCCGCGTGCACCGACGACTGCAACCCGAACATCTTCCCGTTCGAGATCGGCTGCGGCTTCGAAGAGGACTACTACACCTGGTCGTGGCTTGCCACGGACAAGGCCGACAAGTACTCCTGCGTCGAGACGCTCATGGACGGCCCGGAGTACGTCTACAACTTCGTGCCCGAGTACGATACCAAGGTCACGGTCTTTCTCACCAAGGAATCGGCCGAGACCAGCATCCTCGTCGTGGAGGCGGATGCCCAGCTCCAGTGTCTGACCACCAACTGCATCGGGCACGGCAAGGGGCAGAAGACCTTCGATGCCAAGAAGGGCAAGCTCTACTACCTGATCGTGGACGGTGCCGCCGGCGCAGTGGGCAGCTACCACATCAAGGTGCAGTGCAGCACGGCCAAGGAGCAGATCTGCGATGACGGCCTCGACAACGACGAGGACACGCTGGTCGACTGCCTCGACGGCGACTGCTTCGGAACTGCGGCGTGCGAGCCCGCTTGCAAGCCCGACACCGTGCCCGAGGCCAAGCTCACCTGCGGGGCGCTCGATGCCTGGAGCAACGACGGAGGCGGCAGCACCGACCTGATCGACTACTACTCCTGCAACTCCTACTACTACCCGGCGCCGGAGTACACCTACACCCTGACGGTGACGCAGAAGAAGACCGTGACCGTCACCCTGTCCAACGAGGAGAGCGATGCCGGCGATCCGGTGGAGCTCGACCTGCTCGTGCTCCAGGACGCCGGGCTCGGATGCAACCCGGCCTCGTGCATCACGTACGGCTTGACCTCGGCCACCTTCACGGCAGAAGTCGGCAAGACCTACTACGTGGTGGTGGACGGCTACGCCGGCGACATCGGGAACTACGATCTGGCAGTCACCTGCAAGTAGGCTGGAACCTGGGGGCTCCCTGCGGGGGGCCCCGAACCTCCTGCCCCCTCAGCAGTCCTGTTCGAACAGGTACTTCATCACGAGGGGTGTGACCTCCTCGTCATAGAAGCCGGCCTTGATGTACAGGAGGCGCATGTCCTTTGGGCAGATCAGCATGGTTGCGGGGAAGGTCCCGTCCGGGATGGGGCCGAGCGGCGTGTAGTAGAAGTTCAGCGCGCCGCCCGCTGCCTTGCCTTGTCCGTCTGCGTACGACTGGTCCATCAGCAGCGGGTACTGCGTGGCATAGTAGCTCTGCCAGAACTTGGCGTACCCCTGGGAGATCGGGCTGCCCGACGGGTCCTCGTACATCACTGAAACGACCTGCAGGCCGGACGGACCATAGGCTTCGTGCCAGACATTGAGGAGCACCGTGTCCTCCTTGCACACCTTGCACCAGCCTGCGTTGTAGGTCACCAGGATCAGCTTGCCCTGCTTCCAGTACTCGCGCAAGGTGACGGAAGACAGATCCGCGGGGACCTTGAATTCGTGATCCGGCACGACCTGGCCGATGTTGGGACCGTACGGGGGAGGCGGGTAGTGGTCGATGCACTGCCCGTCGTCGCAGTCCTGCCAACTGCCGCAGACTCCGCAGATCGACCCGCAACTATCGGATCCGCACTGCTTGCCTTGGCAGGTCATCTCGCACACGCACTTGCCCTTCGAGCAGACCATCCCCTCGTCGCACGGGGACGGCTGGCCGATGCACGTTCCCAGGAGGCACCAGTCGGAATTGGTGCACGGATCCCCGTCGTTGCACGGCGAATCGGCCGGTGCATGCCAGCAGCCCGATTCCGACTCGCACCAGTCGACCGTGCACGGGTTCAGATCGTCGCAGTCCAGCTCGAGGCACGGGTTCTTGACGTCGGATGGGTCGGACGTGTCGGACGTGTCGGACGTGTCGGACGTGTCGGACGTGTCGGACGTGTCGGGGGG
>VGRX01000083.1 GCA_016875215.1 Deltaproteobacteria bacterium
GGCCACCCTGGCCCCTGCGGAACTCGTCGCCCCACGCCCAACACCCCCTCGACCACCGCTTCCGGCACCGAACCCGCCCGTCCGCCCTTGCCTGCCCGAAAACCAGCGGACGATTTGGGAGATGCGCAAGGGCTTGCTGCCCCTCGGGAACGGTGGTACCATGATGTTGGTCGGGCGAAACGGAAGCAGGCTCTGCTGGGGAGCAACCAGCCGAAGGATAGTTCGCCAGGGCTCACCGAGACGATGGGTAAGCGAAGGCAGAGAGGATCATTTCTCCCCTTCGGGTAGAGAGGTTGCGTCCATACGTTTTCTGGCGACACTCGTTCTCCTGTTGGCTGGTCTGAGCGTTGCATGCGGCGGGTCCGGGAGCGCCGGAGGACCCGACGGCGGAGCGCCGGATGCACACGAAGTTGCGGACCCCTTGGCCTTCGATGGGGCCGCAGAGCTGCCCGGTGACACCCCCGCGGACCTGGCCAGGGACGCGACCACGGACCCGCGGCCGGAAGCCCTCGCAGAGGTGGGCACCACAGAAGTACATGCAGACCTGCCTACCGATGCGGTCGTGGACGATCTCCCGCCGGACGTCGCCGCAGAGGCGACACCGGACGCGTGGCAACCAGACGTGGACAAGGCGGAGGACCTGGGAGCCGAAACCGCGGCCGAGCTCGTCGCCGAGGAGACGTCTGCCGATGCCATGCCCGAGAAGGCGACGGCGGTCGTCGGGCCCGACGGGGGTACCTTCCCCCTGCCGAAAGGTGGCGAGCTCATCGTGCCCCCGGGCGCGCTGACGGAAGAGGTCGTGCTGAGCGTGGAAACGACGGCCCCGTTGGCGGTCAATGGCTTTGTGCCGGCCGGTCCGTTCTACCGTTTCGAGCCCGAAGGCTTGCTCTTTCTCGTCCCGGTCTCGGTGGCACTCCCGTTCGAGGCCACGGCGGATCCTGCGGCGTTGGTCGTGCTCTGGTCCGGGACCGGCAACGTCGTCGAGGTCTTCCCGCCCGCGCTCGAGGCCGATACCGGGATCGCCACGCTCCTGGTCGATCATTTTTCCGTCGGCGGGCCGGCCCTGCCGGGCACCTGCACTTCCGTGTGGGATTGCTCCTGGAGCGGCGGGAAGCAGTGCATCGGCACGGCCGTAGCCTGGTACGAGTGCAACGAGTTCGGTTCCTGCGTGCTCGTGGATTCCGCCGATTGCTCCCCGTACGGCAAGGTTTGCGACGGTGGGGCTTGCGTGGAACCGTGCCTGGCCAACGAGGACTGCGAGGCCTTCGGGAACGATGCGTGCACCCCGGAGGCGGACGCAGTGTTCGGATCTCGCTGCCTCTCCGGCAAGTGCCAGGTCGGTCTGGTCGAGCTATGCGCCGAGAAGAGTCAGGTCTGCGCAGCCGGCGTTTGCATCGGCGGCCCGTGCGCCACGACCGCGGACTGTCCCGAGGGCGGAACGGGGGTCGTCTGCGAAGGGGATCTCGAGGTGGAGTACTTCTGCGAAGCGGGCGTTTGCGTACCCGTCTTGAACGGCTTCCTGGATTGCGGTGCGCTGGGGTGGCCGTGCGTGCCCGGCCAAGGGTGCATGGAACCCTGCGGCCAGGTACCGGACTGCAACCCGCAGGTCTTTCCGCCGGGTCCGTGGTGCCTGAACGACCAGGTCAGGGGGGCAGCGTGCCTCGACGGGCTGTGCGCGATCGGCGTGTTCGAGAACTGTGCGGCCAACGGGCTGCTTTGCACCGAGGCCGTGGATCCCTTCGACGACAAGGTCTTGCAGGCCTGGTGCGCTCCGGCGTGCGGGAGCGACGGGGAGGAATGTCCCGGAGGTGGCGTGGAAGTCGTTTGCGACGGAGACTTCGCGGTGGAGTACTTCTGCGACGCGGGCGTTTGCGCACCCGTCTTGAACGGCTTCCTGGATTGCGGTGCGCTGGGGTGGCCGTGCGTGCCCGGCCAAGGGTGCATGGAACCCTGCGGCCAGGTATCGGACTGCAACCCGCAGGTCTTTCCCCCGGGCCCGTGGTGCCTGAAGGACCAGGTCAGGGGGGCGGCGTGCCTCGACGGGCTGTGCGCGATCGGCGTGCTCGAAGACTGTGCGGCCAACGGGCTGCTTTGCACCGAGGCCGTGGACCCCTTCGACGACAAGGTCTTGCAGGCCTGGTGCGCCCCGGCGTGCGGGAGCGACGCGGACTGTCCCGGAGGTGGGGTGGAAGTCGTTTGCGACGGAGACTTCGCGGTGGAGTACTTCTGCGACGCGGGCGTTTGCGCACCCGTCTTGAACGGCTTCCTGGATTGCGGTGCGCTGGGCCTCCAGTGCCTCCTCGGGAGCTGTGTTCCGGCCTGTGGCACTGACGGCGATTGTGTCGCGTTCGGCGTGCCGGTGTGCGAGGGTACCACCGCGGTGCGCTGGGTCTGCAAGCAGGGCCAGTGCCTGGAGAGCAAGACCGACTGCTCCGAAGCGGAGAAGGTCTGCGCGGCCGGCGCGTGCGCCGCGTGCGAGGCGGATGCACAGTGCCCGGGGGGGGGCCAGCCCGCGTGCTCGGCCGAGGCCTCCGCGGTGAGGGCTGTGCTTTGCCTGGCCGGGGCTTGCGAGGAGACGACGCTCTGGGACTGTGCGGCCGAAGGATTGACCTGCGACGGAGCCGCCTGCACCCCTTGCGAGCAGGACGCGGACTGCCCGGGACACGGCAAGCTGACGTGCGACGGACCCAAGCTCGGGGTCTATGCACAGGGGTGCGCAGCCGGCAACTGCGTGGCCGCGCTCGTCCAGGATTGTGTGGCCAACGGGGAGGTGTGCCTGGCAGGAGCCTGCGTCCCGAAGTGCGACGAGGCCTCCGCCTGCCCCGGCCAGGGAGCCGCGATGTGCGAAGGAGACAAGCTCGTCCAGTTCGCTTGCCTCGAGTCGTCCTGCCAGGCCGCGGTCCTGGCCGACTGCATGGCCGACGGGTACGCCTGCCTGGCCGGCGCATGCATGATGCCGTGCACGCACGATGCCGATTGCCAGGATCCGGGGACCCCGTTCTGCGAGGAGGGGAGCGTCGTCTGGCACGAATGCGATGAGAACGCCGGGGGATGTGTCCAGAAGGTCAAGGACTGCTCGCTCGACGGCAGCGTCTGCAAGGCCGGCCAGTGCACCGCGTGCTCCACCTCCGCAGACTGCCCGGGCGGCGGCGCGCCCTTCTGCGAGGAGGGGAGCAGCATCCTGCACGGGGAGGCCTGCGACCCAGCGACGGACAAGTGCGTCGCGATGACGAAGGACTGTGCCGCAATGGGCCAGGGCTGCGCCAAGGGCGCGTGCGAGCCCAAAGGATGCAAGACGTTGCAAGACTGCTTCAACGCGGGCAAGCCATACTGTGAGGGGGAGGTGTCGCTGGCCTACGAATGCCACGGCGGGACCGGCAAGTGCCTCGGGAAGACGCTGGCCTACTGCGACCTGAACGGCATGGTCTGCGACGAAACGAGCGGGGAGTGCAAGCCGGCCGAATGCAACCAGGACGAGGACTGCCCCGGCTTCGAGGCCCCGTCGTGCAAGCCTCTTGCCCCCATTCTGCTCCATGCGTCCTGCGATCCGGAGACGAAGAAGTGCCAGATCGTGGAGACAAACTGTGCGGCTAGTGACCAGCTATGCTTCGCAGGTGCTTGCGTTCCATCCCAGTGCACGACGAAGACGGACTGCCCGGCCAAGGGCGAGTCCTTCTGCGACGGCAACACGACCCTCTTCTTCGTCTGCTCGGAGGGGAAGTGCCAGCGCAAGGGTCTCTACGACTGTGCAACCAAGGGGGAGCTTTGCTTCCCCGAGCTGGGCGGGTGCGAGCCCACGTGCAACACCGACAAGGACTGCAGCCACCTGGGGACGTGGTGGTGTGGAGGGGGCAAGGCCATTCGGATGGCCTGCGAGGCCCCGGGCGGCAGGTGCGTGGCGGCCGAGACCATCGACTGCACCGCAGGGAAGATGGCCTGCGAAGGGGGGAAATGCGTGCCGGGCTGCGCAACCAACGCGGACTGCAAGAACGGCGGAAATCCATACTGCGACGGCGACAAGCTCGTTTACGGGAAATGCCTCACCGACACGTATTCGTGTCTCCAGAAGACCATCAAGGCCTGTGGCAGCTACGGGCAGATCTGCGCACCGGCCGAGGCGGCCTGCAAGGCACCCTGCGAGTCCGACCAGGAATGCTACGCCATCATGGGAGGGCCGCCGCTGCCCGGAAAGGCATGCAATCTTGAGACCCACCAGTCGTGGTCCTGCAGCAAGATGAACGGATGCGTGGTCAAGAGCAAGGATTGTGCGGCCAAGGGAATGGTCTGCGAACCCCTCGACGTGGAAGACGTCCATGGCAAGTGCGTGCCCGCGTGCAGCGCGGCCGGCTGTCCCAAGGGCTACTCGTGTGCTGCCGGTCCTATCGGGGACGGGCTGGAGGGACAGCACTGCAACAGCCCGTGCAGCGGCTTGCCGCTGGTGGATTCGCCCTACCTGATGTTCGCCACGGTGGACACGGCCAAGTGCAGTTGCGGCGGTTCATGGACGGCCAGCGTGGGACCGCTCACCCCGGGAAACTACAAGATCGGCATCGTGTCCAAAGACTACAAGAACGAGGGCGGCTACGTGAACTGCGAATGCCCGGACAACTGGTGCGGAGCGAAGTACAACAAGTCGCCCGCGCTGGCGGCATCCCTCCCGGATTGGGGCGTCGGCTTGGTGCAGGTCTATGAGACTTCGATTTTCCGGTTGTGGTTTGCCCAAAGCAAGTGCACGTACGTGGGAACCATCGACTACTGCATCCTGGCCGAGATTCCCCCTGCGGCCCCGGTCAACTCGGTCGAGGACAAGCCCGATGCGAACCCCCTGGACGGCGCGTGCAGCACCGGCGATTTCATCCTGCGGAACGGAATCCAGGAACCGGAGTGCACGCTGCGCGGGGCGCTCGAAACCGAGCTTGCAACCCCATCTGGCGAAGCGATCTGGTTCAACATCCCGGGCGTGGACGGCCTCCCCGTCATCAAGGTCACGAGCCCGCTCCCAGTGGTCGCGGTTCCGCTGCTGCTCGTCGGCACCAGCCAGCCGGGGGCCGGCCGCGTCGCGATCAGCGGGGCCGGCGGCCCGATGGGCATGGACGGGCTGGTCGTCTCGTCCAACGGGTGCTACCTGGCCGGGATCACGCTCCAAGGCTTTTCCGGGCACGGGCTCAGGCTCCTCGGAGACGTCTCGATCTCGCTGGCGGACGTGAAGATCCTCGGCAACGGGGGGTGGGGGATCTTCTCCGATGGGAACCTCGAGCTCGAGGCCGGCGATCCGCAGAATCCGCCGCTCGTCGGCCTGAACGGGGTCAAGCTGAAGGGGAGCGGCGGGATCCTGAGCCTCGGCAAGGCGAAGGTGACCGGCGTCGTCGTCGAAAAGAACCACGGGCCGGGCCTCCTTGCCAAGAGGCGGATCGAGCTTGCCGGCGTGTCGGTAGTGGGCAACCAGGGCCCGGGGGTCCGCTCGGTGCTCGACGGGGTGGTGTTCGACAAGTGGATGGGTGCGGGGAACGTGGTATCCGGGAATCTCGGGGTCGGCGTGCAGGCCCACGAAACGCAGGAGAGTGCATTCGGCATCCTGTGCCAGGCCCCGCTGGAGGTCAAGGACAACGCGAGCTGGGGAGTCAAGTCCCTCGGCGCGGCGAGGCTGGGCGGAATCGGCCTGTCGCAGGCCAAGGACATCTCCCATAACGGGCACGGTGCCGTGTGCTGGGATGCCTGGCTCGACGGAGACATGTACGGATACCAGGCCATGTCCGAATGCCTGGGAGGCGGACTGGTAACGACCCGGGAGCTCGCAGCCTGGAACGTAAGCGCGCTGGAGAACAAGGGACCGGGGTTCCTGTGCTGGGACGACGCGGACCTCGCCAACGTTGACATCCGCAAGAACGTGGGGCCCGGGATCCGGGTCATGTCCGGCGGCCTCTCCTTCTCCACGCTGTCCGACGATTTCGTGAACAGGGTTTCCGAGAACCTCGGAGTGGGCCTGCAGGCAGGCGGGGGCGGAGAAGCCGCGGGCGTGGGTGTGTTCGGGCGCCTGGAGGTGAATGAGAACGCGAGCTGGGGCCTCGTGGTCAAGGGGTCGGCCGGGCTCGGGGGCGCGGTCGGAATGGCCTATCCCAAAGAGGTGAGCCTCAATGGCCACGGGGACGAGTGCTGGGAGTGGCTGCTCGAAAGCGAGCAGAACCCGGACGACTACGAATACGAAGAGATGTCGGAGTGCCTGGGAGGAGGCCTCCTGGCCACCGACCAGGTGAAGGCGTCGAGCGTTCAGCTCATCGGCAACAACGGTCCCGGGCTGTTGTCCTTGCACCAGGCCGAGCTGATCGATGTCGTCATCGCCGACAACGCCGGCCAGGGGGTTCACGCGATGGGCGGGCCCGTCATCCTGTCAACCAACGGAGCGATGGCGAACGTCGTCTCGAACAACCTGGGTATCGGCGTTCAGAGCGCCAGCGGCGAAGACGTGTTGGAGAACCCCTTTGGGGTCAAGGTCATCGGCCCGCTGGAAGTGAGCGGCAATGCGAGCTGGGGGATCCTGACCAAGGGCCCCGCGCTCCTCGGGGGGCAGTCGGCGGAAAGCTACCCCAGGATCATCAAGGACAACGGGCATGGCACCACCTGCTGGGACTGGATCATCGAAGGAACGAAGGCCGAGTACTATGACTATGGCAAGATGGAGGATTGTCGGGGAGGGGGCGTGGTCACTTTCAAGAACCTCGTCGGCTGGGACGTCGAGGCCACTGGCAACAACGGCCCCGGGATCATGGCCGAGACCGGCGTCAACCTGCTCCATGTCCGTAGCAACGAAAACCTCGGCGAGGGAATCCAGGCCGGATCCGAGATCCAGATCGGTTCGCTCAAGGAAGGCATGGTGAGCCAGGGCAACGGCGACCTCGGACGGGGACTCTACTGCCTGGATGGCTCCGTATCCGCGGACTGGGGAATCGAGGTCACCGGGAATGCCGGGCGGGGGATCGAGGCCAACGGCGACGTCTCGGTCGGCCTTCTCGGCGGCACACCCGCGCCGACCCAGAGCCTGGTGAGCGACAACGGCGGAGGCGAGGAGTGCTGGGAATGGGACCTGGACGAACCCACCGTTGACTACATCCCCTATGCCTGCGAGGGGGGCGGCATTCTCAGCGAATACGGCAGCGTCAACGTCGGCAACGCACAGGTGAACGAGAACAAGGGGATCGGCATCAAGGCCGACAAGGACATCACGGTGAACAAAGGGCAGGTCTGCAAGAACGCGCCGACGGACATGGAGACCAAGGGTACCGTCACCCAGTCGGACACGACTCCCTGCCCATAGTGCCACGGTCCTGTCTCTTCCCCCGGTCTCGCCGGCCCTCGACGGAAAATGGCGGCGTAGCTCCTTCCACGCCGGCCAGTTTCCAGGGGAGAATGGCCTGGAGGCCCTCCCCTCGCTGCCGACCGTCAGGCGCTCGGCTCGGCTCGGTTCGGTTGGAGGGCAATGCCGTTCAGCCACACCGAAGATCGCACCCGGCTCACACCAGTTGAGCCAGCAGGGTGGAAAGAGGGACGAGGGTGGGGCGGGAGCGGGAAAAGCAGTCGGCGGACAGAGAAGCGAGATCCAGCACAGCCTGGAATGCATGCGTCGTGCCCAGCCGCTCGTGGAAGCGCACGAGGTTGGGCTCGAGGCGCCCTGTTCCCGAGCTCTTGACCTCGACCAGAAACCAGGGCGCACCATCCTTCGAAACCAGGAAATCAACCTCCCGCTTCTCCTTGTCCCGCACGAAATGCAAGCCGTAGTCCCCCAGGCCGGCATCGGTCCAGTAGTGCACGGTTTTGAGGAGGGCGGAGGCGACCAGGTTCTCCAGGCGAGCGGGCGGGGAAGGCACCAGCGACCAGTCCCACAAATAGTACTTGGGTTCCTTCCGCAATGACCGGGCCACGTTCTTCCACCACGGCCGTACCGGGAAGACGTAGTACAGGGACTCAAGGATCTTCAGCCAACGCTTGACCGTCTCCAGGGAGACGTTGAGCTCACCCGCAAGAGAGGACAAACTCGTCAGGCTCCCGACCCGTTGGGCGACCAGCACAGCCAACACCTCCATCTGCCCCAGCTCCGTCACGCGGGTCAGCTCCCGTACCTCCTCCTTGAAAAGGAGCTGCTGTCGCAATCTCCTCCACCGATTGGAGAACTTCCGGTCCCTGGCGGCCAGGGGCTCCGGAAAACCGCCGAATTGGAGCAATGCCGCGAAGTCGCCCTCGGGCATCCGGCGCGGCTCATGGTCGATCTCGCCCTCAGGTGGGTGTGGCCTGAGCAATTCGGCGACCGATAACGGATGCATCCGATAGGGGAAGTAGCGTGGCGATTTCCGTCGACACGAAGAAAAAGGAGTTGGTCGGAAACTACAAGAACGCCGGGCGCGAGTGGCACCCCGAGGGCAAGGCGGTGGAAAATGACTGCCACGATTTCATGGGCGAGCTTGGACGTGCGAGTCCGTACGGCGTGTACGACATTGGCGGCAACGTCGGCTGGGTCAGCGTCGGCATCAGTGCTACATCATCCTGGAGGGAGCAAATGCGTCAAACTCGCCCCCTCCCCGGCCCGCGGGGAGGGCGGGGGGAGGGGCCTCACCAACCCGGACCTCCACTCACGACCCCGTGCGCGTTTTCACGCACTTTCGCGAGCGCGGCAACACTTTCCCTGCAAATGCTCCACCGAAAATGCCCCGATGCAGTCCCAACCAGGACTACAATCCGCTATGGCGGTGCAGGAGACGGCGCAGAACGGACTCAGGCCTGGATCGCAGGGGTGAACACAGATCGAGGCCCCCCCGTCCTCTTCGACCTGACGAGAATCAGAACAGTCCGATGTCGACACGCAAGGCAGGTACCCATCGGGGACGCGCTGCCAACTGCACTCGTAATGCGCTCCATCGCATACGCAGACCGTTAGAACCTTGCCATTGTCGGCCGAATCCAGTCGAACACAGCGCAGGCCTGGAGTGGAGCAGGTCGAACACACCTCCCTCACCTCCCACCCCTGGCCGCCCCGCTCGGACCTGAACAAGTCCGCGGGGCACTCCAGTTGAACTTGCCCGGTATCCCCACCGTGCGAATCTGAAACGGGTTCCATGTCGGCCGCGTGTCCCCTCCCCCGCTCGTCACTCTCCGAAAGTTCGAATTCAACGGGACACGGACCCCCTCCGCACTCGCGCCCCCCTCTCGGCATGCAGCAAATAGACATCCCAACTGCGGCCACACAAACGGCTGCGAACTGCCCCGCCCCCTTCCGTGAGCACCAGCCAGTCATGCCCCGACCCCACTGGACACAACTCTCACCCTACTTGCCTATTGCCACATAAATCAAACACGAATCAGCTTTTCCACACTACTCCAGCTTGCCTTCAACCCACGATGCAATCGCAGCAATTGCCGCCAATACTTCGGACTCATCGCTTACAGATCGCCGATGCTCACCCTCCACATCCTCGTAGGTCCCGGACGAACTCGGAGACCACGGCCCGAAGCTGCCCCTCGTTCCAGACCAGGAGCCGGTCGAGCAGCTCTCGACGCAGGGTGCCCATGAAGCGCTCGATGTACGCCTGCGCATTCCCCGCGCACTAGGGGCGTGGGAGTGCCGCGGATGCCCATCGTCCCGGCAAGCCAAGCATCGAACGCGGAGCGGCACGAGACCTTCTTGCCGCTGACTTCCCGAGCGACCGGCTTGCCGAGCTGCCCGAACATCCCGTCGTTGTCATGGATGAGGAACTTGGGTGCGCCCTCGAAGGTGGCATCGCGGATCTGCTGCTGAACCCAAGCCTGGCTCGGATGCTCGGCCTGCCACGCCGTAGCCCCTTGCGTCTCGGAACTGCTCGGGGAGTGTGTGCGGCGGAGGCGGGTCACGTTGACATGCACGACCTTCCGGGTGTCGAGCTCCATGACGATGAAGATGTACAGGGCCGTGAACCGGACCGTGTGCTGGACGACGAAGTCGCAAGTCCAGATGGCCCTGGCCTGGTTCTTGAGGAACGTGCTCCAGGACAACGAGTCTCCCCTCGGCTGGCTGGTCTTGACCATGTACTTCCTGATCGAGGCCTCGGAGTGCTTGATGCCGAACTTGATCTCCAGCTCGAGCGCTATGTGATCCTCCCCATACTCGGGGTGGTCGCTGGGGATCCGGCGGATGAACGCGATGTGCCGGCGGGGGATGCCGGGGCGGCCGGGCTTGGACTTCCGGGTCCAGAACTGCTGGAATCGCTTCTTCTGCCAGGCTACCACGGTCTCGGGCTTGACGATGATAAGCGCGTCTGCCCAGGCTGCGAACTGGTCCTTCAGGACCGACCAAAAGAGCCGGTCGAGCGGGTCGAGGTGCGGCCGTGGGTTCTTGCGCTTGAAGACGGCGAGTTGCTGGCGCAGGGCAAGAACCTCCATCGCCAGGTCTGCCTTGCTCCCGCACAGGGAGCGGACCAACGAGAAGAGCATGTCCATGATTTGTGCCACGACGCGAGCGGCCATCAACTCCTTCTGGGGGAGAACGGAGACTACTCATTCTCGGAGGCGAGTTCAACGAGCTCCCGTTGGGCCGCGACTGCCCCGTCGCTGCTCGCGTTTTCTGTTGTCGGCCGCGTAGGGACGGGCTATTCTCCGGGAACGGCAAGAGAGCCCGGGGTCGGGCGGTGGCCGCCGGTGGAGAAGGGCATGGACCTGGAAGCAGTCAAACGCCTTGTCATGGCCGGTGAGTCCGAGACGGTCGAGTTCAAGAGGTCGACAGCGGAACTCAACCGTGTTGGGGAGACGTTGTGCGCCTTTCTGAACGGCCAAGGCGGGACCGCGCTCATAGGCGTCACCCCTGGAGGAGAACTCGTCGGCCAGCAGGTGTCCGACTCGACGGTGCGGGACATTGCAGCGATGCTCGACCGGTTCGAACCGAAGGTGCAGGTGAAGGTGGAGCGGGTCCGCCTCGCAGGAACCGGCGAGCTGATTGTGTTGGCGACCCCGCCGTCAGCCGAGACTCGGCCCTTCGCGTGGGCCGGCCGCCCCTACCGCAGAATCGGCAGCACAACATCGCAGATGCCGCAGGAACAGTACCAACGCCTTCTCCTGGACCGCGCCCATGCTCACACCCGCTGGGAGAACCAGCCTGCCGTCGGCGTGACGCTTGAGGACCTGGACCGGGAAGAGATCCTCCGGACCCGGGAGCTTGCTGTCCTGCAGAACCGCATCTCCGCAGGCACCAGCCTCGACCCCGGCGAGATCCTCGACCGGTTGAAGTTGCGGGAGAACGGCACGATCCTCCAGGCCGCGCACATGCTGTACGGCACGCGGTTCTCCTCTGACTATCCGCAGACGTTGCTCAAGCTGGGCCGGTTCCGGGGTATGACCATCACCGGCGACATCCTCGACAACCGCCAGGATCACATGCACGCGTTCGCCATGGTGCGGGAGGCCATGGCCTGGCTGGAGCGGACGATGCCGCTCTCGGCTCGCTTTCCGGTGGGCCGCATCGAACGGGAGGACCGGTTCCCAGTGCCCACTCCGGCATTGCGGGAGGCCATCTTGAACGCCGCGATGCACAGGGACTACTCCAACCCCAGCGGCTACGTCGCTATCGCGGTCTTCGACGATCGGATCGAAGTCATCAGCATCGGCCGGCTTCCTACGGGGATCACGGCAGCGGCCCTGAGCGGCCCGCACGTGTCCAATCCCCCGAATCCACTCATTGCGGGGGCGTTCCACCGGACCGGTGCCGTCGAGGTCTGGGGCCGGGGTACGAACCGGGTCATCGAGGAGTGCCTGCGGCATGGCATTGCCGCGCCGACCTTCGAGGAGCGGGGCGGGGCGGTAGTCGTGACGTTCCGGGCAGAGATCACTCCGGGCACCAGGCAGGCACCAAGTCGGGACCAAGTCGGGACCAAGTCGGGACTAAGTCGGGACCAAGTCTCAGTCCTCGCATCGGCCTCAGAGCCCAAGGCGGTAGCCGAGTTGATGGCCCAGGCCGGACGAACGAACCGGACCAAGTTTCGGGACCAGGTCTTGCGGCCGCTCCTTGATGCCGGCTGGCTGGAGATGACCGTTCCCGACAAGCCGAACAGTCCGAAGCAGCGCTACCGAACCACCCCCGCTGGCGTGAAGGCGCTGGAAGAGGCGGGAAAGTGAGAAACCATGCGGGTTTGCGCCTCCAAGAACTGTGGCTCGACGCCAATCGATGCTGAGACGAGAGGCGGGGGATGCGAACGAGAGACCAGATCAAGTCGGTGCTGGAGGCCGCCATTCGGGCCGAGTTCCCGAAGGACACGGTGGACATTTCTGATGGCTACAAGGAAAACATCCACGTCCTCGTCGTGTCGCGGCGATTCGACAAGATGACAGACGATGAGCAGCGAGACCTGCTGTGGGGGCTCATCGACAGGGCCGGTCTCGAAGAGGGGGAGAAGGCCCTCATCAGCCTGGCCCTTGCTGTCAGCCCCTCCATGATCAAATGATGGGGCTCTGGGCCAGCGGTGCGGAGACGAATCTTGAGGACTGGAGAACGAGGTGCTGCGCGCGGAAAAGCTCGTTCTCGGCGACACACCCTCCTGCGTGTGTGGCTGAAAGATCCTGGGGCAGTGGTCAGGCGCAGCCGGTGCACAAGCGACCATCGACCATCGCCCGCCGCCCCGATGTCCGAGACTCGCCAGCGTCCTTTCACTCCCCTTCGCAGGTCTCCAGGGCCGGGGCACAAGGGCCCTCCAGCGCGGCCTGGAGGCAGACGATCCCTTCCGGGTAGGGGCATTGCCCGGAGATGCATGCGACCAGGTCGAGGAACTGCTGGTCCGCCTCCAGAGTTCCGAGCCAGAGGCAGTTGGAGATCGGATCGGTACATCCATTGGCCCAGGTCTTCCAAACCAGGCAGGCACTCCCCACAGGTACTGCCATAACCGTCAGGACCGCACTCCTTTCCCGTGCAGTCAACTGGAGGCGATTCACAGGTCCCGCCCGCCTTGCACCTACTCGCACTTCCACTGCCCCTTGCATTGCTTTCCCTCGGGGCACTCGCCGCACGGACAGCCGCAGCCGTCATCGCCGCATTCCTTCCCGCCACAGTTGGGAACACACGTCACTACGCAGAGACCAGACCATGCGCAGATCTCAATTGGCCCCCCCGCACATTCGTGGTTGCAGAGGTCAGGACACTCGCCACCACATCCGTCAGGACCGCACTCCTTGCCGGCGCAATTCGGGACGCACTGGCAGTCTTCGTCCGCTTCGTTGTCGCAATCGTTGTCGAGCCCATCGCATGTCTCCGGTGCCGGAACCGGGGCATCGCAGTCGGAAAGCCCCAGCGTCGTGCAGGAGCGCAGTCCTTCGCAAGACCCATGGTCGTTGGATACGTGGCAGATTGTCGTCGCTCCGATCTCGACGTGGGGCGGCGGGCAGTTGCACGACCCGGTCACGGACACGCATTGCCCTTCCGAGCACACGTATCCGAAGGGGCAGTCCTCCCCCTGGTACCGCCACGAACCGCATGGGATGGCGCAGAAGCTGCCCTCATCGCCGTAAGAAACGCACGTTCCATCCGGACCGTGCTCAGGAAGCTCCTTGTTCCACGGGAGCATGCAGTCCCCGTCTGTCATGCAAGGCTGGCAGAGGAAGATCTCGACATCCGAGCACACCCAGCAGTAGTCCGGGAGGCACCCTGGCCATTGGATGTAGTCCAGCTCAAACCCGCCGCAGCCACCCTCGTCGTACCCGGGGGCGCAGAATGAGCCGTGTGTTCCCGGGATGCAGAAACCGCCGCTCTCCTGGCAGTCCTGCTGGCTCGAACAAGCGCAGTACAAGCCGGAGGGCCACCACCAGCATCTCTCCCCGCAAGTCCAGTAGCCGTTGGGAATGCAGTGGCCGATATCGGCCGAGGCATATGCGTCGCAGTAGTGCCCGGGCGGGCAGTCCAGGTACGTCATGCACGGAGCGGCACAGAACGATGCCAGGTGCTGGGCGCATGGGGTCAGACATTGCATCGGCTCCGTCGTCCCGCCGTCGGTCTCAACGGACGGGCAGTCCTCGTCCGAGTGACAAACAACCTGGCCCGGAACCGGGCGCACCCAGGTGCAGGCGAAGGCACCGTCCGACACGTAGCCTTCGCATTCGCAGACGGTGATGATGCGGCCGTCGCCCTCTCCCTCCTCGAATGTGCACTCGAAATCCCAGTCAACGGCGGGGCAGATTCCGCACTCAGCCTTGACCATCTCCCCTTTGCCGCAGACCGAGTCTGTGAACAGATCGGGCGAGCACGGCGGACCGCAGCGACCGTTCGTCTCATCGCAAGTTGCGTACGGGCCACAGTTCCCGCACAGGCCGCCGCATCCATCGGAGCCGCAATCCCGGCCAGAGCAGCTCGGAGTGCAGCACTTGCCCTCGACACATGTGCGCCCGTCGGTGCATTCCCATGAACAGAACCAGCTCGATCCGTCATCATTGCAGCGGCAGACGAGGTCGTCCTGGCACTCCCTCTCCCCAGGCACACACACCGGGACCGAAGTTCGGACGTCGGGGACGTCCATTACCTCCGCCCCAGCATCCCCAGTGGCGACCGTCTTCCCCTCACACGCGGCGAGCGCCAGCCCGCAGACGACGAGCAGCCCTGTTCCCCATCTTTCCATGATTCTGCCTCCGCCGAACACCGATGATCATAGAAGGAATGTCAGGCGTGATCAACCGCGCGGAAACCCTCGTCGGCTATGCCGACGGGAGACCGCCCTGATGGTCCCACCGCGCTGGCACGCCCCGACGCAGGGCGGCTATCGAGATACCATCCGGCTCATCGCCGTCTGTCCCGAGCCCCGTCGAGGGGGCGACGACGGCCTCGATGATCCGGGGTGCGAGCAGTGTGAGTTCAAGCAGCTTGGCGACGTAGCCCGCCTTCGCCAAGGCTGGAGCGTGGTCTTCGAGAGCGTTCGAGGCCCCTTCGACTCACATGCGCTCGCTCAGGTGGAGGTGATGTGGTGGCCCACGATTCCAAACGGAAGTCGCCGGTGGGAGGAACAGGAGGTGCCGCGGCTGGCTACGACGATGTTCTGGCATCCGTGGTGGCGCTGCTGGAATCCGCGAGGCGGGCTTCGGCTCGCGCGGCAAGCGCCGTCATGACGTCCGCCTGCTGTCCGACAAGGGCGGTCCCGCCTCCCCATGTTCCGAGGTCTGGACTCGATGTCGGGCTCGGGTCCCGGGGGGGCCACTGCAGATCACAGTTGACAAGTCCTGTCCGGTGGGTATAGTTCGACACATGTCGAACCAAGGCCACAGAGAGGCGGTTCGCCTCGCACGGTTGTTCAAAGCGCTCTCCAGCCCCAAGCGAGTAGAGCTGTTGAGGATGTTGGAGCGGGGGTGCTGCGATGACGGCAATTGCTGCACTGCGGAGGAACTGTCGCTGTGCATCGAGAGCC
>VGRX01000084.1 GCA_016875215.1 Deltaproteobacteria bacterium
GGGGTGTGGAGCATATAGGGTAGGAACCCGAACCGGCGGAGGAAGCCGGCTGCAAGGTCAGAACCGGCTGCCAGGTCGGAGCTGGCTGTAAGGCGCGACCGAGCGAGCGAATGAGGCGCAGCCAAGCTGCGTCGCAGTGAGCGAGCGACCGAGCAACGCCGCAGACGGCCCGAACCGGCAGCCGGCCTAGCGGCACTTCTGTTTCTGCTGGATAGTTTGACCGATGCAGGAGCCGCAGCCCGCGCAGTTGAGGCACCAGTTGCCGGACACGCCGCAACCGGGGGTAGGCTGGAACCAGCCTGCGCTGCACGGGGCCTCGACACAGGAGGAGTTGTACTGGCTCTCCTCGGACCCGTCGCAGTTGTAGTCGAAGCCGTTGCACCAGTTCACCGGGTCGGAGAAGTACTTGGTCTGGTTGGGGTGCGCGTTGGGATCTGCATCGCAACAGTCCTCGGGGTAGTCTTCCGCGTTGGCCGGGGCCTTGCAGTAGCAGATCTTAGTACCTGCGTAGCCGTCGCCGTCCTGATCCACCCACCAGGGGGTGCACCCTTCGGCATCGGCCTCGTTGGTATCCTTGTTGCAGTTGTCGTCGTAGTCGGTGGAGCACTGCTCCTTGCGGCCGGGGTAGACCTCCTTGTTGGTATCATTGCAGTCCTCACCGTTGGGTGCGGTGTAGACCGATTGCGGCTGGCAGATGCAAACTGCGACCCCCATGCCGAAACCGTCGCCGTCCTTGTCCTCGAACCAGGGATCGCAGTTCTGGGCGTCCATGTCGTTCGCGGTCCCGTTGCAGTTGTCGTCGATGTCGAAGGTGAGGCAGTTCTCCTTGACCTTGGGATTGACCTGGGCGTTGTTGTCGTTGCAGTCGAGGACGTTGTCCGCGGTGTAGACCCCGAACTTCACGCACGCGCAGATGGACTCGGCCACGCCGTAGCCGTCTCCGTCGCCGTCCTTGTAGAACAGCTTGCAGTTGAGGCCGTCCTGCTGGTTGAAGGTCCCGTCGCAGTTCTCATCCACGTTCGCGGTGGAGCAGTCCTCCAGGCCGCCCGGGTGGACCTCCTTCTTGGAATCGTCGCAATCGTCGCTGTTGTCGGCCAGGTACGGCGGCTCCGGCACGCAGCGGCACTTGGAATCCGGGCTTCCGAAGCCGTCCCCGTCCTCGTCCTTGTAGAGGATCTTGCAGTTCAGCGCATCGTCCGGGTTGTTCTCGTTGTCGCAGTCGTCATCGAACGCCGTGGCACAATCCTCCTGCGCTCCGGGGAATACCTGGTTGTTGTTGTCGTTGCAGTCGCCGTCGCAGCCACGGACGCCGTCGCCGTCCTTGTCGAGCTCGTCGTTGGGGATTCCCCCCTCGCAGTCGTTGTCGAGGCCATCGCACACTTCAAGTGCGCCGTGGAAGATGGTGGCATCGAACTTGGCGCAATCGGACACGTCCGGATCTCCGTCACCGTCGTCGTCGTCGTCGCAGACGTCCCCCTTGCCGTCCTTGTCGAAGTCCTCCTGGCCGGGGTTGGCGCCGAGCGCACAGTTGTCCGCGAAATCGGCCACATTGTCGTTGTCGTCATCTTCGTCGACGCAGTCCGGGCTGCCGTCCTTGTCGAAGTCACCCACCCCCTCGTCGACCTGGCCGTCGCAATCATCATCCTTGCCGTTGCACTGCTCCTCCTCCGGGACCGGAGAGGAACACGGGGACAAGCCGGTCGCCGTGCAGTAGCGTTCCCCTTCGCACTTGCCAAGGAGGTTCTGGTTGTAGCAGGGGGTCCACGCGCCCTGCTGGATGAACTTCTCGGTGCAGGTGCAGTCGCCGGAAGGGAGGACGCACTGGTCGGTCGGCTTGCCCAGCTTGTCGATCATCCCGTGGCACCCGTACCCGGCCGGGCAAGCCGTTCCGCCCTGGCAGTTCCCGCCGCAGAACGCTCCCTTTGAACCCAGCGGGATACACCGATCGCCCACGTCCACGCCGTTGGACATGCAGTCTTCGTTCGCTGTGCAGGGGCGGCAGAGGTTGACCTTGCCGGGCACGCAGACGGTCCCGTCGACTCCCGGGAACGGAATGCATGCGAAGTCCGCCGGACACGGCTTCTCTGCGCTGCACGGGCCGGAGCACTTCATCCCCTGCCGAGCCTCGAGGCAGAGGCCCGAGTTGCACTGGGTACCGGTCGTGCAGACTGCGCCCACCTCGCCGGCAGGCGGCACATACTCGTCCTTCTCTTCGATCTCATCCGGTCCCGTCTCGTCGGGGGGCGAGACCTTGTCCTGCAGGTCCGGCTTGACGTTGTGGTCTTCCAGCTCGGGGAACTCGTACGGTTCCCCGTCCCCCGGAACCTGGTCGAGAAGCTCCGGCTTCCCGTCGACGCCGGGCCCCTGGTCCACCCACCACATGTCGACGTCCCCGGTTCCGTCGTCCTTGTCTCCGTTCCCGCCGTTGTTGCCGCAAGCGGCGGAAAGAACCAGCAACAGACAGAGAGCAACCCGTTTCATCCCCAGGCTCCTTGCGTCAAGCTGCGTCCGCTGCGAACCGCCCCCACCGGTCTCCCGCCCACAAGGACATCGCGCTGCCCGGGCGTTCAGACTGCCTGTGAGTATAGTCGTGAATCTTTCAGAGATCAAGGAACTGTCCTATACTGATCTCGGGCATCCTGGGAGGTCTCGAATGCCGCGACGGAGTGATCGGTTCCCGACCGAAACCTTTCTCCAACTGCTCAACCACTTCAGGCCCAGCACCATCCGGTACAGCCGGAGGGTCTTCGTCAACCGGAACCTGAGGCTCCGAAAGATCCAGGCGGTCGGCTTCGACATGGACTACACGCTGGCCATCTACAAGCCGGCATTCGAGCAGCTCGCCTGGGACATGGCGCTCGACCGTCTCGTCAGGGAGTTCCAGTTCCCGGACAAGGTGCTCTCCTTCAAGTATGACCGGGACTTCGCGATCCGCGGCCTGGTCATCGACATGATGCACGGCAACATCCTGAAGCTGGACCGTCACCGTCACGTGTCCCGGGCTTTCCACGGCACCCGTCCGATCCCGGAGGCGGACCGGAAGGAGCGGTACCGTCAGAAGCGGATGCAGCTCTCCCGGCCGGAGTACTTCCTCGTCGATACCCTCTTCTCCCTTCCCGAGACCCACATGTACGCGCAGATGGTGGACATGCTGGACAAGGAAGGGCGCGGCAACGCAAGGACCTACAACCACGCGTACCAGTGCATCCGGAAGGCCGTCGACGGCATCCACAGGGACGGAACGCTCAAGGCCCTGGTGATGAAGGACATGGGAACCTACGTGGAGAAGGACCCGGATATCGCATACACGCTCGAGCGGTTCATCTACTCGGGAAAGAAGCTCTTCCTGGCCACCAACTCGGGCTGGGCCTACACCGACGCGGTCATGTCTTACCTGCTGGATTCCGCGTTGGAGTCGTTCCCGCGCTGGACCGACTACTTCGAGCACATCGTGGTCGAGGCGGCAAAGCCCGGCTTCTTCGCCGGAAAAGGCCCCATGGTCCCCGAATCGCTCGCCCCGCCGGAGATCCGCCACAAAGCGTTCCGAGGGGGCAACCTGAGGGCCTTCGAGGGGCTGCTCAACTGCTTCGGCGACAAGATCCTCTACATCGGCGACCACATCTACGGCGACATCCTGCGGTCCAAGAAGCACAGCGCCTGGCGCACCGCCATGGTGATCCCCGAGATCGAGCCCGAGCTTGCCGGCCTCGAGGCCACCCGCGAGCTGCAGGTGGCCTGGGACGGACTCTTCAACCGTCGCCTGCTTCACGAGATCGAGGCAAACTACCAGCAGCGCCTGCTCATGTCGCTCCTCAACCTGGACGAACTGGCGCGGTTGAGCGGCAAGTCGGGCATGCATCCCATCTCCCAGGTCGTCGAGGTCAGCGAGCGCAACATCGCACAGATTCGCCAGGTGATCGAGCGGCTCGAGGCCGAGATGGACGAGAACGAGACGCACATCCTCAAGGAGTTCAACCCCCGATGGGGCATGCTGGTCACGGAAGGGGCTGCCCACAGCGTGTTCGGCGAGCAGATCCAGACCTGGGCCTGCGTGTACACCAGCCGGCTGTCGAACTTCCTCTCGTACAGCCCGTTCCACTACTTCCGCTCGCCGCGGGATCTGCTCCCGCACGAACGGGAGGTATAGCCCGGCGGCCGATAGTGGCGCATTCGCAGCGTTTCACGGAACCGTGTCGGGAGGGATGGCCGAGTTGATTGCGGAGAGGTCGCCGGAGGGCCCGGGCTTGCGGCGCAGCGCTGCGCGCCGCTGCTCGAGCACTTCGAGCGCCTCGGGAGTTCTGCACTTGCCCAGCCCCTGGGCTGCACCGAATCGGACCAGCGGGTGGGGATCCTCGAGGAGTGAGGCCAGCACGCGGTTGGAGAGCTCGTTGCACAGCCCCGAGGCTGCCCGTGCGGCGTGCAGGCGCAGCCTGGGAGAAGCCCCGAACGATGCCTCAACCATGGCGTCCCACCCCGACTCCCGCCCCAACTCGGCCAGGGTCAGCCCGACCAGTTGCCGCACCGGTCCGCTTTCCCTGGCGAGCATCGCGTCGAGCCTGCGGATTGCCTCCTGAGCCGCCCCCCCTCCGGGGGCAGCCAGCGCTGCCAGCAGGACGACCAGAGTCTCCTTCTCCGGCGGGCGGACGGCATACCCTGGCTGCGGGGAGCTGAGCGTGTAGCCGAGCTCTTCGTCCACCCGTGCGAAGACCGCCCGGGCCAACTCCGGCGCCTCACGCGCCTGGGCAGCGAGCCGCGTGGCCAGCTCCACCTTCTGCCAGCGGTCGAATGCGGTCTGGAACGTCCCGCAGTAGCCTTTCTCGATGGAAACCGTGAAGGTGGGGGTCAGGTCGCACCGTCCGGTCGGACACTCGGCGTCGCCCGTGCACTGCACCAGGTTTTCGGCGAAGTATGCGGCGACACGCTGCTCGGGAGACAACTCGGTCTCCTCTCGCCCGCTTCCGCCCGACTCACAGGCCAGGGTGTTCAGCAGGAGCGCCGCCATCGCCGCAAATCGGAGCCGCATCATCATCCTCCCTGCTCCCCCGGGGAGGCTATACCATCTTTCGCCCTGCTGCGACAGTCGTTTCGCCGTACTTGGCTTTACTCCCGAAATCGGCCGTGCTATGTTGATGCGCGTGAACGCAATCGGGGGAATGCAATGACTGATGAGGGAAAGCGCGAATTCGTCCGGATCGAGACCGACGCCCTGGTGGACTACACCGGGTCGGAAGTCCTGCTCTTCCACAAGATCGAGAACATCAGCCTCGGCGGAATCAGCATGCGGACCGCGACACCCGAAGACGTCGGGACCAAGGTATACGTGACGATCAATTTCCCCGACCTCAACGAGACCATCGAGGCTGAGGGAGAAGTTGTCTGGGCATCGCACGAGGAACCCAAGGACATGGGGGTGAAGTTCATCGACCTCTCGACCTCGGACAAGGAGATCCTGAGGCGCTACATCGCCGAGAAGGCCAAGGCAGCCCAGAAAGCGTGACCGTAATGTCCGGCACGATGCCCGTGTCACCGATTTCCTGCGTCATGAGCGCACTCCTTGTCAGATGAAGCGGGACGAGCTCCTCAAGATGGCAGCGCTCGAAGACCGGCACTGGTGGTTCACCGGCAGCCGCAGGGTGATTCTCTCTCAGATCGCCCCGCTGCTGCCCGGCAGCCTCCCGCTCCTCGACGTGGCGTGCGGGGCCGGTCTCACGCTGTCCATGCTGGAGCGGTCGGGGCTCGCACCTCCGTCGAGCCTGTACGGCATCGACTGCTCTCCCGATGCGCTGGCTGCCGCTGCCCGCAAGACCTCCGCCTCACTCGTACAGGCGCAGGCGGCACACCTGCCGTTCCCGGACTCGAAGTTCGGCCTGGTGACCCTCCTCGATGTCCTGGAGCACCTGCCGGACGACGCGTCGGGCCTGGCTGAGGCGGCTCGGGTGCTTCGCCCCGGAGGCAGCGTGGTCCTGACCGTGCCCGCACATCCGTGGCTGTATTCCCGGCATGACCGCGCGCTGGGTCACCTGCGCCGCTATCGGCGGTCCGAGGTCGTCCGGCTGGCGGGAGCTGCGGAGCTGCATGTGCAGCGGCTGACGGCCTGCAACTGCCTTCTCGCACCGCCGATCGCGTTGGTCCGCCTGGCGGTGCGCCTCCGGGACCGTTCTGAGCGGCGAACCGTCGAGCTCCCGTCCCGGGCAATCGCGACTTCCGAGCGCAGCGACCTGAGCCTGCCGCCCGCACCGATCAACGCGTTCCTCGGCACGGTGTTCGGCTGCGAGGCCGCCCTGCTCCGGCACATCGATCTGCCGTTCGGGATTTCGTTCCTGGGGGTGTTTCAGAAGGGGAGTTGAATCGCAGCCCCTGCACCGCCCGGAAGGACCAGCGGAACGAACGCAGGGTGGGCCGGATCCTCCTCGCCCTTCCCCCGCGATGCATCGGCGACGAGCCAGAGGATGCCTCCTGCCGCCGCGGCCCCTGCGGCCCCCCAGAGCGCGTAGCTGGACACCTCGTACGGGGTAACGCTGTCCGAGATCCGGCGGTCCCACTCGGCCTTGGCCACGTCTTCCTCACCCGCCTTGATCTTGCCGCCGTGCGTGGGCCACTGAGCCTCGACCCAATCCTGGAAGCCCGACTTCTCGTTCTCCAGGTTGGCCGTGGCAACCCACCAGGTGGCCCCGCCCGCCCCCGCAAGGAGGATGGCCCCTCCCACGAGGAACCAGGGCCCGAGCTGCCGCCGGCGGGCGGGCTCCGCCTTCGCCCCGTCTTCGGGGGGCTTGATCGGCTCGACGACCGCGGGTGCATCCAGCCGGAGCACGACCTCGCTCGTGTCCAGGCCGACCGGGAACCGCTGCGCAGAGGCCTCTATTCCGTCGGCCGCAACGTCCAGCCCCTCCTCGCCCGGCTTGAACCACCATTCCAGCGGCGCCTTGTACCAGGTCGGTCTGGTGCCGTGGAGGAATCTTATCCGCCCCCCGTGGTTCCCGACGATGACGGTGACCTTCCTGTGGGTCTGCCTGAGGACCTTCTCCACTTCATCCTTCCATTCCACCGCCCGCGTCATCCCTCCGGGGTTCAGGCTCACACTCTGCTGGAGGTGCCACCATGCCTCCGGAAAGAGCGCCAGTTTCTGGAAGTTCCGGCCGACGTTCATGTGGAACCCCCACAGGTACGGGTTCTCCGCCCCGACCTCGTCGATGAGGTCGAGCCAGATGATCGCCCCCTCCATGAGCTTCCCTTCCTGCGACAGAGCGACGGCCTTGTTGTTCCGCTCGGTCACGTCCAAAGCCGCCTCCTGAGCGCTCAGCACGCACGGCGCCAGGCACAGGCCCGCGAGCAGGGCGATCCCGCCGGTCAACAGTCTCGACTCCATTGTCGCTCCTCTTCGCTCACTCGAGCTCGATGTACTCATCCTTCTCCTTGCCCGTGCCGACCGCCGATCCCGCGTCACGCTGCCCGTCGCCCACGCCCCGTGTGCTGTCCGGGCCGGTCCCCTCGCCCGCACCTCTTGCATCGGGCGCTATCAGGAAATACTCGCCCGACTCCCCCTGCGGCTCCGTCACCGTCACCGTTTTTGTTGCCGTTTCCGTCGCCGTCGCCGTCGCCGTCGCCGTCGCCGTCTTCGTTGCCGTTTCCTTTCCCTTTCCCTTTCCCTTCCCCGTCCCCTTTCCCTTTTCCGCCACCGTCTCCACCGGCTCGGAGGAAACGACATCCCCTGCGGACGGAGAGCCCCCCTCGGAAGCAGAAACCGCATCGTTCAGAACCGGCCAGGCATCCGCATTGGCCCGGGGGACGGGCTCCGGCCCCCGGAGGGACGCTGCGTCCGGCCCGCTCGCAGTTGGCGGCGACGGGCCGTCCGGCTGGACCGGACCGGGAGGAACTGCCTGGGCATCCTGGTCTGCATGCCGTGCAGGACCGGAGCCGGGAGCATCCACCTCGGCTCCGGGACCGGCTGCGGGCGGGGTCGCTGCGCTCTCTGCGTCGGCGCCTGTGGACATTCCCGGGCGGGGGCCTTCGGCCGAACCGGCGGATTCTGCTCCGACACGGCTCCCGACCGGCTCCGGAGCCGCCCCCTGCCAAGGCCGATACACGAGGAACAGAGCGAGCAGCAGCAACCCGAGCCCGAGCCCGCCGCCCCAGAGGGCGCGGGTGCGGCGTTGGTCGGAAAAGGCGACGTCCGTGGAGACATCGGGGGCTGAGCTCGGATGTCCGGAGGTGTCGGAAGGCGCCTGGCGGACGGCCTCCGCTCCATAGACCGCGGTCCCGCCGTCGGCCACCTGCAACCCCGACGGTCGATGCGAATCCCTCCCGGCGTCGTGCATTGGATAGTCCCTGCGTGTACCGGGCTCTTCCGTGGGATCGAAGCGATGCTCAGCGTCCGCCCGGTCGGAGCGGTGCGCCTGTGGCGCGATGGGGCCAGGCCTGCCCGGCCTTCCCGGGGCGAGGCGCCGCGTCTCGGCATCGGCCGCAGTATCGGGGGCGTAGCCGGGATCGCTGACCGCCTGGCGCAACGCGGAGGCGAACAGCTCGGCGCTGGCGGGGCGTGCCTCGGGGTCCTTCTCGAGGGCCCAGCGCAGCACGCGCCAGAGCGACGGGGCCACGGGGGGCCCGGGGCGCACCTCGGCGAGCGGGGGCGGGGCCGACTTCACGTGGGCGATGAGCACCTGGACCGGGGTTTCTCCCTCGAACGGTGGACGGCCGGCAAGCATCTCATATGCGACGACGGCCAGCGAGTAGATGTCGGTACGCTGGTCGAGGGGCTTTCCCTGGGCCTGCTCGGGGCTCACGTACTGCGGGGTCCCGCATACCATGCCGCGGGCAGTCAGGTGCGTCCCGGAATCGGCGATTCGGGCGATTCCGAAGTCGAGCACCTTGAGCGTCTCTTCTCCCTCCTCGTCCTGGGCAACGAACAGGTTCTCCGGCTTGATGTCCCGGTGCCAGATCCCCTTGCCGTGCGCCTCGGCGAGAGATGCTGCGGCCTGCGCCACGAGCCGGACGACGCGTTCCGGCTCCATGGGGCCTTTCCGGACGAGACGGCTGAGCGGCTGCCCCTCCAGCAGCTCCATGACGAAGTAGAGCTGGCCATCCCTGGTGATGCCGAAGTCGTGGATGGTCACGGTGTGCGGGCTCCGAAGAGCGGAGGCCGCACGGGCTTCGAGCAGGAACCGCTTGACGTTGGTCGCGTCGGCGGACATGTCACGGCGCAGCACCTTGACGGCCACGTCGCGGTCCAGGTACTTCTGGCGGGCCCGGTAGACGACCCCCATGCCCCCGCGGCCGACGATTCCGAGGATGGAGTACCGGTCGTCGAGCACCTGGCCCACGAGCGTCTCGTCCGGCAGGGTCACCAGCTCGCCGCCGCACTTCGGACAGCCCCCTTCGGGCTGCTCGAATTCATCCAGGCATTTGGGACAGAAGCGCTTCATGCCACTTGAATACTACGGACCGACGATGACGACAAGCTTCCTCCATCCGATTCCCCCGCGGCCGTCGGCAGCGACGAACCAGAGGGTGCAGGGGCCGTCCTCGGCGGGGGCCACCCACTCGACGCCCAGGTCCTTGTCCTTCTTGTCCTCCTCGGTCTCGAATGCGACATCCAGCACTTCGCTCTTGGCTTCGGCCTCGAAGGTCCCGCAGGTGCCGAAGAAGCTGACGGTCATCTCCTCGGTGAACTCCTCGGGCTGCAGCTTGTGATTCCGGACGGTGTAGGTCTCCCGGTCCTCGTCCGGGATGACGGGGAGGAAGCGAATCCGCTCGTCCCGCTTGGCTGCGAGCGCAGTTTCGTCGTCCGGGGAGAGGGCAATCTCCTTGTCCTTCTCCCCCTTCTTCAGCTCGGTGATCCGAGGGTTCTTGTTGGGGACCTTGGGCTGACCGTAGTCGGGTGAGAAGAGGAAGGACTTGACGAACGGGACCGATTCGTCCCCGGAGCTGACCTCTCCTGCAAGCCAGACTGCGAATCCGAAGAGCCCCTTGACCATGTCGGCCTCGGCCGACTTCTGGAGGAACGACTGGTCTGCGAGCAGCACGGGGATGGACAGCTCGCCGGGCTCGGCCTCTCCCTTGCCGATCTCGATGCTCGGGCCTTCCGCATCACAGGCCAGGTTGCTGTCAAGGATGCATGCCTTGAGCGTGTAGCTGAACTTGCCGCCTTCCGGGTTGGCCACGAGCAGGGTGACCGTCGTGACAGGCAGGGGGGGGGGGCCGCCTCCCTCCTCGAACATGGGAATGCCCTTTTCGTCGGTCGGGTAGACGTACTCCGGCGGGTCGGTCGAAATGGCAAGAATGCGCAGATCGCTCACGAGCGACGGGGACTCGAAGTCGGCCGAGCATGCGAGCACGAGCAGAGCCGGTATCAGCAATGCCAGAATCAGAGATCCTGTCCTCATGTCAGAACCTCCCGTTGATGCCGAAGCTGGGGAAGAACGGGATGCCGGGCACGTTCCAGCTTTCCCTGAACCGGTAGTCCCACGTGATGAACTCGGTGTTCGCGTTGTTGGTCGCGTTCTGGATGTCGAGATAGGTGGAGAGGATCCAGGCATCGAAAGTCCATTTCTTTTCGACCCGGAGGTCGAGTTGGAAGAAGTAGGGCAGGCGCGAGCTCCGGAAGGGGCCCATGATGGGGGAGAACCCGCCGCTGTCGCCCAGGTACGTCCCACCAAGTATCGGGTCGGTCGGGTTGCCGGACACGAAGCGGATGCGAAGCCCGGTCTCCCAGCCTCGCCCCAGGATGACGCTGGCGACCGCGCTCAGGATGTGGGTCTGGTCGAACGGGCCGAGGAGCAGGTCCTGGTCCTTCCCCGCCTCGTCGGTCTGCGGCTCGGCAAAGGCGCCGATGTCGCCGAAGCCCGCCACTTCGGTCCGTGACAGGGTGTAGGCCAGCCATGCGTAGAAACGCTTGGTGGGATTGTGCCTGACCATCAGCTCCATGCCGTAGGAACGCCCCCAGCCGGTGCTCTCCGAGTGGAGCGGCTTGACCGTCCTGGCCTCCTCGTCCACCACCAGGTCCGAGCTCGGCACGGCAAGGTCGTAGCGCCGGACATAGAAGCCGAGCAGGTCCACCGACATGCCTTCGAGGAACTCCCACTCCACGCCGGCGCTGTAGTGCATGGCCCACTGGTAGTCGAGGTCGGGGTTGCCGTAGCGGGCATCGGTGAACTGCGGGTCGGGTGGCATGGAGTAGCGTCCGACCCCGCCCTTGAGCGTGAGACTCTCGATGGGGCTGTACCGGACCACCAGCCGTGGGTCCCAGATGTACATGTCGAGGTCGGGATGATGCCACCAGGCGAGGTGCAGACCGGGAACCAGGGTTACGCCGTCGAACGGCATGAACTTGGGCTCGACGTAGCCGCCCACGACTCCGTACTTCTCGTGGATCTCCAGCTCGGAGACGGTTTCGGATCGGAGTTGATCCACCCCCGAAACGGACGAACCGGGGACGTAGTAGTCGGCCGGCAGCGGGACCCGTCCGGTGAAGTCGCCGATCGCGGCCCCGCCCGCCAGACCGGCCCCGAGAGCAAACCAGTCCGCCGGGCGAAGCTCGACCTCCCCCCGGCCGCCGACCATGTGGATTGCCGCGTCCATCTGCAAGCCCACGGTATTGAACCGGAACGAGTCGTTGCCGTAGTAGGCGCGTACGGCCGAGCTCCACTTGTTCCCCACGTGCTTCCACGAGGGGATCACGCGGTGGAAGTTGGTCCGCATGGACAGGTCGATGTCCTGCTGCGTCTCCTTGTCGGTCGTGACCAGCTCCATCGAGTCGTAGCTGCCCATGTAGAACAGGCCCACCCGATCCTCGTCGGTCACGTCGTAGGACCCCTGCGCCTGGAAGTCATAGAACACCGGGGCCACCACGGTGCTGTCTTCCCCCGCGGCCTTGAACGCTCCGAGCAGAACGAGGTCCACGTAGGATCGGCGGGCCCCGAGGCGGAAGCTCCCCCGGTCGCCGATCTTCCCCTCCAGGAAGCCGTTCGTGTTGATCAGGTTGACGTCCAGCTCGCCGGACCAGGCCTCGACCCTGTCCGTCTTGGGTTCCACGTCGACGATGCCTGCGATGGCATTCCCGTACTTGCTCGGGAAATTGCCGGGGTAGTACGCGATGCTGTCGATGAAGTTGGGGTTGATGACGGACGGGCCGCCGAAGAAGTGGTAGAGGAGGGGAATGTCGATCCCCTCGACGTACACCTTCGAGTCGCCGGGCATGGCCCCGCGGATCACCAGCATGCCGACTCCGTACGGCGAGCGGGCCACCCCCGGCAGCGTCTCTACCACCCGCACCGGATCGCCGAACGTCCCGGGCACGGTCTCGAGCGTCTTCTGCTCGAGCACGTACCGCGTCACGACGGCCTCCTCCTTCTTTCCGGTGACCACGGTCTCGTAGGGGTTCTCGATGAGCGGCTCCACCAGCAGCCGGACCTCGACGTCCTTCTCCTTCTCGACCACGACTTGAGCGGTCATCGGCTTGTACTCCGGGCTGGATACCACCACCTGGTAGGTCCCGGGCTCGATGTTCCGCAGCTTGAACCTCCCCTTGCCGTCGGTGGTGACCCGGACGCGCGCTTCGACCAGCGCCACCTCCGCCCCGACCACAGGAAGGCCCACCCCCTTCTCCTTGACCGTGCCGTCCACGATCTGGCCCGGCTCCTTCTTGACCTCCTTCTTCTCGATCTTGAAGTGATAGGTGTAGCCGATTCGCACGGGGATGGGCTGTCCGTCCATCGAGGCGGGCTCGAACTCGAAGGCCGTCACCGCGGCCACGGCCGCTTCGTCGAATCCGTGGCCCGCGGGCTGCTGGACGGTGACCTCGCTGACCTTGCCGGTCTCGTCCACGACCACCAGCAGACCGACGCTTCCCTCGATGCCCGCCTTGCTGGCCGCCGCAGGATACTCGGCGTTGACGAACTGCTTGAGCCCGGGCGGAATGACGATCGGCGCCGGCTTCCCGTCCCCTGCCGGCTTCTCGTCCCCTGCCGGGGGATCACCCTGGGCCCGGCAGACTCCCGGTATCGCCAGGCCCAACGTCAGCGCAACTGCCAAGAGAAGTCGCATGGGCCTACTCCAGCACGAAGGTGAACACATAGGGAATCTTGACCGCCACCGGCTCCCCCTCTTTCAGCGCAGGGGTGAACTCGAGCTTCCAGGCCGCCTCCATCGACGCATTGTCCATGACCGGGTGGAGCCCCTTCTTCAGCCTGACATCCACGACCTTGCCCTTTTCGTCCACGGTCAGCTCGAGGTGGACCCGGCCCTGGATCTCCAGCCCCTTGACTTCCTCGGGATAGGGAACATCCACCCCCTTGGACACGGCCGCGCTCCGGCTGACCTTGTGCGCCGCTACGGTCTTGACTCTGGCCTTCCTGGCCGACTTCCGATCGCCGCCCCCCCCTACCCCTTTGCCGGCCCTCTCGCCAGGACTTCCGCCCCCGGTCCCTCCGTCATCCTCCGGAGCCAGGCCGTCCTCTTCGCCGTACAACTCGTCCTGATCCACGAACTCCCCGTCATCTGCGGGGCCCTCGGGTCCCCCCGCCTCCTCTCCGTCGTCACCGTCATCCGGAAGGTCCATGCCATCCCCTGCGACGACCGGCACACCGCTTCCTCCGCCCGTTCCTGTGCCTCCAGTGGAGGTCCCGTCCATGGCGTAGGCCAGGTCGATCGGGACCCCCTTCTTCTTCCCGTCGCCGGGAGGTGCCTCCTTGGGCGGCTCCTCGGCCTTCTTCTCCTCGGCCTTCTTCTCCTCGGCCTTCTTCTCCTCGACTTTCTTCTTCTCGACCTTGTCGGTCTTCTGCTTCTTCCGGTCCTTCCTGACCTTGGGTTTGACGGCCTCGGGAGGCCTGGGCTCCTGCGGCTTCTCGGGAGGCTTGATCTCGGGCTTCTCCTCCTTCTTCGGCTCCTCCTTCTTCGGCTCCTCCTTCTTCGGCTCCTCCTTCTTCGGCTCCTCTTTCTTCGGCTCGACCTTGGGCGGAATCTTCTTCTCTTCCTTCTTCTGTTCGGCCTTCTTCTTCGCCTCGAGGGCTGCCTTCTTCTTCGCCTCCTCCTCGGCCCGGATCCTGTTCTCCGCCGCCTTCTCCTTCTTGCGCTCCGCTGCCTCCTCGACCATGCGGAGCTTCACCTTGCGCACGACATCCCGCAAGTCCACCTCGACCCGCAGGGCCATCACCAGGAACGTCATGTGAAGGGCAAGGGAGATGCTGACCCCCACCCAGAGGAACCGGTTCTTCACCACTCCGCCTTCGGCCACCCGCTGCGGCCGGCCGGACCAGCGGTCCGCATCCGGCCCGCTCATCATCTCTCCGGTTTCTTCTCCACCGCGGCCGCAAAGTTCTTCACGCCGTGCTTCCTCGCCAGGTTGATGAGGTCCATGACACGGCCGTACTGCACCGACTTGTCCCCCGAGATCACCGCCTCCACCTCGGGGTCCCTGGCAACGAACCCCTCGATGTAGGCCACGACCTCGGCCTCCGACGAGACCTTGCCCTCGACCAGGAAGTTGCCCTTCTCGTCCACCCCGACCACCATCGGCGAACGGGACATCTGGTCCGCGGTCGAGGCCGTCGGCAGCTTCATGCCGATGCTGCCCCGCACGATGTAGGTGGCCGTGACCATGAAGATGACCAGCAGGACCAGCATCACGTCCACCAGGGGCGTGACGTTGATCTCGGTAATCATCTTTCCGCCCTTGCCGCCCAGCGTCTTCATTCGTCGGTCCTCCCGCGCACACGGATCCAGGCCAGCAGCTCGAATCGCTCCACGTACCCCTCGGCAAGCTTCGAGAAGTAGTTGAACGCGACCACGGCCGGAATCGCCACGGCCAGGCCGGCCGCAGTGGCCACCAGGGCCTCTGCGATGCCGCCCATCACCGAGGCTGCGCCGCCTTCCATCTCCACCTTGAGCTGGTCGAACGCCACGATGACGCCGATGACCGTCCCGAACAGACCGATGAACGGGGCATTGTTCCCGAGCGTTCCAAGGAACGCCATGAACCGGTCCAGGTGCCGCCGGTACGCGGCCACCACTCCCTGCACCTGGGACTGCATGAGCTGGTTGTCCGCCCCCCCGCCCCCCGCCGCCCGGCCAAGCGCCTCGAGAAGCAGGTACTCCTTGGTCCGCTCGACTCCGGACGAATCCCCGTTGCGCCCGCCGAGTCCGAGGAACCGCGCCTCGAGCGCCTGGATGTTCCGCCGCGTGCGCCTCAGCACCAGGGCCCGCTCTACGATCAGCGCCACGGAAACGGCGGACAGCACCACGAGGACATAGAGCACCCACTCGGCTCCAAGAAGCGCCACCTTCACCAGGGTTTCGGTCA
>VGRX01000085.1 GCA_016875215.1 Deltaproteobacteria bacterium
AAAACATCCGCACCCTCGCCCACGGCACATCCGCACCCTTGCCCACGGCACATCCGCACCCTCGCCCACGGCACATCCGCACCCGCACCCATGGCCTTTCCCCAGCCCCCAGCGCCAGAGCCCCTACTCGAACAGATTGTCCGTGTCGTAGCCCGGAATCCAGGTCACGGTGCAGCCGTTGGGGCCGGTCGAAGCCACACCGAAGCGACGCAGCGTTCCCGGTATATTGTCGCAGTCGAGATCCCCTTCGGCCTCGAGGGTGACAAACAGCTCTCCGCCGTCGATGGGTGCGGTCGTGACCCGGTAGACATAGTGGTGTGGGACGACCATGCGAAAGCCGATCGCGGTCCAGAACTCGTGCTGCCAGTACGTAGCGTCTCCCTTGCAGGATGGCTTCAGGTCGGGGAACGGGTATTTGCAGCACCCGCCCATAGCCGGCGTCCAAGCCGGCAGCGGCGGCAAAACGCAGTTGTCCTTCCAGTAGGCCGAGATCCCGTTCGCCATGCTCTGCAGGCTGGAGATCGGCTCGAACAGCACGACGTCGAGGTCGTGGTTGGGAGCCGACTCTGGGATCCCCATGCCGATCTCGTTCCAGACGGCATTGCCGACGACATGGGACATTCCCCAGAAGTAGAACAAGGGAAGTCGGATGCTGCCGTTCTCATCAGACATGGGGAAATACTCTACCCAGGGGAAGTCGGATGGGGCGTCCAGGAGCACGGGAAGCCCGCAGCTCTTCTTGGTGGCATCCAACGTCTGGATCATGGCGACCCGAGAGGCCACCGGATTGCACCCCTCGTTGGCCATTGCCTCGGCTCTGAATGCGAAGGTGTCGGCTCCCGCTTGAGGATCGAAGCCGAGAGGAAGCTCTTCGAAGCGGTACCACCAAGCGTGCGGTCCCAGAATGGTAAACCCGAGAGAGGTCCATGGCTCGGCGCTGAACTGGCAGCAGTCGAGATCGCACATGCCGTTGTCATCCGTGTCCTTGCCGCTCATCGAGGCGCAGCAACACTGCTCCACCGGGGTCCAGCCGTCGCCCCCGAGCGGCTCGTAGGCCGGAAGGTACTTCGAGTACTTCTGGACCAGATTTCCATCCGGAAGCTGGCATGCTGGTGCTCCGACCTGGGCCTTGGGCTGGCGGTAGTACCGTCGCGCTCCCCCGTAGATTCTCGTCAGGTTCTCTATCGGTTCTGTGAGCCTGGAATACAGGGAATCCTCGAACGTGGGAACGAAGGCCGCCTCCGCCGCAAACACCTCGTGCCAATCATCGTCTGCCTCCTCCAGCGTCCACCCCGACTGTCCCCAGAACCGCTCTGCAGCCCATCCTGCCGGGATCTGCTGGATCCCATCGGCATCTTCCGGGAGGTACTCAAACCACAAGGGGGTTGCTATCGAAAGGGCGGGCGAGGGCTTCTCGCCCAGGCCCTCCATCATGGAGCCCCGCAGACCCCACTCCCCCGGCTTGCCGTCGCAGTCGAGATCCGCTACCGCATGGATCGAGAACATCTCTTCGCCATAGGAACCATCTCCGGACTCGGTGAAACCGTACGCATACCGGTGCGCACCGTCCAGCCGGAAGCCGAGGATCCGCCACACCGGAGTCCGAAAGCGGTTGGCGGAGGGATCGCAGAAGCCGTCTCCGTCCTTGTCCGGTCCTCCTTTCGAGACACAGCAGGTACCCACTGCAGGCGAAACGTCCTGGACCATCGAGATTGGCTGCCCCATCTTGGGTGGGAAGTTGAAGCACTTCGTATCGTTCAGGGGGCACCACCAGTCGGCATAGTAGGCCGATGCGCCGCGGAAGATGCGGATCATATTGTGGATCGGCTCCCGACATGCCTCGTTCACGACCCTGACGCACTCACCGACGGAATCGACGACCTCCAGTGTGCAGGGGTTGCCGTCGTCTTCGCACTCCACCGCGTTGCAGAAGCCCTCTTCCGAGCAGTCGTAGACATGGCCGTCCTTGCAGTAACCGCCGGGAGGGACGTCCTTGCACGGTTCGGCGACCGCGTCCGGTCCTGTTCCGCAGTCCGGTCCCACGCAGCCGGCATCACAGGAGGGGCAGTTCCCAGCGTCGCAGGAGGGGCAGCTCCCAGCGTCGCAGGAGGGGCAGCCCCGACAGTCAGCGACTCCGCTGTTGCAGGTCGCGCAGTCCGCCTGGGGCAGGATGTCCTGCATACCCTGGCACTCCGGTCCGCTGCAGGCGGCACAATCGGCGGCCTCCCGGTTGCCACTGCATGCCCCGGCCAGCAGGCCGACGAGCACCGCGGCCGTCGTCCCTGCGCTCATTCCGACTCGCCACTTCGCACCAATGCCGCAACTGAGCAGTTCGACGAGCGATGGCATGGGCACCTCCGAATTTGGGGCCACTTGCAGTATGTGCCACAGTCCACCATTTGAATCTCTGTCCACGGCCCCAGATTGCCAGACAGGGAGTCGGGGATCAAGGGCTTCTTCGAAGGGGGTCAGGATGGAGACGGAAGGGACTGTCGGGAGGTACCCGGAGGGGTTGCGGGAGTCGGATGGGCCGTGGGGGCAACCCCCAACACCACGCGGAGCGTTGGCGCGTGCCCTACGTAGCCTTGGCGGAGTAGGGACGGGCCGCGCTGCCCCGCATCGGCCGTCAGGTTGCCCGCACCATCGGCACATCTACCTCCTTCACCAGCGGCACATCTGCTCCACCCCGGGTAGGCCTGCCGGCCAACCCGGGGCTGGTCCGCCACTCACGGCTCGGGAAACGCATCGGCCGTCAGGCTGCCCGCACCATCGGCTCGGGAAGCGCATCGGCCGTCAGGTTGCCCGCACCATCGGCACATCAGTTCGCTTCCCCTATCGATAGAAGCCAGTTGCGTACGGTGGGGGGTTGACAATCACACGGCTGCCGAGACTAGAAGTTCGTTTTCCCCGCCGCTCCGTCGCCGCCGGTGGCACCGGAGTTGCCCATGGACTTGCCGCCTGCCCCGCCTGCGCCGCCGAGGCCGACGAGCTCGAACTGGTTGGAGGTGAGATAGCCGGTAGCCAGATTGGGGCTGGCCCCGAACAGGTAGATGCCGAACGAGGGGCCGCCACAGCCGCCGCCACCGCCGCCACCGTGACCGCCGTTGCCGCCGTTGCCGCCGAAGCCGCCGGCATCCGCACACCAGGCCGAACCCTTGTCTTCGCCGCTGCCGCCGCCGGTCTTGCCCTTGCCGCCCTGGCCGCCCACGCCACCCGCGCCGCCGCGGCCGCCGTCGCCGCCGAATCCCGTCTGGATCACGTTCTTCTTGAGCTGGGGCAAGGATGCGGCCAGCGGCTCACCGGCGATGAAGACGGCGAAAGAAGCGCCGCCCGTGCTGCCCCCCTTGCCGCCCGTCGCGGAACAGCCGCCCGACCCGCCGCCGCCGCCGCTGCCACCCACATCCGTGTACTTCACGTCACTGACCCCTGCACAACCGACGGTCTCCACGCCGCCGCCGGCACCACCACCACCTCCTCCGCTGCCGTGGCTTCCCGTTCCGCCGTCGCCGCCCTGCGACGCCAGCCAAAGGCCGTTCGAGACGTTGCCGGTCGGATTGGCACACGAGAAGGACGTGGCCCCGTTGGCCCCGTTGGCCCCATCCTTGCCGGACTGGCCGAGGGAGGGCAGGAATGTTTCTCCGTCCGGCGACTTGGGCACGTTGCACACGCCACAGGAGCTGTAGTCGCTCCAAAGCAACGCGTCGTAGCCGGGCTTTCCCCCCTTGCCGCCCGCCTGTCCCTTCCCGTCCTTCCCCCATTCGGCAGCCTGGTGCGACTGGTTCATAGGACTGCTCTTGGGCTGCGAGCCCGACTCGTCGTAATCCGGGCAGACGCCGCTGCCCCCGTCGCCGCCGTCGGTCGCAATGCCTTCGCACGTGGTCTTGCCCCCTGTGCCCGGGGTGGTCCAGTCGCCACCCACGCACTTGTCGTGGAGGATGTCGTAGGCCCCCTTGCCCGCGCTGCCGTCGCTCCCCTTGCCGCCGTCACCGCCGTCATCCCCGTTGGTCCCGTTGCGCCCGTTGCCGGCCACCACCACGTTGCTGACGAACTTGACGGAATCGTTGCAGTTCTTCACGTAGATGGAGTAGCTGCTGCCACCCTCTTCGATGGCATCGCCGCCGAATACGTGGAATCCGGAAAGGGTCGTCGGGATGTCCAGGATATCGATGCAGTTGACCGCACCGGGCATCTCGGCCACGAACGGAAGTCCCATGATCACGGTCTGGTTGATCGCCGGGTTGCGCAGCTCGAAGTCCACGCTGTAGCCGCCGTAGACGTGGATTCCGGCCTCCAGCAGGATCGACTCGGAGTACACGCCGGTGGCCACGTACACGTGCGGCCGGTTGGTCTGCACAGCCAGGTCGATGCCCTGCTGCACGGTAAGAACGGGGTCATCGATGGTCCCGGTTCCGACCGCGTCGTCACCGTTCTTGGCCACGAAGATGCCATTGGCGACCTCGCCGTCGATGCCGTCGCAGTTGGCATCGCCGAGCGTATCGGGGTCGTCGCCGTTCGAGTCGAGCTTGCACTCGCAGCCGTCGTTCGGGTTGTCGTTGACGTCGAAGTAGCCGGCCTCGCAGCTCCAGCCGCACACGGGGACCGCACCGCTCTTGTCGCAGGCGCCGAATGCGTGGGAACCGGTCATGCTCTTGCAGGAGTTGTTGCACACGCCGCAGTGAGCATCCGTGTCGTACTTGCCGGTGGCCGGGTTGAGCATGCCGTCGTCCACGATGCCGTTGCAGTCGTTGTCCTTGGCATCGCAGATCTCGTCGGGCAGGGTGCATTGGCCCCAGCCCGCGGCCTCGCAGAACTGGATGCCGTAGCACACGTCGGTGCCGCTCTTCTGCTTGCATGCCTTCTCGAGCCCGAGGCTGGCCTGGGAGCATTCGCAGGTTCCGGATGTCGGCGTGCAGAGCTTGCTCGTCCCACCGCCGGCCTGGACGTCCTTGCACTCGTAGCCGCCCTTGCACGAGCCGGTGTCGCACGGGGCCAGGCAGTACTTCGCGTTGCCGCCGAGGTTGATGCAGCGGCCGCCCGAGCACTGGAGGTCGGAAGTGCACAGCTCGCAGCTCCGGTCGAGGTCGGGAACGCAGATGAAGACCACGTCCGGACCGATGTTCACGCCGACGCAGTTGTAGCCGCCGGGGCAGTCTTCCACGCAGATGCTGGTGCAGATGTAGCCGTCCAGCCCCTCGATGCAGAAGCCGCTCTTGCAGTCGTCGTTGGAGGTGCAGGGCGCTCCGAATTCGCCCGGAAGCGGGGCCGGGCCGTCCCCGGTCAGCTTCCCGTCCCCCCAGCCGGTGCCGTCGAGATTGCCGCTGCCGGAACCATCGCCGGGCAGCACGTCCCCCGTCAGGCCGTCGCCGACGGTCCCGTCCGTCTCCGTCACGCCGCCGCCCGAGCACGCACACGCAAGCACACACAGGATTGCCAGGCACATGACTCTTTTCATCGGTACCCCCTATGCCATTGAGCCGGCCATTCCTTAGTCGGAATGACCCGCCGCGTCAAGCGGAAAACGCCCGGACAAGACCCGGCGGGCTATCACGGCCACCCAAACCCACCCCCTCGTTCCGCGCCGCACCTATGTCTTCCATTCGTCCCACCGGATAGCCCCATCGGCCGCCACCCAAACCCACCCCCTCGTTCCGCGCCGCACCTATGTCTTCCATTCGTCCTATTTGTCCTATTCGTCCTATAGGTCCTATTCGTCCCATGCCTCCCATTCGTCCTATCCCCCCCTACTCCAGCCACAGGTCGAGCACATACGGCCCCACCAGGGCGTTGCCCCCTTCCATGTAGGTATCGGCAACCACCCAGTAGCGCCCCGGCGGAACCCAGAGCGAAAACGCCACGTCGTCACGGGCAAGGCACGCCAGCGGCGAGTCCCCGTCCAACAGGTGCACGTCGATGTCCGGTCCCGTTCCTGCGATGTCGTCCACCTTCACGTGCACGGTGGCCGGCTGGGTCAGGTCGAACACGTAGAAGTACTCCGGCCCCGACTCGTTGGCGGGCGAGCAGTTGTACATCGGGAACTGGGCCGACTTGGAATCCGCCGTGTTGCGGGCATCCGTATGGGGGAACGACTTGACACGGAACGGGCAGATCCGGGTTCCGTCCTGCTGCGGGCAGTCGTACCAGACCCCGGGGTCGATGTCGCGCACATCGATGAGATAGTAGGAGACCGGATCGCCCATCGCGGTCCACGCCCGGGCGATGAACTCCTTCCAGTTGGCGATGCCCGGGATGGTCTGGCAGCCTGCGGACCAGTTCTGGACGTGGGCGTACCCGAGCGGCCCGTCCACCGAGGCCATGTGGATGTTGTGCCCGCCCCCCGCACGGTCGTGGTCCGGCTCGGTCTGCGGCGGATACCAGCCGTTGCGATCGCTGTCCCAGTGGCCGTTCTTGTTGGCATCGTCGCGGACCTGGTAGCCATCCTCGTCGATGTGGAGCGCGTTGTACGTCTTGTGCCAGCCGTTCACGTAGGGATAGACCCGGTTGGGCCGTAGCGACGAGCTGTTGTGCTCGCCGAACTCGTAGGCCCCGGAGTCGGTGTTGACCGGGAACTCCCGGACGTGCCGCTTGCCCTCGGCATCCCGCCACAGCAGGACCAGCGTGTCGTTGAACAGGTCGGGGTCGTTGCCGTTCCACGCGAAGGTGCCGGGATAGGCCCCTCGAAGCCCGACAACGGTCCTTGCGCCGGGCGAGACGTCCATCGGCTGACCGGTGGTCCGCTCCCCGATCTCCCGGTAGAGGTCGAAGGCCTCGTCCTCGCTGAGGTTCACGCTGCCGCCCGGCAGCTCGTAGCAGCGGTACGGCTCGAACCACTGCTCCGCACGGACGAACAGCGGCAGGTTGTCCTCGTAGCCGGGCAGGACGATGTCCTCCCGCCCGTCGAGCGACAGCTTGGACAGCGACGGCGGGTCCGGATCGAGCCAGGCGATGTGGTCCACCCCCCGCGTCCCTTCCCCGGGGTCGACGGGAAGACGCTGCGGAAGCCTGGGCGGCAGCATGGCGGGCATCGTTCCCGGATCATACGGCTCGAACTGGAAGAGGAAGCCGCAGTCGACCGGGGCGGGGGCGTCGGACGGCGCCACGTCGGACAGGTCGGACGGCGCCACGTCGGACACGTCGGACGACGGAACGGCATCGGACACGTCGGACACGTCGGACGGCGCCACGTCGGACAGGTCGGACGACGGAACGGCATCGGACACGTCGGACACGTCGGACGGCGCCACGTCGGACCCCTCGACTTCGCTCGGGGCAGGCAGGTCGGGCTGTCGGACGTCGGATTTCTTGGCGCCCTGGTCGCAGGCGGCCCACAGACCGATCGAGATTGCGAACGCTGCCACGACTGTTGCGCGGGTACAAACCAGTTCGTCCATTCCTCCTCCTGTCCGACCGCCATCACCTCCCGTTATCGTCACGAGAACGAGTTTCGCGCGGCTCGTACAACGCATGACCAGCGCTTCCTGTAGTGGCGGTCGCTACGGCAGGCGCCGCTTCTCCGGACGGGAACTCTACCACAGAAACCAGGTGCGTGTGCACTGGCATCCTCGTCCCGGATTGGCTAGGATAGCGTTGACGATGAGGTGATGAGAGATGCAACGTGTCGTGATGCTCGTGTTCACACTCGTGCTGCTGGCCGGCCGGCCGGCCCTGGCCCTGCCCGATCTCCAGGTCGGGCTGCTGTTCGCCACCGAGGAGAATGATGCCTGCATGGCGCAGGTGCACTATATCCTCCAGATCGTGAACGCGGGGGACCAGGCGATCCCGGTCTATGACCTGTACATCGTGTTCGATTCCGCGGAGCAGCCCGACGTCGGGAAGATCGATTCCTATCCGGGCAAGTGGCACAAGTCGGACAAGCCGCTGGCGGCGGGCGACCTGCACCCGCTCGAGCTGTGGTGGCAGAACCCGCCGGAAGGGGTGCCCAAGGGGGACTACAAGGGATGGCTGTTCCTGGATCCGAAGAACACCGTTGCCGAGAGCGACGAGACCAACAACTGGAAGGGGCCGGTGTTCGTCAGCGTCACGCCGCCGGTGTGCGCACCGCCGAACCTGGTGGTGAAGACGTTCGAGGCAGAGGCCGCGGACGGCACGATCGACTACACGTGCGTGGTGACGAACAACGGCCTGGTGGACATCGCTGAACCGTTCCGGATCGATCTGTACCATCACCAGAAAAAGATGCCCGGCTACGACACGGAAGGGGACCAGCACGTGGAGGTCTCCAGCCTGAAGATCGGAGAGGACTACGTGTGGGCGCCGCAGTGGGCCGAGGTCCCGGACGGCATGATGCACTCCTGGTGCGTGGTGGACGAAGACGACCGGATCCTCGAGTCCGCGGAGGCAGACAACGTGGCGGACCTGAAGATCGGGATCTGCCAGGCATGTCCGGCATGCTCCGAGGGGGACGGGCCGGTGCCGGAGTTCTGCCTGTGCGGAGAGATTCTGGCGGACACGGGCTACTACTGCTGCGATGGCGAGGTGAAGAAGAAACCGTGCGATTGGGTGCCCCCGGAGCCGGTGGACCAGGACGACGGAGAGGACGTCTCGTCCGGAGAGCCGGTGACCATTGAAACGGTCGAGTCCTGGGGAGAGCCGGAGATCGAGCCCGGGCCGGAAGTGGTCTCTCTTCCCGACCTGCCGCAGGCGGAGCCCGGGATCGAGACCGAGGCCGGACCGGTCGGACCGGACCTTCCTGGAGCGGAAACCACCGTGCCGCCGGCCGACGAGGGGAAGATCGGAGTCGACGAGGGACCGGTGAAATCCGGCGACAACGGGTGCTCGGCTGGACCGGGGGAGACCGCGACGACGGGGGCCGGGGCAACGGGGGCGACGGGCGCGCTGCTGCTGATGCTCGGGGCGGTGCTGGCGCTCTTCAGGCCCGTGTCGAAGGGGCGGTTGGGCCGCCGGTAGACGGCCGAGACGCCGATTGCGATTGCGACGCCGATTGCGATGCCGACAGCGAGTGCGACGCCGATTGCGAGTGCGATGCCGACTGCGATTGCGATGCCGACAGCGATTGCGATGCCGACAGCGAGTGCGATGCCGATTGCGAGTGCGATGCCGATTGCGAGTGCGATGCCGACAGCGATTGCGACGCCGATTGCGACACCGATTGCGATGCCGATTGCGACAGCGAGTGCGATGCCGACAGCGATTGCATTGCCGATTGCGATTGCGATGCCGACGCCGGTCAATCCAGCGGGACAGAAGAAACGAGGATTGCAGGGCTGGCGATGCTTGCGACCCGGACCTCGGCCAGAGAGATCGAGTAGACGTAGTCCTCCATGAACACGCTGCGCCGGACGCGTTCCGGTGCGCCGGTCCACCAGTTGAAACAGCCGAACAACTGACCCCCTGTAAAGTCGGGGCCGACCGGATGAGGCAGATCGCCGATGGGGACGATCCCCTCGTCCGGGGTGACCCGATAGAGCTTCAGGCCGTTGAACGCGACCTCGCTCCCGTTTTCGCCCCACTGGCCTCCGCTGCAGTTCGCCATGGGAACGGCCAGCACCGACTCGGGCGGGTAGAAATGGAACGCCAGGTGGTTGACCGTGGCATCGGTGTAGGAGCCGATGGTGGGGATCTTGACGACCGAGGTCTCCTTTGGGCTGGTCGCGTCGGAGACATCGAAGACCTTGAGCACCACGTGCGAGAAGAAGCTGTTGAAGGCAGCGAGAGGAGCGGGGACGCCGCCGTCGTAGCCGACCGTCAGCAGGAAGCCGGGGGCAAACGGGTGGAGGTAGGTCGAGAACCCGGGGATGTCGACCATACCGAGGATCTCAGGCTGGGTCGGGTCGGAAAGATCGATGACGAACAGGGGGTCCTTGTTCTTGAACGTCACGACGTAGCCGGTTGGACCCAGGAAGCGGGCGGAGCGGATGTCCTCGGTCGGTGCCAGGTCGTCGAGCACCCCGACCACTGGAAGATCGCTCTTTCCGGCATCGAGAACGGTCACGGTGCTGTGTGCGAAGCCCTGGTTTGCGGTCCCGGTCGTGGTCGCGATGCGGAAGTAGCCGCCGTACTCGTCCAGTGCGAACTGGTTGACCACGTTCCCCTTGACCGCGGTCTGGCCCGAATACTGGGAATCGGCCTTGTTCGGGTCCAGGGCGAGTCGGTGCAGCGCGGTGGCATAGCCGAGCCATTCATCCGGGTAGGGCCACAGGGTGGCCGAAGTCTGTCGCTGCCGCACGGCCAGGTAGAGCGAACCGGTGCTGGCGTAGAGAGCGGAAGGACCGGCCAGGAGGGTGGTCCGGGTCGGCTGTTCGTCGAGGTCGAGCCGCAGCCCGACGACGTCCACGGGGACCCCGTCGGCCTCGACCTGGGAGGCGACGAGCGTCACGCAGTCCACCGGGACGAGCCGGCTGTCCGGATTGCCTTGGTCATCGTAGAGCGTGTCGATCACGGGTGGCAGGAAGGCCGCTGCCGGTGCGCTCAGGAGATAGCTCCGGTTCAGCTCCTTGAGCTGCTGGAACGCGGCGAGTGCGGGCTCGGGAAGCTCGGTTTCGCTGCCGCCGAGGCAGGAAAAGGAACCGGGGCCCTTGCCAACCAGGACATCCATGTCGGCCGGCAGCAGCCGGAAGTCGTCCTGGCAGGGGGGGATGATCTCTGCGACCGCGTACAGGGCATGCCCGATCCGGCGCGCACCGTAGAGCGCACCGGGGAACGTGAGCCTGCGGACCAGCCTGGGCGGGCCGGCTGCCGGAAAGCCGAAGACCTCGATGCCCAGCCTGCGCCCCTCGGATGCGATCGTGCAGTCCGACCCCCAGATGCACCCCGCCGGGTTGACTCCGGGCAACAGGCCCATGAGGGAGTTGAGGGCCGGGCACTCGAACAGGGGCGGCACTTCGGGCAGGAGCTTGTCGCCCGCGGTCAGGACGGCCACCCGCTTGCCGGCCCGGGTGAGCCGGGAGGCTTGTCCCAGGGTCCCCATCTTCCACTCGATTCCGGCCTCCTCCGGCGGCCAGGCCGAAATGACGTGCAAGGCATCGCCCGAGGCCACGAAGAGCCGCTCGGAATCGGCCTTGACCAGGTCGGGCTCGTCCACTCCCTCGACCTGGTTGTTCGTGTCGGAATACTCCTGTGCGCCGGTGGGCGGGGGAGGAATCACCCCCGCGGAGCCCGTTCCGGACAGCATGGTCATGCTGCCCTTGAGGCTGAGATCGCAGTCCGGCGTGTCTTTGATCAGGCTCTTCACGCACCAGGCCATCCGATAGTTGGACAGGGCTCTGTCCATGGCCTGCTCCATGCGCGTCACCGCACGCTGGCGGGCCCACTCGACTGCGGCGTCGCACGCAGGCGGCAACTCGGGGGGGGCCGGCACGGCCGGATCGGGGGGAAGCGCAGCGATCCCGCCCCGCTTCGAGGCGCATCCGGCCGGGAAACGGGCACCGGGAACGCCCGATCCGCCGGGGAATTCGTCGGCGGCCGGGCAATCGGAGGCTTGGCCGGGAGTGCCGCTTCCCGGAGGGCCGGACGGGGCATCCGGTCGAAAGTCGGGTCCGCCCGGTTCGCCCGGGTTCCCAGCTCCCGAGTAGGGATCGGTGGCCGGGTCGCCCTCCTCGGGGCCGAAACAGCCCGATGCAGCCAATGCAGCGAACACCAATGCCAGCCCATGCACTCTCATCTTCGCACCTCCTTCCGCACGATGGTCGTCGTGGACATCGCATCCGAATGGGACGAACCTGCCCAAAATCCCGGCAAGTCAACGCTCGAATCCTCCAAGAAGAAAAGAATTGACTGCGGCGGAGCCGTCTGGTATGGATCAGCCTCCCCGTCTGTGCGGGGTCGATTGAAGCGTCAGGAGTGGTTGCCATGAAAGTACGTGCTCTGCTGGGAAGAAAGATCGGGATGTCCCAGGTGTTCGACGCGAAGGGGGAAGTGGTCCCCGTCAGCGTGGTGCAGGCCGGCCCGTGTGTTGTGCTCGAGAAGAAGAGCGCCAAGGGCAAGGACGGCTACTCGGCCGTGAAGATCGGCTTCGAGAAGGCCCGGGAGAAGAGCGTGAACAAGCCGGATGGCGGCTTCTACAAGAAGCTCGACATCGCGCCCTTGAAGCACGTCCGGGAAATCCGCGTGCCCGAGGAGCAGCTCGCCGAGTTCGAGGTCGGCGCGGAGTTGAATGCCACGCTGTTCGAGGTCGGCGATGTCGTCAATGTCGTGGGCAACTCCCGCGGCCGCGGCTTTGCCGGCGTCATCAAGCGGTGGGGCTTTGCAGGCAAGCGCATGAGCCACGGCACGCACCAGTACACCCGCCACCCCGGCTCCGTGTCGGCCCACTCCTGGCCGGCCCGCATCTTCAAGGGCAAGAAGATGCCTGGACAGTTCGGCAACGTCCGCAAGACCCAGGAAAGCCTCACCGTCATCCAGGTGATCCCGGAGAAGAACCTGTTGCTTCTCAAGGGACCGGTTCCCGGCGGACGAAACAGCGTCGTCCTGGTCAAGACCTCTCCCAAGAAGTGGAAGCGCGGGTAGACACAGTCGTTCGACTTCGCCAGTACCGCTCCTGCCAAATCCCGACGTTGGGATCCGTGCGAGAATGAGTCGATCGCTCCGACTGTGTTTGGAGACCGGTCCGGAGAACCCTGTCCAGGCTGACGACCGGCCCGGCTCTGGCTGCCTCTTCAGTCGAGCTGAATCCTGCCGGAGAAGACTTCCTCGGCCGGGCCTTCGAGCAGACTCTCGGAGAAGTCAGGCCGTACGGTTACGGACAGGTCACCGCCAGGCAGGTGAAGGGTCACCGGCTCGCCCGGGGGCACGAGGCCCATGGCCGCGGCGACCGCAGCAGTGGCAACCGCGCCGGTTCCACATGCCAGGGTGAATCCGACCCCTCGCTCGAACACGACGAGGTCGATCCCGCCCGGTCCCGGTACCGACATGAACTCCACGTTGGTTCCGTTGGGGAAGAACGGGTGACGGGCAAGCGCTGCCCCGAGGCGGGCCATCTCCTCGCGGGAGAACCGGCCGGGCACGATCGCGTGCGGGTTGCCCGTGCTGGCCGGGTAGAGCGTCACTTCCCCGGTCTCGATCCGTACACACTCAGGAAGGTAGCCGGCGTGCAGCAGCTCTCCGGTGCGAGGGTCTCGAATCGGCCCCATGGAGATGCTCACCATCACCGTACCCCCACAGTGCCGCAGGCGGCAGGAGCGAAGGCCGGCGTCGGTCTTGACGACCAGGGGGTTCTCGTGGAATCCCAGGTGCTCGGACAGCACGCGGGCGAAGCAGCGCAGTCCGTTGCCGCACATCTCGGCAATCGAGCCGTCCGCGTTGAGGATGCGCATGACCGGCCGCCCCTGCTCGACGCCTGTGAGCAGGAGCACGCCGTCCGCACCGATTCCGAAGTTGCGGTCGCACAGGCGGCGGGTCAGTGCGGCATCGACGGCGAGGTTGGTGTGGCGGGTCTGGTCGATGAAGACGAAGTCGTTCCCCGTCCCCTGGACCTTGATGAACGAAAGCTCCATGGAGCGCTCCGATACGGTTGCGATAAGACCCTCAGGGAAGACGGACCGAGATGGCCTTGGAAAGTGAAGGCTGCGCAAACGCGGGGAAGGACATTCCCATCTGCACCTTCTTCACGCAGTTGCCCAGCGCCGTGCCGGCGAACTCCATCGAGGAGATGGTCACCGCGGTCACCGAGCCGCTCCCGGCAATGGTGATCTTGGTGCGGATGGTGGCACTTTCGAGACCGGCCCCGTACTTGTCGAAGCAGTCGCGCATCGCGGGCTTGTTGCCGTTCACGACCTTCATGATCTCGGTGGTCGTGAGCATCTTCTTCGTCGCCCCACCGGTCCCCTCCTCCCCCTCCGAGCCGTTCCCCTGCTTCTTGTCGAGAGCAGCGAGCAGCGCCTTGGCGTCCTTGCCCGCGGGCTGCTTCTCTTCAACCGGCTCTTCCTTCTTGACCTCTTCCTTCTTGACCTCTTCCTTCTTGACCTCTTCCTTGACGAAGGTCTCCTCCTTGCCCTGGTCCTTCTTGACCGCATCCTTCTTGACCGCATCCTTCTTGGAGGTGCCCTTCTCGTCCTTCTTGGCGACCTTCTTCTCGTCCTTCACCGTCTTCTTGGCCCCGGCGGGAGCGGCAGCAGTGGACTTCTCCTCCACGGCCTTGGCACCGCCGTTGCCCCCGGCAGCGGCTTCTTCCTTCGAAGTCGGAGGAGTATCGCTGGCTGCGATGAGCACCCGCTTCCTGCGCTCCTCGGCTTCCTTTCGAGCGGCCTCGAGCTTGTTGTTCAGATCGGCAAGCCGCATCTCCTGGCGACTGCGGACCTCGGCCAGCGCCCTGTCTCGCTGGGTCTGCGCATCGGCCACGAGCTTCTGCGCGTCCAGCGCAACGGTCTGCCTGGCATCCTGGCTCGTCTTGCGGGTGCCGTCGAGGCGTGCCTGGTACTCCTCCTGGAGCTTCAGCATCCCCTCCGTCTTCTGGCGCAGGGCCTGCTCGGAGGCCATAGCAATCGACTGCTGGACGACCTCGGGACCCGGTACCGCGGTCAGGGTGAGCACGCCGTACGCCGCTGCCGCTGCCAGGGCGATTCCACCGAGCCCGGCCGCAAGGGCCATCGGCCATCGGCTGCGTTTCTTAAGGATCGGGACGTTCAGGGAGAGCTGGGTCACGACCGAAGGCGAAGCGGGTGCTGACTCCTTCCCCCCGAACCCGGCGAACAGATCGTCGCTCTGCTGTTCCATGGCGATCTGGCGGATGTCGATCAGGCCGGAATCGTCCACAGCCTGGTGGCGGTCGGTCTTGCGCTCCTTGCGCCCCTTGTCCTTCTGCACGAGGTCATCGAGCGAGAAGAGGACCGAGGTCTCCCGGCGGGCGTGAAGCAGCTCGCCTCCACCGGATGAACTCCCTTCCGCCTCGTCCCCCCCTTCAAACGCGTCGAACAGGCCTCCACCGGAATCGGCCTCGGGCTCCGACTTGGGGATGTACCGCTGCGCCCGGGGGCTCTCCTCCTCGGGCGGGAAGAGTGATTCCTCGACGATGGGATGTGAGAACCGTCCAGCGGCCGCAGGCTTGCTGGCCGGTTCCGGTTTCGCCGCGGGGAAGAGCGGCTCTTCATCCTCAGGCTCAGAGAACGACCTCGACGGAGGGGTCAGGAGCTGCTCGACTTCCCGCTCCGCCTCGGCCTGTACCTCGCGGTGCAGCTGCGGCTCCTCGTACACTGCGGGCTCTTCGTACCGTGCGGGCTCTTCGTACCGTGCGGGCTCTTCGTACCGTGCGGGCTCTTCGTACCGT
>VGRX01000086.1 GCA_016875215.1 Deltaproteobacteria bacterium
CCCCGACGAATGCGCTCCGGCCGAGGGCTGCCAGACATGCCCCTCCGATTGTGGTGTCTGCCCGCCCGTCTGCGGCGACGGGGATTGCGCCGTGGGGGAGAGCTGCCAGGCCTGCACCGCTGACTGCGGGGAATGCCAGCCCTTCTGCGGAGACGGCACCTGCGAGCCCCAGGAAGGATGCCTCACCTGCTACAAGGATTGCGGGGCCTGCGCCCCCTCGTGCGGCGACGGCCAGTGCACGTTCGACGAGTCCTGCGCCCTCTGCCCGGACGATTCGGCCCCCGCCCCGCCCGTCTGCGGGGATGGCCTCTGCGCCGGGCTGGAGGACTGCGATTCCTGCCCCACCGACTGCGGCCAATGCACGGCCGGCTGCGGAAACGGCCAGTGCGATGCGGAGGAAACCTGCAAGAGCTGCTCGAAGGACTGCGGTGTCTGTCCCCCCGTTTGCGGAAACGCCGCATGCGAGCCGACTGAGACCTGCCAGTCCTGCCCCTCCGATTGTGGTGCCTGCGGTCCCGTCTGTGGCAATGCCAAGTGCGAGGCCGGTGAAACCTGCCAGTCCTGCCCCGCAGACTGCGGTGCCTGCGGCCCGGTCTGCGGCAATGCGAAGTGCGAAGCGGGCGAGACCTGTCAATCATGCGCCTCGGACTGTGGTCCCTGCGTGCCCGTGTGCGGCGACACCAAGTGCGAAGGAGCGGAAACCTGTACGAGCTGCCCCTCTGATTGCGGTGCCTGCCCGCCGGTCTGCGGAGACGCCAAGTGCGACGCCGGCGAGACCGCAACCAACTGCCACGCCGACTGCGCCCCCAACTGGATGACCACCGGAAACGCTTCTTCCCACGGTGCCACCTTCAACAAGGGTCCCGCTGCCTGCCAGACCTGTCACGGAGCCACACTGGCCGGCGGCGTCAAGTCGTGCGAGACCTGCCATCCCGGCTGGAAGACCAACTGCACCTTCTGTCATGGCGGCAAGGACAACCAGACCGGCGCTCCGCCCCTTGGCGTCGCTGGGGAAACCCTCGTCACGCAGCTCGCAGTCGGCGCCCACACCGAGCACGTCACAGCGTCCGCCAACAAGGCCGCCCTGACCTGCTCCGCGTGCCACGTGGTTCCGGCCGACGCCCTCTCCGCCGGGCACGTCGACGGAGATGGCAAGGCGGAGACCAAGCCGACGGCCTGCGGCCTCCAGGGGACCTATGCCGCCGCCGGAACCTGCAGCTCGGTCTACTGCCACGGCAACGGCAAGAGCACGACGACCGGGGGGACCGCCACCTGGACCGGTTCCGCCCTGACCTGCCAGTCGTGCCATCCCCAGGCGGGGCTGAGCGGGAAGCACGGGACCCATCTCGGCATGGGATTCGCATGCAACACTTGCCACGGGGATACCGTGGCTGCCAACGGCACCATCTTGAACCCGGCCAAGCACGTGAACTGCACCCGGGACGTCAAGGGCACGTTCACCTACACGCCTGCGACCAAGACCTGCTCCAACGTCGGCTGCCACGGCACCAAGACCTGGTAGAAGCCAGGTGTACCGGTTTGCCGTTGTCGAAAGCGCTTTGGCGATCTACTGTTCGCCCGGACCGACTTGATGAGGTGGGGGGCATGCGTGAGCGTCCGGTAGTGGAAGGCGTTGAGTGGGTTGGAGCGGTGGACTGGGACCGGCGGTTGTTCGATGAGCTGATTCCGTTGCCCGACGGCACCAGTTACAATGCGTACCTGGTTCGTGGCAGCGAGAAGACCGTCCTGATGGATTCTGTGGACCCGTCGTTTGCCGGCGTCCTCCTCGAGCGGTTGGCCAGTGCCGGCGTGAAGAGGCTCGACTATGTCGTGTGCCATCACGCGGAGCAGGACCATTCGGGGGCGATACCCAGGGTGTTGGAGCGTTACCCTGAGGCCACGGTCCTCGCGACGGAGAAGTGCAAGGTCATGCTCGGGGATCTGTTGGGCGTGCCGGCCGACAAGGTGCGGGCTGTGGCGGACCGGGAGCGCATCGACCTGGGGGGACTCACGATCGAGGGGATCCATTTCCCGTGGGTGCATTGGCCCGAGACGATGCTGACCTGGCTGCCCGAGCGCAGGACTTTGTTCTCCTGTGATCTTTTCGGATCGCACCTGGCGACCAGCGAGATGTTTGCGGGCAACGATCCATTGGTTCTGCCCGGAGCCAAGCGCTACTACGCCGAGATTATGATGCCCTTCCGCAACTTCATCCAGAAGAACATGGAGCGGGTCACCAGCCTGGAGCCGGCGTTCATTGCCCCGAGCCACGGACCGGTCCATGATCATCCGGCTCTGATCCTGGATGCGTACCACGAGTGGTTGAGCGCCCCTCCCAAGAACCTGGTCGTTGTACCGTACGTCTCGATGCACGACAGCACTCGACGCATGGTGGAGCACTTCATGGAGTCGTGTGCGTGGCGGGGCGTCCGGGCCGAGCAGTTCAACCTCGGCGATCCCGACGTCGGCAAGCTGGCCATGCTCCTGGTGGATGCGGCCAGCCTCGTGATCGGGACTCCCACCGTGCTTGCCGGTCCGCATCCCAAGGTGGCGTACGCCGCATCGCTGGCCAATCTGATCCGTCCCAAGGTGCGGTTTCTGTCGGTCATCGGATCCTACAGTTGGGGGGGGAAAGCGGTCGAGCAGCTTGCTGCCATGATCCCGAATCTCAAGGTCGAGGTGATCCCTCCCGTGCTGTGCAAGGGGGTGCCCAAGGCAGAGGACCTGGCGGCGCTGGACCGGCTGGCCGAGACCCTGGCGAAGAAACACGGCACAATCATGTAGCGCCAGGCTCCTACAGCGGCTTGTCCCCCAGCCCGACGGCCACGAACGCCCCCCAGTCCCTGGGGTGGGCGAAGCGGGGAACGGCCTTGAGTGCCAGTGCCGCTGTGCGCACCGCAGCGCCGACCCGCGCACCGTTCCTGAGCGCTTCGTAGAACCGGAGGAAGAACGCGGTCGAGGCGTCGGGCGGCACGGGAAGGAGGTTGGTGACGACGACCGGGACGCCTGCGGTGAAGAAGCCTCGGGGGATTCCGGCCAGCGCTTCCTCTTCCGCAAGCAGACCGGGAGAGGTCTGAGTGACTTCGACCACGGCGAGGCGGGCCCGGAGCTGGCGGGTCGCGATCTCCCAGCACTGGAGGAGACCGTCGTCCTCACCCAGGTCCGAGCGACCCAGCATCAGCCCGGAGAACATCGGCTCTGCTCCGAAGCGCAGCACGGGAGCGGAAAGGTGGACGATGATCTGCTCGGGGGCCAGCTTGGCGTAGATCACCTCGTTGGCCTGCGGACCGATGGCGGTGCTCAGAAGATCCTCTCCGAGCAGCGTGCGCAGGCCGGACGTCAGGGGAGGCTCGGGCGGAGCGACTCCCTCAGACCCCGGCGGGCCGGGCTGTGTACGGGCGGCTGAGGCCGGGGCATGGATGTCGAGCAGGCGTACGAGCGGCATGGCGCCGTGTGAAGGCACGAGCAGCGGATCGGCGACCAGGAGGGTAGCGAGTCCGGGTGCGGCTGCCAAAGAGGAGGGGGCCGACTCGCCGGCTGCCGCGATCTGGAGTGCGAGGTCGACAGAGGAAACGACGAAGAAGGGATGTTGCTCGATGAACGTGGATTCCCCGTGCGTCAGCACCGCGAACGGGAGCGAGTGGAGGGGGCCGTCGGGCACGATGGCCACGGTTCCGCCTTGTGGCAGCATGGAGGCCACCGGGAGAAGGAGAAGCTCGTACAGCCGGGTTGCAGGCGCCGCGGCGGGACTTGCGTCATTGCCCGAGAGCGCGGTCAGCAGGTCTCGGACGAGCAGCCCGATCTCCGCTGACCCGGCCTCGATGTGCACGGTTCGGATGCCTTGACCGGTCACCACCCAGGCGTAGGGCTCGGGCAGCGCAGTGGTGTAGACCACGAACGTGATCTTCCGCTCGGCAGCGAAAGCTACCGCCTTCTCGGGCGAGAACAGAGGGCGCTCCGCCCGGGCGAACGCCAGGCGGGGGTACTTGCGGCCCAGATCCCTGACCGCCTGGTCGAGCCACACCTCCACGTTGTTGTGATCCGCCCGGGCTGCCTCGGCCCGCCCGGGCGGGGCATTCTCGGCCTGTGCCCAGTACTCTTCCTCGCAGTGGGCATTCCGCATGCGCTGTCCCAGGGCGGCAAATGCCATGCCGTCCTGCGAGTCCAGCATCCGGGCCTGGTAATCCATGCCGGTGACGAGCAGACCGCCGAGCGCCTGTGCCTTCATGTCCTCGACGATCAGCAGCGCTGCAGCGGCACCGTCCATGGTGCCCCGGTCGGGAAGCTCGAACTTCCTGTCCGGGAACGCCAGGAGGAAGGAGCCGATGCGTCGCAGAGTGCCTCCCACGGAGCGGGTGAATGCCGCCTGCCGGGATGCTCCCGGTGTCCGATCTCTCGCCGCCATCAGGAGCTGGAAGGCGCCGGAGAAGAACATCCAGGCTGCGTCGGGTTGGAGGAGGCCGGCCGCCAGTCTGCCGTGGAGTGAGAGCGCCTCCCAGGGGCGCTTGTCGAGGGCGCTCCGCTCCACCCCGAGAGACTTCCACTCGCCCAGCAGCGCCCCGGCCTCCTCGGCTTCGGGGGACGAGGAGGTCCCTGAAGACGCCTTGCCGCTGGCAGCGACGTCGTCGAGCAGAGCGCCCGCCAGGCGGACCAGCTCCTCTGCGAGCAAGGCCTTGGCCGTCTTGATGGCTTCGGAGTCCTCGACCGGAGGGGGGGGCTCCGAGGACCCGTGGTGCTCCGGCGGGGGGGGCAGGGCGGCGACCTCCTCCTCGAGGGACTTGCGGGCGGAGGCAACGGCCTTCCTGGCCAGCTCCACGAGGCGCCGGGTCTGCCCGGCCCGCGTCGCGACCTGGAGCACAAGGTCGTCGTCATCCGGGGGAACCAGGGCGTAGGCCTTGTCAACCTGGGATGTCGAGGCCAGTGCAAGCGCTGCGGTCAGGCGGGCTTCGTCCGCGTCGAGGCCCGCGGGTGGGGCCTCGACGCCCGAAACGCACTGCACGGCCTGCCGGGCAGGCTCGACAGCCTCCGCCGCGTACTGCGGGTTGGCCAGGAGGGCAGCTGCGAGCACATGAGACACGATGCAGCGAACCCCCCGTGCTCCTGCGGCTGCGGCCGGGGCTGCGCCGTCGGTCGGCGGGCCGGAGGAAAGGGCCCTGGCCGCGTAGTGCCGGACGATTTCCAGGTAGCCGAAGTGTGCGGCGAGCTTGAGCAGCGCCGCCTGGTGGCGCAGCGTCAGGAGGGGCTGGTCGGCCACCTCGAAGCACCGGGCGGACATGTGAAGCACCGCCAGCCTCTGGTTCGGGGTACCGAAGCGTCTCAGCTCCCGGCCGGCCATGCCCAGCAGGGCCTCGCCCATGCCGACGGCGTGGGCTGCAAGGCCGTTGTTCTTCAGCAGGGCGAACAGCTCACGGGCCGCATTCTGAGCCAGGCCGATCTCGCCGGTCGAGAGGTGCAGCGCGACGAGATGGAACCAGGCAACGGCCCGGCCCGCGGGATCGAAGGCCGCTCTGGAGGCCGCCTCGGCCTGGCGGTAGAACTCAGCGGCATCGTCGTGGTTGCCGAGGCGGGCTTCCAGGAATCCCCGCCGTATGCGGGTAGCGGAAAGCCCCATCGGGTTGTTGAACGTGCGGAAGGTGGCTTCGGCCCTCACGAGCATCGGCGCGACCTTGTCGGCCCGCGCACGCCAGATGGTCTCCGGCTCGGGCGGACGGATGTCGGGCGGGGGCTCCGGCGCGAGAGAATCCACCTCGGGGCCGCTGGTGTGGACTCCAAGCAACTCCACGCTGCTTCCGGGGGCGAGGATGGAATCGGCCTCCGCCAGGTCGACTCGGGCGATGCCGTCGAGATCCCTGGCCCCGGTCACCAGGCGGCGGGCCACGTTGAGGTCATCGGCTGCCTTGTCCACCTCGCCGTAGAGGCGGTGGAACCGGGCAAGCTTCAGGTAGAGCAGGGAGGTCACCGACGGATACCGGTCCGAAGGCACGTACCAGATGGCCTGGTGCAGCCGTTTCTCGAACCCCTGCTGGGTATCCTCCCAACCCGCTGGTTGAGTCCGGCTCAGGGCGGCAGCGGACCCGGTGAGCACGTCACAGAGGATGGAGGCCCACGCGATCCGGAGCTTCAGCCAGATGTCGAAAAGCCCCCGGTCGGACTGGGCAGGAGCCGTGAGGGGGCCGAGCAGCTCGTCCACGGCAGCGAGCTCCTGCCGAACGGCCGGGACGGCCGAGGACCAGAAGCGGGAGCTGAAGCTGCCGTCCGGCATGCGGGTGTTCGCGATCTTCGACTGGACCGACAGGACGGCCACCCAGGCCGCACGGACCGGATCGAGCGAGGCGAAGCGCTTCAGGCGTTCGAGGCTGGCCGCCGCATGGTCCGGGGAGAGCGCATGGTTGGCGATGCGGACGTGCTCGGACAGGATCTCGAAGACGAGGTCCGAGTCGGGTCGCTCGATGACACCCCGTGCGGCCAGGTCCGCCCAGAGCAGGGCCGGTGCCGGGCTTCCGCGGGGGTCCGTGGCATCCACCACGCTGACCAGGGCCTTGCGGGCATTGTCGAGCCAGCCCAGCGGCACGTAGCGGTCTACGGGGCCGGCCGCCAGGAGCGCGACGGCTGCCACGTACTCCGGATCCTCCTGCGGCAGGGGGACGGATTCTTCGACCTTGGCGGGGGCTCGTACAGCGGGCGAGCAGCCTGCGGCAGCCAGCAGCAGAAGGAAGGTTGCAATCCACCCCGGTCTCATCGTGCCCCCTCACGTCGGTTCAGTCACCTCCATCATCCGACGGAAGGGAAGGTCGCTGCAAGGGATTTCGAGGTGCGGGAAGAAGCAGAAGACACGAGGCCGATTGCATTGACCCGCGGCGGCGGAATCCGTATGATTTCTCGGTCGGCAGGGAGGTTGAGAATGTCGAAGTGGTACGGTGCGTTGCTTCCTATGCTCTCTTCGGTGTTCCTGGCTTGCGGTTCCGGGGGGAACACGGTGCTCACGATTGACGGCTCGGGTGACACGGGCCAGGGAGGAGACGTGGGGGGGGAGGAGGTGACGGGGGAGGTGGTGTCCGACGTGTGCGTTCCGGCCTGCCAGGGAAAGGTCTGCGGGCCGGACGGTTGCGGCGGGGAGTGCGGCGCCTGCGGGCTGAACCAGGAGTGCGGGGATGACGGGCAGTGCTCGTGCCCCAACGTCATGTGCAAGGACATCTGCTGTGGGGCCGGTGCGGGCTGCTTCAACGAGCTGTGCTGCATGCCGGAGTGCGAAGGGAAGGAGTGCGGTTCGGATGGTTGCGGCGGCAGTTGTGGTGACTGCGTCGAAGGGGAGCCGTGCGGCCCGGCCGGCAAGTGCGGCTGTGAGTTCGTCAACTGCAAGGGGGTGTGCTGCGGGGCAGGGGAGATCTGCATCGAAGGGGACTCCTGCTGTCTCCCCGACTGCGAAGGGAAGCAGTGCGGGGATGACGGTTGCGGTGGCAGCTGCGGGAGCTGCGGCGATCTCGAGGTCTGCGGCGCCGGGGGAGTGTGCGAGTGCGAGTTCCTTAAATGCGGCGAGGCGTGCTGCGCCGACGGGCTTGTCTGTTCCACCGAGGATGCCTGTTGCCTGCCGGACTGCAAGGACAAGGTGTGCGGGGACGACGGCTGTGGCGGGAGTTGTGGCGACTGCCCCAAGAACCATGTCTGCGGAGAGGACTTCAAGTGCAAGTGCGCCTCGGATGCGTGCGGCGAGAACTGCTGCGGCGATCTCGAAGTATGCACGCCGGTGGGCTGCTGCATCCCGCAGTGCGAGGGGAAGTCGTGCGGCGATGATGCCTGCGGGCAGACCTGTGGCGACTGTGGGAAGTTCGAGAAATGCGGCGATGATTTCGCTTGTCACTGTGAGTTCCTGGAATGCGGACCGGCCTGTTGCGGGGCCGACGAGATCTGCTTGATGGGTGGCGGGTGCTGCAAGCCTGACTGCACGGGCAAGGAATGCGGCAGCGACGGCTGCGGCGGGAGCTGCGGAACCTGTCCTGCGCTGGAGCAGTGCGACGCGGCGGGGGCCTGCAAGTGCCAGTTCAAGGAGTGCGGCGGGAACTGCTGCAAGACGGGCGAGGTATGCGCCGCGGACAAGTGCTGTATGGCGAGTTGCTCGGGCAAGGAATGCGGGGATGACGGCTGTGGCGGTTCGTGCGGTGTGTGTGATGCAGGATGTGCTTGCGGAAGCGGGCTGTGCATCGGCTCGTGCGGGCCGTGCGTGCCGTCCTGCACCGGGAAGCAGTGCGGCTACGACGGCTGTGGCGGCAAGTGCGGGGAGTGCGCGGCTGGCAAGTCCTGCGACACGAAGACGTGGCAGTGCGTGAGCGGTGCCTGCAAGTTCCCCACGGTGTTTCCGGGGGAGGGCTTCAAATTCGTGTTGATGAAGATGGGCAAGGACGGGAATGCGGGCGAAGCGCTGGACATCGACGACAACGCGGCCACCTGTGCGCCTGCCGGAATGTGCAGCGGCGGCAGGGACAACCAGTTCGGTGCGCTCATGAAGTCGTTGGCGCCCGCCCTGGGCGGGGCCGAGCCCATCCAGGCCGCGGTGGAGGCGGGGGAGATCATCAACCTCGTCGAGTTGCTTGCCCCCAAGTCCGATGGGACGCCGTTCCTCGGGAACATGTATCGGGGGATTGCCGTGAAGCCGAAGGAGCAGTGTGATTTCCAGGCCCAGGTGTGCGACTACCTCGTCCACCCCGACTCGTTCGTACCCGGGACCTGCCTTCCGCTTACGGCATTCGACAACGTCCAGATGTCAGGCAACGTCATCACCGCCGGTGGCCCTGAGTACATGTTCTCTTTCCCGATGATCCTGTCGTTCACGGGCAGCCAGGAGGTCGTGATCCCGGCCACTCACGCCAAGATGATGGCGGAGTTGACGTTCGATGCCGGTGGGAAGATCGTCGAAATGACCGGCATCATCGGGTGTGCGGTCCCCAAGGCCGAAATCAAGAAGATCATCGAGAACACTCCGGCGGAGGCTCTTCCTCTCGACAAGGCGCTCATCCTTCAGCTCATGGATCTTGTGGTCAAGGCCGACATCGATGCCAACGGGGACGGGATCAAGGAGTCGGTATCGGCCGGGCTGAAGTTCAAGGCGATCCGCGGAAACATCAAGGGGCTGGGGAACTAGGGTTCAGGGGTCGCACAGCCCCGACCACGCGGGAGGGGCCCTCGGTGCGCCGGCAGATGCAGTAGGTTCAGGGGGCTACAGGCCCGTACCCCAGAGCTCCCAGCCGCCCTTCGGGTTCAGATTGAACGGGTTGGCGGTTCCAAGCCAGAGGTGCTGGCCGTCGGACATCAGGTGACGTGCTCCCCAGTTGAACGGATTGCCGAGGCCGTCGGTCGCAACCGGGACCCACTGCTCGCCGTCCGGTGTGGCCCAGAGGTCGAACCCGTGCTTCTGGTAGGGGACGAAGCCGCCGAAATTGCCTGGGAGAGCATACGCGGTCAGCGCATCCGCGGTGAAGAAGCTGTAGTCCATCGTGCCGATGTAGAGCCAGCCGTCATGAACCGAGACCGACCAGAAGTAGTTGTTGTAGAAGTTGCCAAAACCCCCGGGGCCCAGACTCGGGGAGTAGCTTCCTCCCTTGTCCTTGCCGAAGAGAGCCTCCACCTGGGCGTCGCCCTGGGCATCCTCGACGAGCTTGAAGACCGAGAGCGGAGCGGTCTTGAGGTACTTCTCGAGCGCACAGCCGACGAAATCGAGGGGGTTCTTGCAGGCCGCGGTGAACGGCACGTGCATGGATCCGAAGTAGATGGCGTCGTGGAAGACCTCCATGGCGCCGCCGCCGGCCAGCGAGTTGGTCGTGGGATCCGGATCGTAGTCGGAGTAGGCGAAGACCATCTCCCATTGCTCCTGGTGATCTTCGGTGAGGCCGCACGGGGGGATCTTCGGGCTGCGCCAGACCTGGAAGCCGCTGCCTCCACCCACGAACGAGGTGGGCCAGGTCACGGCGTAGAGCCGCTGGTGGTATCCGACGAGCCAGGCCGCTTCGCCCTCGATGTGCCCGACATCCTGGAACTGCCACAGGGAATCGGGGAGCGCGGATTCGTCGCCGTTCCACCTCATGACCACGCCCGTTCCGTCCCAGAGCTGGGTGCCGAAGTAGACCTGGCCGCCATAGTTCACCCACCTGCGCACGTCATTGTACTCGGTCTGCTTGAGGCTGCCGACGAACTCGCCATTCTTGTAGGCAGCGAACGAGTTGCCGTAGCCGGGCATCCCCCAGAGCAGGCCGGTTCCAGGGCCGGAGATGATGACGAGGTCGCCGATGGTGAAGCTGGCCCGCCATCCGAGGGTCTCGTGGGCGATTCCGGGGTTCTCGGCGGTTCCCAGCGTCTCCTTGCGCTGGGTCCACGTCTTCGTGGCCAGGTTGTATTCCCAGATTTCAGGAATGCGCCAGTCGGCAAAGATGTTGCTGCCTTCGGCGAGGGTAAGGCACAGCGCATTGTCGGATTCATAGCCCAGGACTGCGCCGCCGAAGGGGGTGAGCACGAGGCACATGGTATTGGCGACGGTTCCGACCCAGATGCGTTCGGCATCTCGTGTGAGGGACCAGACGTAGGCCTGGTTTGTCTTGTCGAACTTCTTGCCCTTCTCGTTGATGTAGGTCTCGTCGGGCTTGGCCTTGCCCACCATCTTGAACTCGGCCTGGGTCAGGAGCGTTCCTGCGGCGGGGGTTGCAGGGTCGGGGCCCCATTCCCAGCATTGCTCGACCGGGGTGACTTCTTCCGGCGGAATGTCCGGAGGCACGTCGACAATCTCGGGAGCCAGGTCTACAAGCTCCACCAGGTCCGGCCCGGGTTCCGGCTGGGGCTCGGGAAGGTCGGGCGGCAGCTCCGGGACATCCGGCACATCCGGGAGGTCGGGCAGGTCAGGCACATCAGGCACATCGGGCACGTCGGGAACGTCGGGTACGGGTTCGGGAACCGGTTCGGGGCTGGGTTCCACCGGCTCCGGCTCGACCCTGGGGACGTCGGGCGGCGGCTCAGGAGGCGGAGGCAGGTCGGCAGCGGCATCGACGACGTCCGCGGGCCGCACCTCGATGGCGTTTCCCAAGTCGATCGTGCTCTGGGCAGCGTTGTTGGAGCACGAGGCAGCCAGGACGACGGTTGCCCCGGCAGCCAGGAGCCAGACAAGCCTGCCGGCGGAACTGCCACCCCTCTCGAAGTCGATGCGGACGAGCATGATCCCCCCCCCCAGTACGAAGGTCAGTATACAGGTCGCGGACGGGTTTCGAAAGCGCGGCTGTCGACAGGCAATGGAGGGCGGGGGGGGCGACCCGGAGGGGGGCAAGCCGGCGTCCGTGAAGGTGACTCTCGAGTTCCAGGCCCCCTGATCACTTCTTGATGGCCGGGGCTTCCTTGGCTTCCAGCAGGATCCGTTCGATGCGTAGCCGGTCGTTGGCACCGGTGCCCGGGGCGGGTACCAGGACGAGGATGTTCTCACCGGTCGTGAGCGCACCGGAAGGAAGCTCGAGCTTGAGCTCTTCGCCCGCCTTGTCTTCCGTCGGGAACGTCAGGGTTCCCAGCTCCCAGATGCCCTTCTTGGTCACGACCTCGGCCATGAGGTTGAACGGCTTTTTTCCAAGGGAGGCGCCGTTCAGGGTCAGAGTGGCGCCGGCATTGGCGAAGGCCAGGCTGACTGCGATGTGGATGCGGATCTTGGCCTGGGAGCCGGTGATCACGTCGGGGACCGGGGACGGGGTGATGGATGCCGGGCGCCCCTCGAAGAAGAGCCTGGAGGGCACGTCCTCGGGAGGGGGCTCGAACCAGTCGTCCCAGAGCACCTTGGACGACTCGACTCCGCCGGCGGGCCAGATGTCGACGATGGTCCGCGTGTCGGCCAGAGGTGCCGGCAAGTAGACCTCGGAGCGCAGCAGGGACCAGGTCTCTGCGTCGTCGTTCTCGCGGTCCTTGTCCAGGTCGTAGGCCCGCACTTTCAGGTAGAGGAACGTATCGGTCTTCTTCTGCTCGGCCGCAGCCGCTTCCTGAGCGCCTTTCTCTCCCCAGGGGGCGGTGGCGGTGAACCAGCCGGGACCGAGCTTGGGCACGGCAACCATCTTCGTGACCCCGTCAAACGACTCGGGGGACAGGGAATCGCTGAAGCTGTAGTAGAGCTTGGGCCAGTTCTCGGAAACGAACAGTCCGGACGGGTCTTCGATGCGGACCAGGATCCGGAACTGCATGTTCTCGGCCCGCTCGACGACCGTCTCCAGGACGGTGGGTCCGTTGGGGTCATCGTCGCGGAGAGCGACGTCAAGCCTGGAAAGGCCGGTGGAGGTGTCACCTTCCCGGTCCCGGTCTCCGTCCACGGCCTTGACGAAGAACGACACGTTTCCGTCGAGGTGCCGGAGCAGGTCGTCTCGGGACACGTCGACCCAATAGCGATTGCCCTTGCTCTCGGAGAACGAACGCCATTCCTTCGGCTCCGTTCCGTCGAACGACCATCCCACACGGGTGTCGGAGATGCCGCTGGGGTCATCCAGTGCGACCTCGAGGCGGTAGCCTCCGGACTGGGCGTCGGTGTACACGGGGGGGGACAGGCGAGTCACCCGCGGCGGGGAAGGGTCGTCGTCCCGGACGAGGAGCGACGCTGCGACGGTCTTCTCGCCGCGGAGGGGCAGCGGGGCCTTCATCTTGCGACGCCCGTCGGGGGCCTGGAGGTCATCGCTGACCTCGACGGCCGTTGTGTGGCCGAAATGAGTGCGGTCGTCGACGTCGAACGCGGTGCAGGTGAGCTGCACGGAGACTTCCCCGTCTCGGGGCAGCTCCCTGAGGCGGGTGTCGAAGCGACCGCCGCCGATGATTCCGCCTGCGGGGAGCGGGGACGCGGTCGTCATCGTGACGACGAGGCTGCGGTCCCCCGGTGTCCCCGTGACCTCGTCCCACTGCCCCTTGTCGGTCTGTGCGATGCCGTCTGCACCGGGTACCGAGACGACGCAGGAGGACTTGTGCGACTGGCCAAAGGCGTCCTTGCCTCCCAGAGCGGGAGTGGACGAGCCTGCCAGGGCCATTCCGAGGCCGGCCACGACGAGGCGGTCGGAATCGGAGACGAGCTGAGGCAGGGCATAGGTCGGCTCAGGCAACGGCGGGCCAGCCAAGTCACCCGGTGCAGCGGCGGTCAGGCCCCGTCGCGTGTATGCAGGGGTCGCACAGAGAGCCGGGACATCGCAGCTCACCCAGTACCAGGCGGCCCAGAACTGTCGGTCGAAGCCCTGGATGGAGAACGTGTCGGGCAGCCCCCACGGGTTCCAGGCGTAGAGGCGGTCGGCCGCGGTGGAGAGGCCGGTGACCAGGGCCACCTGGTCCACGGGCTCGGTCGCTCCCAGCCCGTCGCAGTCGATGGCAGCGACCACCGGAGCTTCCCGGGCCAGCCAGGACGCAAGGTCCGAGGCGGTCCAGGCGATCTCCTCCCGGGCGGGCACGAGCGGTTGCCCGGGGCCGAACCACGAGGTCCTGAAGTCGACGAGATCGACTCCGTTGTTCCCCACCTTGGAATCCCAGTAGCGATCCAGCTCCCCCTGGCGGGCGAGCACCTTGTGGATGTCGGCCAGCATGACCGGCTCGCCCGGCTTGTATCCCAGGAATCCCGCGAATGCGCTGCCCATCTGGTCCCGAGTCCCGAGTCTGACCGGAGACCACCACTGGCGGACCGAAGCGATGGCCGAGGCCCAGGCGTCGGGCGAGCCGAATCGGCCGTAGAAGGGTACCTCGCCGACCATGGCCGTGAGCCCGGCCGCGGCCGCAGCCTGCTCCTGCGGCTTGAGCGAAGGGGCCGGGCCGGAGCTGTCCGGGAGCTGCCAGGAGGGGTAGATGGAGCGGCCTCTGGCCGCGGCCTGCCATAGCGGGACCGCCTCTCCACCGGCGATGGGGAAGCAGAGTGACGATACGAGGTTCTCGCCCCGAGCGGGGACCATCCAGTAGTAGCTGCCGGCAACCGTGACCAGCAGGAGATGCCGGATGTCGTACTGGTCCTTCTCTTCCGGAGGGATCTTCCCCTTGAGCTGCTCTGCGGCCTTGTCCGGCTTGTTGGAGAAGATGGCGTCGGCGAGCTGTGCGTGGGCCTTTCCCATGCGAGTGGTCCGCCACACGAACCGTCCGTTCCTGGGGTCGAGTGCGAGCAGGCCGATCCGTTTGCCGGCCGATGACATGGAGGCCAGCCACCAGACCGGATGCATCGAGGTCAGCGATTCGGAGTAGGCCCATACGAGCACTGCGTCGTCCGGTGCGGCTCCCTTCCAGGCTGCGGAATCGTCGTTGCGCCCGATGGCCTCGAGCTCCGACACGGTGGCAGGAACGAGCGCAGCCGCCAGTTGGAGCGTGTTGGCCTGCGACATGAGGTCGAGCGATTCCCCCGCGGCCTCGACCGAAACGAGCATAAGAAGGGCAGCCAGAGCGTGCGAGGGGTGTTTCCAACCCATAGGATTCTATCCTCCGTTCTCTTGCCGGAGCTTCTCGAGCACCTTGCGTACGATGTCGTCGGTCAGCCCGAAGGCACCGTGCGAGTCGGGATACCCCCAGGGGAGTCCTCGGGCCGTGACAACGTCCTTGAGGCTTCGAACCTGCTCAGGTGACAGGGGGGGGACGTCCCCCAGATTCCGGGCCAGGAAGAGAAGTTGCGCTACGTGCTCCAGGGCCTCGAGGCGATTGTAGGCCTCCCGGACGTCGGCTCCGACAGTCAGCGATCCGTGTCGTTCGAGCAGGATCCCGCGGCAGGTCGCGATGTAGGGCTCGATGGAGCGGGGGACCTCCTCGGTACCCGGCGTGGCGTAGGGGGCTGTGGGGACGGGGGCCAGTACGAACGCAGCTTCCGGGACGACCGGCTCGGTGAGCCGGATTCCCACGAGAGTGCAGGCAACGCAGTGGGGAGGATGGGCATGGATGACGCAGCCGACATCGTCTCGGCGCCGGTACACCTGCAGGTGCATGCGGATCTCGGACGACGGCTCGGCGCCGCCCCGCAGGAGCCTCCCGTCCAGGTCGACCATGACCAGGTCCTTCTCCTCGATGAACCCCTTGTTCACGCCGGACGGCGTGCAGACGAGCTTGCCAGGGCCGACGCGGACGGAGATGTTGCCGTCGTGGCCGGCGATGAGCCCCCGGGAGTGCATCAGCCGCGCAGCTTTGACGATCTCCTGGCGCACCTCGAGCTCGAAGGGATAGCTCACGGGGACACCTCGGTGGAAGCGGCCGGCGGCCCCAGGCCGCTCTCGGGGG
>VGRX01000087.1 GCA_016875215.1 Deltaproteobacteria bacterium
CGGGTTCTCTCCGCACAGCCCCACCCCTTCGCCCGCGGCGAGGTGAAGCTCCACCCCGGAAAGAACCTCCCGGCGGCGAGGCCGAAGGAATCCCCAGAAGCCGGTCCAGAGCCGGTATTCCTTGCAGACCGCTTCGGCACGGAGTCGTTCGGACAAAGCCCTGCTCCTCCCTCTACCCGGGGATTGACCTTATCCCACTCTTCCCCCCCGCCGCAAGTCCCCGGAATCGCGGGGGGAAGCCGGAGCCAATCAACCACCCAACGGATCCCCGTCTCGCCCCCCTTGTGTCGTGTGCGCGGGGATCGTACAATGCATTGCGTCGTGTGGTGCATCATCCTGGAGGCCCCATGAAGCCGAAACTGCTCGTCGTCCTGGCGCTGGTCCTGGCCCCTTTCGAGTCCACGGCCCTCGCCGCGTCCTGCTGCACGGCGCACGCCGGCCCCGGGTGCGACAACTCGGGAATCCAGAACTGCGTGTGTGCACAGGATGAGTTCTGCTGCACGACCGAGTGGGATCAGTATTGCGTCAACGAGGTCGAGAGCTTCGGCTGCGGCTCCTGCGCCACCGGCCCGACCTGCGGGGACGGCAAGTGCGATGCCAGCGAGAACTGCTCGACCTGCTCGAAGGATTGCGGCTCGTGCAGCACCGGGGACTGCTGCAAGGAGCAGACCGGTCCCGGCTGCGGCAACAAGACGATCATGAACTGCGTCTGCGCCCAGGATGCCTTCTGCTGCCAGTCCAAGTGGGATTCCTACTGCGTCAGCGAGATCAAGGAATTCGGCTGCGGCTCCTGCGCCACCGGCCCGACCTGCGGGGACGGCAAGTGCGACGCCAGCGAGAACTGCTCGACCTGCTCGAAGGACTGCGGCTCGTGCAGCACCGGGGACTGCTGCAAGGAGCAGACCGGTCCCGGCTGCGGTACCAAGTCGATCATGGACTGCGTCTGCGCCCAGGATGCCTTCTGCTGCCAGTCCAAGTGGGATTCCTACTGCGTCACCGAGGTGACCGAGTTCGGCTGCGGGTCGTGCGGCACGTCTCCGTCGTGCGGCAACGGCAAGTGCGACGGGACCGAGACGTGTGCGACCTGCCCCAAGGACTGCGGCTCGTGCAGCACCGGAGACTGCTGCAAGGAGCAGACCGGTCCCGGCTGCGGCGATGCCTCGGTCCAGGGCTGCGTGTGCAAGCAGGATTCCTATTGCTGCAACGTCAAGTGGGATTCCTACTGCGTCAGCGAGGTCGAGGAATTCGGCTGCGGCACTTGCGGGGGGGCCAGCGATGTCTGCCCGGGCTACACAGGGACCTCGTACTGCTGCAAGATGGGCGATCCGTGCGGCTGGGGCGCTGACGGGCACTGCGACTGCGATTCCAAGTGCGACTGGGACAAGACCGATTGCGGCGGCGGGGCCGGGTGCGGCGACGGCAAGTGCGGGACGGGGGAAACCTGCACGAGCTGCCCCAAGGACTGCGGCTACTGCCCGGGTACCGGGGACTGTTGCGCCGCACACGACTCGGTCGGCTGCAAGGACGCTACGATCCAGAACTGCGTGTGCAAACAGGATTCCTACTGCTGCACCACGAAGTGGGACGCCATGTGCGCTGCCGAGGTGGAATCCATGAGCTGCGGCAAGTGTGCGGCGGCCCCCAAATGCGGAGACGGCACCTGCTCGGCCGGGGAATCGTGCCAGACGTGCCCGCAGGATTGCGGCCAGTGCGGAAGCGCCGGTGACTGCTGCCAGGCCCACGACGGCAAGGGATGCAAGGACGCGACGATCCAGGCATGCGTGTGCAAGCAGGACTCGTTCTGCTGCAACTACACCTGGGACGACATCTGCGTGTCGGAGGTCGAAAGCTTCGGCTGCGGAAGCTGCGGCGGCGGCCCTGCCTGCGGCGACGGCAAGTGCGACACGGACGAGGACTGCCTGGTCTGCCCCAAGGACTGCGGTCCGTGCTCGGGGGAAGGCTGCTGCGCACCGCACGACACCCCCGGCTGTAGCGACAAGGCCGTGGCGGATTGCGTTTGCAAGCAGGATTCATACTGCTGCACTACGAAATGGGATTCCATCTGTGCCGGCGAAGTGACGACCCTCGGCTGCGGGACGTGCGATTCCGGCCCGGCGTGCGGCGATGGCAAGTGCGGAGCCGGCGAGTCCTGCAAGACCTGTCCGGACGACTGCGGTCCGTGCGGCGGCCAGGGGGACTGCTGCGCACCTCATGAGACTGGCGGATGCGGCGACCCCGTGGTCCAGGCGTGCGTGTGCCAGCTCGATTCCTACTGCTGCCAGACGGCCTGGGACGAGATCTGCGTCCAGGAGGTCACCTCGGAAGGATGCGGCTCGTGCGGCGAGTGCACGCCGGACTGTGCGGGCAAGCAGTGCGGCGACGACGGCTGCGGGGGATCCTGCGGCAACTGCCCCAAGGACCAGAGCTGCCAGGACAACCACTGCGTCTCGGGCGGCTGCACCCCGAAGTGCCAGGGCAAGGAGTGCGGTGACGACGGCTGCGGCGGCACATGCGGCTCCTGCCAGCCCGGAAAGAAGTGCCAGAACGGCAAGTGCACCGCCTCGTGTCAGCCGAACTGTGAAGGCAAGCAGTGCGGGACCGACGGATGCGGCGGGAACTGCGGAACCTGCCCCCCCAACTACTTCTGTGATGCCGGGCACTGCGCCAAGACCTGCGAGCCGAAGTGCCAGGGCAAGCAGTGCGGATCGGACGGCTGCGGCGGCACGTGCGGCTCCTGCCAGCCCGGCTTCACCTGCTCAGCCGACGGCCACTGCCAGCAGGGGTGCGTCCCCAACTGCTCCGGCAAACAGTGCGGCTCCGACGGCTGCGGAGGCTCCTGCGGAAGCTGCCCGCCCAACTTCATCTGCTCCAACGGCCATTGCTCCTCGGTTTGCACCCCGAACTGCACCGGGCTGCAATGCGGGGACGACGGATGCGGCGGAAGCTGCGGGACCTGCAACCCCGGCGACTACTGCAACCTCCAGGGGCACTGCGTCTCCAACTGCCAGCCCAACTGCACCGGCAAGGAGTGCGGCTCCGACGGCTGCGGAGGCTCGTGCGGGACCTGCGGCTTCGATGAGGCCTGCAACGCCCAGTCCAAGTGCGAGGCCGTCTGCATCGCCAATTGCCTCGGCAAGGAGTGCGGCGACGACGGCTGCGGCGGCAAGTGCGGCGTGTGCGGCTTCAACCAGACCTGCACCCTCGAGGGCATCTGCATCGAGTGCACTCCCGACTGCGAAGGCCGGCAATGCGGCGACGACGGATGCGAAGGCTCGTGCGGAGAGTGCGACAAGACACTTGCCTGCAACGACGAGACCGGCCAGTGCGTCGATCCCTCCCTCATCCCCCCGATCGAGGGAGATGCCTGGACCGATGAGGATGGGAGCTCCTACGGCCCCTGCAAGCCGGGTGAACGGATGGTCTATGGCAAGTGCGTCGCGACCGCCGATGATGACATCAGCGTCGACTCGGGTGGCTGCAGCGCGGGACCCGTCACCGGAGCTCTCCCGCTTCCGCTGCTCCTCCTCCCGCTCCTCTTCCTTGCCGCTCGCCGAAAATCCACTCGTCCGTCGCCGTAGTCGAACGGCCGCACCCCTTCTTTTTCCTTGACCTCCCGATGCACGAATGGTATTCAGGGGCCTCGTTTCTCCGCGGTCGCCCGCGGATTGACACGTTCGGCCGCATTTGCCATTATGGAAGCGGCCTGGCAGGCAGGCGCGTAGTTCAGTGGGAGAACGCTACGTTGACACCGTAGAGGTCGGCGGTTCGAAACCGCCCGCGCCTACCAGGTTCGACGCTCCTCCGGGAAATACCCGGAAGAGGCATGGAAACAAAGGAACCGCAGGTTCAGGAGAAGATGAAGCGAGACTATCCCATCGGTCCGGAGCAGCAGCAGCAACAGCAGCAGGGGCAAGGCCAGTCCAGCGACGAGCCGCGTGTGAACCGCCAGATCCGTACCCCAAAGGTACGCGTGATCGGCGATGACGGAGAACAGCTCGGCATCCTCGATATCCGCGATGCCATCCAGATGGCCGAGGAGAAGGGGGTGGACCTTGTCGAGGTCAGCCCCGGCGCCCGGCCGCCCGTCTGCAAGTTCATGGACTACGGGAAGTTCAAGTACGCTCAGAAGAAGAAGGCCGCCGAGGTCAAGAAACGCCAGCACCAGATGCAGATCAAGGAAGTCAAGATGCGTCCCAAGACGGACGAGCACGATCTCGACACCAAGATCCGACACGTCCGGCGCTTCCTCGAAGAAGGCGACGGCGTCAAGCTCACCATGCGCTTCCGTGGACGCGAAATCGTCTACGCAGAGGAAGCCATGGAGATGCTCTTCGAAGTCTCCAGGCAGGTTGCAGAGCTCTCCACCATCCGCAACCACCCGAGCCTCGAAGGCCGTGCCATGTCCATGGTTCTCGTGCCGAAGGCACCGAAGAAGTAGTAGGTAGAAACGCGTTCCAGGAGCATGACGATGAAGAACAAGGTCAAGACCCACCGAGCAACCGCCAAGCGGGTGCGGGTCACCAAGAACGGCAAGGTGGTCGCCCATCGGGCTTTCAAGAGCCACCTCCTGACCCACAAGTCCCGCAAGCGGAAGCGGCACCTGCGCAAGCAGGCCACCCTTTCGCCATCCGCAGTCCGCAACATCCACCGAATTCTCCCGTACGCCTAGGAGGTACGCCATGTCCCGTGCCAAGAGAGGAGTCAAGGCCCGCCGGAGAAGAAAGACCGTGCTCGAGCGCGCCCAGGGGTTCTACGGGCGCCGCAAGAACACCTACCGGGTGGCCCATGAAACCGTCATCCGGGCTGGTCGCTACGCGTACATCGGCCGCCGCCTGCGCCGCCGTGACATGCGCGCACTCTGGATCCAGCGCATCAACGCCGCAGCCCGCGGGCTCGGACTCAAGTACTCGACCCTGATCAACATGCTGGCCAAGGCCAACGTGCAGCTCGACCGTCGCGTGCTGGCCGACATGGCCTTCAATGACCCGGGCGCGTTCAAGGCCGTTGTCGACAAGGTGCGTGCTGTCTGACTCTGACGCTTTGCTCTGCCTCCGGAGGTGACGACCATGCGCAAGCTGGACCTCGCCAGTGAAGTGAAGGAGCGGGTCGGCGGTATGTCCATGAAGGAGGCAAGCCTCCTCGTGAACATCCTCCTCGAATCCATGCGTGAAGCTCTGCTCCGGGGCGAAAACGTCAAGATCAGCGGCTTCGGGAACTTCGAGGTCCGACCCAAGAAGGGCCGCGTGGGACGCAATCCCCACACGGGAGACGCCATCGCACTCCCGGCCCGCAAGGTGCTGACCTTCAAGCCCAGCCAGTTGCTCCGGGATCAGCTCAATCGCTGACCCGCGGTCGGGACGTGGCTCGCGGCAAGGCCGGCCGCCACTGTCAGGGGGGACGCCGGTGAGCGACAACTCGGATTCCAGACCGACCACAGGCAAGCACTACCTTCTCATCGGCGAAGTTGCCCAGCAGCTCGACGTGAAGCCCCACGTGCTTCGATACTGGGAAACCGAGTTCGAGTGGCTCCGCCCTGAGAAGAACTTGAAGGGACAACGCTACTACTCCCAGGACGACGTCGAGCTCGTCCGCCTCGTCCAGCGTCTCCTGCACCACGAACGACTCACCATCGAAGGCGCTCGGAAGTTCCTCGACCAGTTCCGAGGCCGCTGGAAGGACGGTCTCGCAGCCATCGAATCCGGCCTGCCCACCGCCATCGCGTCACCCGACTCCGAAACCCAGGCCATCCACCGACACACCGAGGAGCTCGCCCGCAAGGTCCAGCTCCTCGAACGCCAGGTCGAGCGCAAAGACCAGGAGATCAAGGATCTCAAGGCACGCCAGCAGGTGCTCAACCGGGAGCTGATCCAGGAACGCCAGGCCCACAATGACCTCCGCTCCGCAGTCAAGAAGGAGCTTCTCGACCTCGTCAAGGCCGCTGACGAAGACACCCCCCACCGCTCCGGCCCCGCATTGGCCTGACCCCCCCGTCCACCCCTTCTCCTCCCGCCATCATCCACCGTGCCCGCTCTCTCCCCCGCACCGCTTCGGCACTTGCCCGAATTTCGTTGACAGACTCCACCGCACACGCTAGATTCCGCCCCGTTTGAGTTGTCGATCGGGGCGTAGCGCAGCCTGGTAGCGCACCAGACTGGGGGTCTGGGTGTCGCTGGTTCAAATCCAGTCGCCCCGACATCTTTGACACGCCGCAGGCGCCCGCACCGTGCGGATGTGCCGAGGCAAGAGGGGCCGTTGCGGGCTTCGCCCGCGCACGATCCCCCTGTAGTTGGCTGAAGGGCCGCTGGCGCGGCATCCACGCAGATCCCTGGCAACGGCACTGAAGGGCCGCTGGCGCGGCATCCACGCAGATCCCTGGCAACGGTACTGAAGGGCCGCTGGCGCGGCTACCAGATCACCTCGGCCTTGCCCATCCCCTCGACCAGCTTGTACCGGTGTTTGGGCTGGATGCCCGAGAACGTCTCGGTCTTGCCGCCGACCCAGCGGACCGTGACCTGGTCGACTGAGGTCGCCTGGCCGAGGCCGAAGTGCACGATGCGGGAATCCTGGGCGTTCATGTGCCGGCCACCGCCCTTGACCTCCCTCATCTGTGTGACCGCACCGGTCTTCAGCTTCACCAGGGCGCCGATTCCGCTCCGGTTCGACTTCGTGCCCTCGAGCTTGAGCTGCACGAACGGCAGATCCTGCCCGACCCGGTTGATGAAGAGCTGGTTGTGCTGCGCCCCTTCCCGGTCCGCGATGAGCAGGTCCACATCCCCGTCCTCGTCAACGTCGGACCAGGCGGCCCCGATGGCATCGTGCACCGCCGTGCCGGTCTCGTAGGTGATGTCGATGAAGCCGGCCGGGCCGTCGTTTCGGTAGAACTTGGAGTAGTGCCCCGTATACAGCGTCGCCAGGATCAGGTCCAGGTCGCCGTCGTTGTCATAGTCGGCAAACGCTGCGTTCACGTCACCTTCGTCGTAGATGAAACCCAATTCCGGTGCCTTGTCCACGAACTCGAAGTCCGGAGGCCCCTGGTTGATCAGCATCCGGCTGCGATCCGAATCCGGCATGGTGCGGGGATGCGACAGATTCGGCTCGAACAGGTCCAGGTCGCCGTCGTTGTCGATGTCTGCGAAGTCGCCGCCGTAGGTGTGCCCGGCCATGTAGCCGGTGGCATCGTGGTCCACGCCGACCGCCTCGGCCACGTCCAGGAACGTGCCGTCCCCCTGGTTCTCCCACAGGAAGTTCGGGTTGAGCTGGTAGTTCCCGACCCAGATGTCCTGCAACCCGTCCCCGTTGTAGTCCACGAAGGTCGTCCCATAGCACGGCTGAGCATCGGGCGGAACCAGCAGCGCCGCTTCCGTGGCATCCACGAACGTGCCGTCGCCATTGCCCAAAGCGAACCGATCCGGCACAGAGGGGGCATCGGGGTAGTGCTTGAGCCAGTTGCCCCAGTAGACATCCAGGAACCCGTCCCCGTTGGCATCACCCATCGCGGCCGCACCGGTCGGATCCCGCGTCTCGACGCCCGAATCCGGGACCACGACGAAGCCGTCCTTCCCCTCGTTGAGCAACACCCGGTTCGGGCTGTCCTCGCCGACCCCCAGGTCGCAGTCGTTGTCCGCAGAATCGGGCACCTCCGGAGCACCGGGGAAGATGTCCGCCCGCACGTCGTTGCAGTCACCGTCCGCAACGCTCAACCCGTCCGCGTCCACGTCCTCCTCGGACAACCCGTCGTCCACGACGCCGTCGCAGTCCTCGTCGATGCCGTTTCCCTCGACCTCCTCGGCCCCGGCATGGATCGCGGCATCACCGTCGTTGCAGTCACCGTCCAGGATGGTCACCTTATCGCCGTCTCCGTCCCACCCGATCCAGGTCGGGGCAAAGGCATCCTCGTCGCCGTCGTTGTCCATGTCGCCCAGAACCGTCATGTTCGAGTACAACGCGGCAGGCGGGAAGAGCGGAGGGTCGGCCTTCGTGAACTGGCCCTTGCCGTCCCCCAGGTAGGCCGTCGGGCCTCCGGCCGACATCACCACGTCGTCATGGCCGTCTCCGTCAAGGTCGCCAAACGCCCCCCAGGTGGCGCCATCCTCGTGGAACGGCTGCGGAATGTCCTGGCCAAGCCACCTCTCGGAATCGTCCCAGGAGCAGAAGTATTGGCCCACCAGCTCCATCCGGTAGTTGCCATCGATGCCGTACGGTTCGAACTGCTTGGGCACCAGGATCAGCCCCCGGGAGAACTCGCCGACAGGCACCGATTCCACGGCCAGGAACGGTTCGCTCGCGAAGTGATGATAAACCAGCGAGTAGTGCTGCGTCGGCAACAGGTAGATGCCCTGGCCCGACACGTCGATCTCGACGAATTCCTCCGGATCGGCCTCGGTAAGCTCCAGGTTGATCGGCTCGGCCAGGTTGACCTCGGGCAGGCTGATGTCCGGGTATCCGCCCGGGTACGACCGCCCGAACGTGGTCAGCAGGCGCAGCCGGGCCTTGCCGGTACCCGCGAACGCCACCCGGATCATGTCCACCCGGAACGGGTGCGTCGGCACGAACTTCGACATCTCCATCGTGCCTGCCGGGAAGTCCTTGTAGACGCCCAGGTAGCTGCCCGACAGCTTGCCCACGGTGGCCGGCGTCAACGTGGCTTCCCAACTCTTCCCCTGGCAGAACCGTTCGAACTCCACACCGGGAGGTGACGGCGGTGCCACGTCCTCCGGAACGTCCTGCGGCCCGTCGGGCACCGTGACCTCCAGTGCGTCGACGGACTCCGTCCCGTCGGGTCCGACTTCGCTGGCCGGCGGCACGTCCGGCAGCCCCGGGGCATCCGGCTCGCCCCGTGCTTCCCGCACTCCGGCCTCCCCCACTTCATCGGCCGGGCCGGAATCGGGCGCAATGTCGGTGCGCTTGCCGTCGGCGCCACTGCAACCGCCAACGGCCACGCCAATCAGGAATACCAGAAGAAATCGGATCATGAGAACCTCCTGCGCGGCCCCCGCATTATAGAACGGATCCGACCCGACAGGAAGATGGCGCCGATCCGGCGTTCCGGAGGCTGAGCGCCGCAGCGGTGCCAGATGCAAGGCGCGACCGAGTCGGGCGAGTGAGGCGCACTTCTCGTGCGTCGCAACGAGCCGACGACCGGAGCAACGCCGCAGATGGCGCCGATCCGGCGTTCCGGAGGCTGAGCGCCGCAGCGGTGCCAGATGCAAGGCGCGACCGAGTCGGGCGAGTGAGGCGCACTTCTCGTGCGTCGCAACGAGCCGACGACCGGAGCAACGCCGCAGATGGTGCCGATCCGGCGCTCAGGGGAGCATCAGATCGGGGCGCGTGAGCTTCTGCGGCAGGTAGGTTTCGAGGACGTAGTTGAGGCCGCGGGCAGCAAACGCCTGCTGCTCGACGCGGACCCCCATGTCGAGCATCTGCCGGAGCGCATCCACCCAGAGCTTGTGCCGCTGGATGAACGGATCGTTCTTGATCGCATCGTGAGCGCGCTTGCGGTCCTTGTCGTCGAGAGGATGAGTGGGCAGATCGTAGTCCGTGATGTCCTGCGGCGTCACGCCGATGAGCCTGGCCCGAGGAACGCAGAAGAACTCGTTGACCGAGGCTGCGTTGCCCGACCCGACCTTCATGGTACGGTAGATGTTGCAGTAGCCGTAGGGGTCACCGTCGGTGAACACGTAGACGGGCAGGTTGCATGCATCGGACAGCATCCGCACGAATCGGCGGTTGGCGCGGGTCGGAACGCCGCCCATGGCCACGATGATGCACCCCGCAGTGCGCCAGTACGCATGGCCGTTGAGCCGCTCGAACAGTGCGGCGGTCTCGACGGCCAGGATGAACGTGGCATCGGTCTTGAACCGGATCCCCTCGCACCGGGAGGGAATCGAGTAGCTGCCCCGGCCGAAGCGGGTACAGTCGATCTCGATCGGCTCCCCCGTGGACGGGTCCGTGTCGATGACGATGAGGTTGCCCGCCACCGACCCGTTCTGCTCCGCGGGGATGAACCCGAGCTGCTCCCGGTTGACTCCCGCCATGGCCTCGATGTCGTCCATGATCGCATCGGACTCGGACTGGTCATGGAACCCGGCCGGCCCCCACCCCGCCCTGCCCCGGTCACCGGCAACGCTCTTCTTCGAGCTGCCCTTCGAGGTGTAGTACACCTCTCTCTTCGAGGCGAAGTCGTCGGTCTCAATCAGGTGCCTGGCAAAGGCCATCAGCCGCACGGTCTGGGCAAACGGCTTCACGGTCTGGTACGAGAGCGTCCGCCGTGCCCGCTTGGTCCCCATGACGAAGTAGCCCCGCCGCTGGGAGAAGCTCACGTTCGACAGCGCTCGGATCGGCACGGTCAGGTGGGGCCGGGTTCCCTTTCGGACCTGCTCGTGGATCGACCGGCCGATGACCACCAGCCTGTCCAGTGCGGGTGTCCGCGCCAGGTCGAGGCGGTTCGGAGCCCCCGCTCCCTCAGCGTCGACCACCGCGCCATCGACGACCTCGTCCCCCTCGACGATCTCCTCCTCGATCACCTCGTCCCCCTCGACGATCTCCTCGTCGACCTCCTCGTCCCCCTCGACGCTCTCCTCGTCGAACAGCTCGTCCCCCTCGACGATGACCTCGTCCTCGTCCTTCAGCTCACGCTCGAACGTGGAGGACTCCTCGTCCCGGACCTCGGCCCCCTCGTCGTCGAAGGAATCCTCCCGGCCGCGGCGGGAACGGGTGCGTCCCTTTGCCGGCGGGCCGTCCCCAACGAGGGATTGCGGAGCCTGAGTCTCGTCCCGCTTGCTCTTCCTGGTTTCCCTGGCTGTCATGTGCCTGGCCCTCCACCGGGGGACCCGCCCCAGATCGCGTGGGTCCCGTCCGGTCTTTCGCTCCGATTGTCGCTGGCCGTTTGCCGTGCCCGCCTCTCCGCCGTCGTCATTCCCCAAGCCCCGGCCCCCAGCCCCTGTTTCCCACTAATCCCTCGCTCTCTCCAGGAGGCCTTCCAGCGTGGTCACCACCTGGTTCTCCTCGGGCTCGGTCAAGCCGATGAGCTCACGCAGCCCGACGCCGATGTGCGGAAGGTACATCTGGATGTAGCTTCGCTTCCGGTCCTGCTCGGCATCCCGCTTCTTGCGGGACAGGAAGATCCTCAGCTTCCGGCCGCACTCCTGGAGGGCCAGAGTCATCTCCTCCTCGATCTCCGGATAGGAGGCGATCGCCTCCTTGGATTCCGACGTGAACGGAACCCAGACGCTGGCCATGTGGACCACGATGGTCAGCGGTCCGACCGGAAGGGAACCCCGCGGCTGCTGAACGCCGTAGTTCTTCCAGTTGACGTGGGTCGTCGCGGAGGCGCTGCAGCATCCCCCCTGCTGGTAGAGCAGCGGAACGCGGTTTGCAAACCGGAAGAGCCGGGCGGGCTGGTCCCCCTCCTGCCCCCCGCCGCCGTACGCCAACGCTGCCTCGATGATGAACGGGTTGCCCCGGTAGACCGCGGGCGGTCGGGTCGTGGACGCGTAGAACGCAGCCGGCACCACCGACTCGAGCCCCTTGACGAGCTGCGCCTCGCCGATCGGCGCCACGCAGTTGGTCGGCGGTGCCATGATCCTCGTTTCCGAGATGCCCTTGAGGAGCTGCTCGACCTGGGTCCGGTTGACGCGGCTGACATAGGCTCTGGGACTCAGGGCGGCCTTCTCGCAGATCTGCTCCGCCACCCGGGCCGATACCCGGGAAAACTCCTGCTGGAGGAAGGCCTGCAGGCTCCTTGCCGGCGAGTCCTTGAGCATGACCTGGAGCACTCCGAGCTCGACGCCGTGCGGATGCGGCTTGATCGCCTCCACCGGGGGCGGAAGCTGGTCGGTCGTGCGCTCGTAGTGGACCACGGCCCCGTCCGGCGCCCGGTAGCGGATGCGCACGTGCGGATTGGCAACTGCGGTCTGCCTCACGTACTCGTCGACTGACTGACGTCCCCGCTGGTACTTGCCGGACAGCTCCAGCGTCACCTCGGTCCCGTGGTCGGCCTCCCAGACCACCTCCCCTTCCCGGAGAACCTCCGGCCTGTTCTTCTTCGTGTCGATACGCAGCTCCATGAACAGGGCCGGCTTCCGGGCCGTGGTCCGCGTGACTACCAGGATCCCCTTGCCGGTCGTGAGCTGGCCGTACATTCCGGCAGCGGAGATGCCGATTCCCTGCTGCCCGCGGCTCATCTTCAGCCTGTGGAACTTCGACCCGTACAGCAGCTTGCCGAAGATGTTCGGGATCTGCCCCCGGACGATCCCGGGCCCGTTGTCGCGCACTCCCACGCGGAAACGGTCGCTCCCGAGATCCCGGATCTCGATGTCCATCTCCGGCAGGATTGCAGCATCCTCGCAGGCATCCAGCGAGTTGTCGACGGCCTCCTTGACCGCGGTGAGCAACGCCTTCCTCGGATTGTCGAACCCGAGCAGGTGACGGTTCTTGGAGAAGAACTCGGAGACCGAGATCTCCCGCTGCTGGCGGGCCATGGTCTCCGCCGTCTCCACGCGGCGGGTCCGGTTCCCGGAGGAGACGGACAGGGCAAGCTCGCCAGGCCGTTCCGGCGGCGGCGTCCTTGCGCTCCCCCCCAGCGGCAGGTCACTCCCGCCCCCGGCCGTAGCCTGCGTCAGTGCAGTTTCGGCCACGGCAGGCTCCGCCGTACTCCCCTCGGCAGACTGCCGGCGGACGGTCGCTCCCAGCGGAAGCTCCTGGTTCCGGTTACCGGACGTCTGCACACCGCTCTCGCCGGCAGCCCGCTTCACCACCGGCACGGGCTTCGACGACTTGTCCGGGAGCAATCCCGGGATCTCGTCTTGCGCCATCGTCACACCTCGCATCTGCCCCTCAGCCACGCCGGACGTAGCGCCGGTACCCGGTCTCGTCCTCGCACGCCACGGCCCAGCCAGGCCCCGGCTCGACGCCGGCCGGTACCCGCCGCTCGTAGAAGGCGGCCTCCATCGCTGCGATGCTCAGCAGCGGCAGCGCCGGAAGAACCGCCAGCCGTGCGGCAAGGTGCTCCACGGCCGCACCGGCGTCCCTCATCTCCCCGACGAAGAAGCGGCTCCCCGAGCCCGACCCGTACGTGTACACCCCGACCCGAGTCCCGGCAACCCGCTGCGCACCCTCCGCAGCAGCACCGCGCCCTTCGGTCCCCATCGCGGTGCAGCTCGAGCTCACCGGGGGAAACACCTCCTCTCCTCCGCCTGCACCCACGCCGGAAGTGCCACGGACCCCCGGCTCACCGCCCCCTGCGCCCTGCCTCATCCCCGCTGCCAGCCCCGCCAGAGCCAGGAAGACCGAGGCCGTGTACACGTTCCCGATCCGCCGGCAAGGCAGGACCGACCACTCGACCCCCTCGCACAGCCGCGCCCCGGTCGATTCGTCGACCGCCTCGCGGGCCAGAAGACGGGCCAGTGCCTTGCGGGGCAGACCCGGATAAGGTGCGTGGAAGACGATGCGGTCGAGCCCCCCGTGCAGCAGCCCCTCCGGACAGAACCGCTGCCGGTACCGGTCCACCGCAGACAGCGCAGACAGGTAGCAGTCCACCGACCTGCGGCCTCGGACCACCGCGGTCAGCCGACCGAACGGCCGGAAGAAGTCGTCCTCGTCACGCGTGCAGGTCGTCACGCACTCGGGCTCGATCGCCAGGAAGCCCGGCTCACGGGTCACGAGCAGAGCGACGGCCCCCGCCCCCTGGGTGCACTCGGCCGACCCGTCCCGGCCGTACAGGGCGATGTCGGTCGCCACGACCACCGCAGGCAGGCCCGTGGAGGCCACGAAACGCAGCGTGTCGAACAGTGCGTAGTTCCCCCCGACGCACGCGAACTTCACGTCGAACGCCTCGCATTCCCCGTCGAGGCCGAACATCCCGTGGAGCCACGCTGCAATCGGCTTCGACCCGTCCAGAGCGGACTCGGTCGCAACCACGATCCGCCCCAACGCACCGAGGTCCGTCCCCTGGGCAACCAGGTCGTCCAGAGCATCCGCCGCCAGCGTCACCGCATCCTGCCAGGGCATGGGAACCGCAAACGACTCCACGCCGAGGCCGAGCAGGACCTTGTCCGCGTCCACCCCCCGCGCCTCCGCCAGCTCCCGGCACGACACGCGCCACCCGGGAAACGCCATTCCCATTCTGTCGATGCCCACGCTCAAGACGCACGCCCCCTGCATCCGAGGCTACCCGCCCCCGGCAGCAAACCGCGGAAACATACACGCACGCGCGCCCAAGTCAAGGCGATGACGCCCGCGACCGGGCACTCGGGGCTCCATTCAGATTTTGTTTGACATCCGGGCTGCGTTCGAGTATTTATTCGGGCGGTACTTCCGGGTGTCCACCTTCCAGGCGGTCAGGAACCAGCCAACAAGGAGATGGCAGTCTACCGGCAGTTACCGTGTTTTCGTCTTTGTTGCAGAAAGGAGAAAGAGGCAATGGCGAAGGGAACAGTGAAGTGGTTCAATGAGTCGAAGGGTTTCGGTTTCTTGACCTCCGAGGACGGCAGCGACGTGTTCGTGCACTACTCGGCCATCCAGGATGCCGGGTTCCGTACCCTGCATGAGGGCGAGAAGGTCAGCTTCGAGGTCGAGCAGGGCCCCAAGGGTCCGAAGGCTGTCAACGTTACGAAGATCTGACATTCAGCACGAAGACCGGCCTGCCCTTCGGGGCGGGCCGGTTCCTCCTACCGAACCCCCCGCAACTTCCAAACCGTAAAAAAAGCTTCCTTGAAGATCTTGCCGGACATCTTCGACTGCCCTCGTGTGCGGTCCGGGAACACGATAGGGATCTCCCGGATGCGGAAGCCCTTGCGATGCGTCCTGCACGTCAGCTCGATCTGGAAGCAGTAGCCGAACGACATCAGGTTGTCGAGGTCGAGCGCTTCCAGCACCTTCCTCCGGAAGCACTTGAACCCGCCGGTGAGGTCCTTGTAGGGAAGGCCGAGCACGGTGCGGGCATAGAGATTGCCCCCGCCGGAGATGATCTTCCGGCTCAGCCCCCAGTCGCGTGTCCCCCCCCCCTTCACATACCGGGATCCGAGCACCAGATCCGCATCCTGGACGGCTTCCAGGAACTCCGGCAGGTGCTCGGGCCTGTGGGAGAAGTCGCAGTCCATCTCGAACACGAGGTC
>VGRX01000088.1 GCA_016875215.1 Deltaproteobacteria bacterium
AGCGGACGGGGTTCTTCCGGAGGATCCTGGGGCTGGGGGAGTGAGGGGGGGTAGCCTCTCTGCCTGGCGGCTGTACGAGATCACGGTCCGGACGTGAGTCATCCTCCGGCGCACATCTTCAGCACGACCGCTGCAGCGATGATGAAGAAGATCGCACCGATCACAAATCCGCACCCGTGACCTGCGCAACCAAAACCGTCCTTGATGCCGTCGAAGAAACCCATTGCCTATACCTCGCAGTGCCGAACCGGAACGTATTCTGCCACCCAACCGGGCGACATTAAGGTTCCACGCGCCGCACGCCGGGAAGCGCGTCGAAGTGCTTGTCGTAGGACATGATGGTCAGCCCGTGGCGAATGGCAACTGCAGCGTGGATGGCATCCCTGGAGCTCAGGCCGGGATGGCGTTCGAGCAGGTCACGGGCCGAAGCGACGTCCTCGAAATCGATTGGGAGAACCTCGCTCACTACAGCCCGGAAGAGATCGAAGACCGCGAAGGCATCGGAACGCCGGCCGATGTGCGAGTAGCGATGGAGGATCTCCTGGAAGACCTCGGCGTCGGTCAAGGCATCGAACTCGTTGCGGGCAGCCCGCTTGAGGAAGGCCGCACAAGGTTCCTTCCGTGGGCTGGGAGCGCCTGCCGCGTACATGGGGATGTTCACATCGACGAGGTAACGCTCCTTCATTCCGATGCTCCCGCCAGGATCTCCCGCTCCATCTCCTCCCAGTCGGAGACCGGCAAGGAGAGCTGCGAGAGCCGTTCGGCAGCATCCGACCTGCTGTCCGAGTCCGACAGCAGGTTCTTCTCTCGAAGAGCGGAACGGATCAGGTTGCCGACCGAACATCGCCTCAGCCGCGCCGCCCGCTTCAACCGTTCATATTCCTCGGCATCGAAGAGGATCGTCGTCTTCTTGGTCAGGCGTCCCATTCCAAGCCTCCATATCCATATCCAGATATAGCACGAGAACGGGCCGCAGTCAAGGAGGGCATGAGGGGCGCGAACCGATGACCGGTCTTAGTTGCTGCCGCGCCGGAGCGGCCCTGTGCGAGGAAGGGTCGATCCGAGGCAGATGCTCCTGTTCGGGGATAGCGGCAACGACGTCGAGATGCTGGCCCGGGTGGGCGTCGGGATCGCCATGGGGAACCGCCGCGCCGGAGGCCTGTCAGGCAGCCATGTTGCGCATCGGCGACAACGGCACCGATGCAATAGCCGAGGTCATTGAACGGCCAGCCCTGCTGCCGTCGTGCCCTTCGCCACCTCCGTTGTCGCCGCAGGCTCCTGCTTCGCCGGAAGTTCCGAGAACCGAGTGAAACGGGCCAGTCGTTTGGCCGGGACGTGGGGGATGGGGATGTACTCCCTGTTGTCCCGGTCGACGTCCGCGAAGCGAGCCATCCGGACGGTGTACTTCGATCCTTTCAGCAGGCCGGCGATGTCGCCCTGTGAGAGGCCGGACCGGAACTTCTTCCCACCGGGAAAGGAAGGGACACGAAGCACCCAGGGGCTCGGCCAGTACTCGTCATTGGGGACCTTGACCTTGCGGGTCTTGCCGTCCCGGATGTCTTTGCGCCAGATGGTCTTGGCGATCTCGATTCCCGGACGGCCGTAGTAGTGGACGAGGTCCCGGTTTTGCGGGTCGACCTCGTACTGCACGGAATCGGAGGGGACCTCCTTGACGAGCTCATACTTGTAGTGGACTCGGAACGTGCGGACGGGAGCCATGACCCGCACGAGGAACTCGCCCCGGTCGATCTGCCCCAGGTGGAAGATCACGGGAAAGTCGGTGTTGTTGCGGATCTTCAGGTCTTTCTTTCCCCAGTCGACGGTGGCGTCGAGGCCCACGTGCATGTAGGGGACGCGGAAGCGGTGGGAGTGGCGCTCCTCGATCTCGAGCCCGGCCATGAGCGACGCAGCATACAGCATGCTGGCGGGCTGGCAGATCCCGCCCCCTACGCCGTCGATGTAGCCGGTCTCGCCGATGACCTTGGATTCCTTGAAGCCCCGATCCTCGGTCCGTTCACCGACGGCCTCGTTGTAGCTGAACACCTCGCCGGGCAGCAGGATGGTGCCGTCCAGGCGGGTGGCAGCGATCTCGAGGTTGGCGGTGCGCTCGAAGTTCCACCACGAGTAGTGGGAGTAGGACCGGCCGATTTCGACCTGGGCGAGATCGTCCGCGTTCCATGGACATGCCGGGAATTCCGTCACCACGATGAGAGGCAACGGATTCCCTTGTGCGAGGCGGTCGAGCACGCACTCCGGGCTGTTCTTCGAGAAGTACAGCGGGTCCGCCACCGGCTGGGACACGAGCAACAGTACGGACAGCAGCAGTACCGGCATGACGACACTCCTTCCGTCCGAAGGGTACCGCGGTTTGGGGATAGGTCCAGAAAGCGGGCACTTCTCCCTTGCCCCGGCAGTCGGGGCGACTGGGGGATTGGCGAAAGCGAGGAAGACGGGGTCCGGGGTCGGGGACTCCGCCTGCTCAACTCATTCCGAGAGTGCGGGAGACCTCTGCAAGGAACCGTTCGGCTTCGACGAGCAGGGCCGAGGCGGCCTCGTCGTCGCAGTCGCCCGCGGATGTCGCGGTCCGGAGCCTGGCCACGAGAGTGGCGGTCGATGGTGACAACGAGTTGTCCGCTGTGAGCAGTTGTCCCACCTCGGCGTCGGCAAGCGGTGCGGCGTTGCCCGCGTCCCGCCCGAGACTGGCATGAGCCGAGGCCCTCAGAGCAGTCTCGACGGCCTTCAGCGTGGGGACGAGCGCCTCCGCGGGGAACCCTCCGGCGGCCATCACCGCGGCCAGCTTGCGTTCCCTGGCCGTGGCGGCAAGGAGCCTGCGGGCGGTCTCCCGGCGCTGCCTCGCCAGGTCGGCTGCATCCTGTTCGAACGGCCCCACGGCGTGGAGCCGGGTTCCGCCGCCGGACGGGAACTGGAAAAGGCCGCTTCCTGCCAGACGTCGAAGCAGGTCGAACGTGGCCCGGTCGATGACCTCGAGGTCGGGAGGGGCCCCCGCTCCGTGCCAGGCATCGGCCAGCAGGCGGCGGGCGGTCGGCGAGATCTCGGCAGGGTTGCCGTCGACCACGGCCAGGATGCCCGCACCGCCGTCCGGGCGCTGCCGCATCTCGAGCAGCAGGAGCCGGTCGGCCAGCCGGGCCGCCAGGTCCTGCCGGAACAGCTCGATCGGCGCTCCGGTGCGCTCGGGCCGAAGCCGCTCCGGCACGGTGCGCGCGGCCTGGGCCACCCCTCCTCCCATGATCGACTCGAGACGTTCCATGAACGCGGCCCGGCCGGAAGGAATGGAGACGGTATCCAGGTCTCCCCGCCCGTCCAGCACTCCGTCCGCCAGCTCCTGCTTGAACTGGAGGGTACCGAGCATCCGATGTTCGATGCTGTTCTCGGCCACCAGGTTGAGCACCTGCACGGAGCGGGTCTGGAACTTGCGCCATGCCCGGCCTATCCGTTGCTCGAGCTTGGCCGGATTCCACGGAAGATCCATGTTGATGACGGTGTTGGCTACCTGGAGGTTGAGCCCGGTAGCCCCGGAATCGGTGGACAGGAACACCCGGCAGTCGTCGTCGTTCTTGAACCGGTTGATCTCGACCCTTCGCTTCGCCTGGGGGACGGAGCCCGTGTGCCACGCCGGGTCGAGCTTCATGGCCTGCATGCGTTCCCGGACCAGGTGCAGCATCCGCTCCCACTCGGAGAAGATGATGATCTTGGCATTCTCGCCATCGAGGGCGGATTCGACCAGCTCGGAAAGCTCGTCGATCTTGGGGGCGATTCTGCACTCCTGGTCGAGGATGTATGGGGAATCGCAGATCATGCGCATGCAGGCGAGCTTCTGCTGGAGGCGGTCGAACTCCTCGGGCCTCAGAGGGCGGCGCTTGGCGATCTGCATGATGCGGGCGACGTGGGCTTCGACCTCCTCGTAGCGGACGCGCTGCTCGCTCTCCATGGGGACGAAGTAGTTGGAGAGCTGTCGCTCGGGAAGCTGGTCTTCGACTTCGTCCTTGCGTCTCCTGAGCATCACGGAACGTACGGTCCGGTGCAGCTTGTCGATGTTCTTGTAACCGGCCGGCCGGCCGCGGTCATCGAGCTGGTAGTACTCCCGGTTGAACCGGAACAGCGGGCCGAAGAGCATGGGGTCGAGGAACTCGACCAGGGAGTAGACTTCGTCGATGCGGTTCTCGAGGGGGGTGCCGGTCAGCACGAATGCGAACGGGCTCGACAGCCCCTTGATGGTATGGGCGATCTTCGTCTGCCAGTTCTTGATCCGCTGGGCCTCGTCGAGGATGACGACGTCCGGGGCCAGGACTTCGACCACGTCCTTCTGGTCGGCCAGCATCTGCTCGTAGTTGGCCAGGTTGAAGAACGTCGGGTTGCGATACTGCCGGAGGCGGGCGGCCCGCGGGCCGATGATGATCTGGGTGGAGTGGTGGGAGAACTTCCGGATCTGCTCTTCCCATTCGCTCTTGAGCGAGACGGGCGCCACGACCAGCACCCGTTCGATTCGCCGGGTCTGCCGGAGTATGTCGCAGGCGACGACGGCCTGGACGGTCTTGCCGAGGCCCATTTCGTCTGCGAGCATGGCCCGCTCGCCGAACGCCAGGTGAAGCGCTCCGTCACGCTGGTACGGATACAGCGTGATTCCGGGCGGATCGATGGTCCGCTTGCCTGCGGCCACGTCATCGACGAAGGCCTGCCGTGCGGCCCCCCGCTCTCGCTTGCGTCGTTCGGAGGCCACCCAGTCGTCGACCTCCCGGGAGATCCGGACCCGACCCCGGAGGGATTCCGGCAGGCGTGCCACGGCTCTGTGAAGGGAGGGCACCGCTTCCACCGGATCGGCCAGCAGCGTGCCTGATGCGCTGAAGAACTCGGAGAGCGACTGGACGAGCTCGAGGGGGCCATCCGGAACGCTCACACGGACCGAAGGCGGTTCGGTCGAGCGGGAGAGATACACTTCCAGCAGGCGCGATGCAGCGGACGGGCCGCGGCGGAACTCGGCCGGGTGTCGCCGCTTCAGGTGCAGCATGACGGCCTCGACGTGCTTGCACAAGCCAAGGCCGTTGATGCGGAAGTCGGGACAGTCGCAGGTGTTCTCCCGTTCGGCAAGCGAGCGGATCTCCACCTGGTGGATCCGTTGCGTGCCCTTGCGCGTCACGGTGAAGGTGCCGAACAGCGGGTGGGTGCCCGGCACGAGGCAGATATCCATCGGCTCCTTCTCAGCCCGCTCGACTCTGCGTTTCACCTCGTCTTCGTCGGTCGTGCGCCAGCCGACGGATTCGGGCGGATCTGAGGCGCCCGCAGCGCCTGCAGACCTGGGCTCTCGACCTTGCGCAACGGTGGCAGTCACTCCCGAGCCTCTCACCTCCGGCCTCGAAGACCTGGTTCCCGTACCCGGGAGATAGCGGACCGAATCGTCTATTATCATGCCGAGCGCCAACCCCAGCTCGAGGAGAACCTCCTTGACTTCCTTGAGGGACTTCCTGCCGAAGCGCTTCGTACTCAGCAGGTCCCATTCGGTCTTCCGAACCAGGTCGCGAAGGGTACGGACCTCTGCGTTCTTCATGCAATTCGCGGCGCGGATGGAAAGCTCCAGGTTCTCCACGGAGGCATCCAGATCGATGCTCGCCCCCACGGCCCTCGGCGCCTGCCCCTTCCCGCTCTTTCGCCAGTCGTCGTTCCGGTCCGTCATGCGCGTGCACCTCCGGTTCCGGGGATTCTCCCCGCACCTCGGGCAGCGTGCCACGAAGGCTGCGGCGTGTCCAGGGGAAGGATCCACCACCTCGGGCCACCTGCTGCGCCTGCCCTGCCTTCGACAGACCCCGAGGCGGCCTCGTCGTGATTCCCGCCTACAACTCCCACTCCTTCGGCACTTCCCCCTGCTTGACCGTGTAGCGCTTGTTGCCGGCGAGCTCGAAGACCTGCGTGGTCAGGTCGACGTCGGGCCAGCGGACCTCGACGTCCGCGACGCATGAGGCGCCCAATCCGAAGTGGAGGACCATGTCCTTCTGGGTGTTGAAGTGGCCGTAGCCCCCGTCCACCTCGCGCACCGTTGTGAACTCGCCGGTGGTCACGCGCACCTGCGCTCCGATGGCCGAGCGGTTGCTCCCGCCGGTTCCTTCCAGCCGGACCTGGAGCCAGTTGCCCTTGCTTCCGATCTTGTTCTCGAAGAAGCGGGCGATGGGCTCCTCGTAGCAGTCGTCCAGGTACTGTCCGCCACACCGCATGAGGGAGTGCCCCACGACGAGATCCAGGTCGCCGTCCCGGTCGAAGTCCGCTGCTGCGACGCCGTGGCTGCGCAGGTGCTCGAAGAAGTCGTCGAGCTCCACTTCCTCGAACTTCTCGGGTGATGCCTGGTGGTAGAGCCGGCCCCGGCAGTACGGGTAGTCGGAGTCCCCCAGGTAGACATCCATCCAGCCGTCGTTGTCGAAGTCGAACACCTGGTTGGTCATGTCGCCGTCGTTCCAGTCGATGAACTCGTGCTCCCGGATGATCCCGGTCACCTCGGGCCCCGGACGCTCGAAGCGGATGTCCCCCTCGCCCGCATTGAGCATGAGCTCGGCCGGGTCGGAGCTCGAGCCGACGTCCCAGTGCACGATCTCGCCCGTGAAGATGTCGAGAAAGCCGTCGTTGTTCACGTCCTCGCAGGTGCTCTGGGCGCTGTTCCCGCCCAGTCGCCACGGTTCCCGGTCCATGTCGTGGTCCCAGCGGAAGATGTCGGCATCCGTGTCGCACTTGGTGTACTGCGGCGGGGGAACGCCGTCGCAGTCCTCGGCATCGGGATGGAGCTTGCAGAAGCAGCGGGCCGACTCGTTGTCGCTCCAGTCCATCCGGTGGTCGTACGCGTATCCGGAAGCGACCGAGCGGTTCGTGAAGACCCAGAAGTTGTCAGCGTTTCCTCCCTGCCACAGGTGGTTCGGCGCCCGCCCGTACGAAGCTGCAAGCAAGTCGGGCGAGCCGTCGTTGTTGAAGTCGCAGGCGGCCGAGGACCAGGCCCAGGAGTGTCCCCGCCCCTCGTTCTGCGCCACCGGGGGAAGCAGCCACGGCTCGGTCTTGAGCCCGTACTTGTAGGTCACCTCCTTGTGCAAGGCATTCCCGGTCCCCTTGAACAGCCGATCCTGGAGCGGCTGGTAGGTGCCTCCGACCATGTTGTGAGGCATCCAGATGTCGAGCAGGCCGTCCCGGTCGAAGTCTACGAAGGTCACGCCGGCCGGGACCGAGTACTGCCCTTCTTCCCGGAAGGCGTTTTCCTTCGGTCCCAGGGAGAAGGTCCCCTCGCCGTTGTTCAGCATCAGCTCCGACGTCTCCTGCTTGTCCGCAAGCTGGTGTTTGGCCACGGCAGTCGCAATATCGAGGTCGCCGTCATTGTCCACGTCGCCGGCCGCCAGCACATCCCCCGGCCGCCCCTTGTTCGGGTCGGTCCCGTATCGCATCTGGAACAGCCCCGAGGCCTGTGTCACGTCCTTGAATCCCTTGCCGCCGTCGTTCTCGAGCAGCCAGAAGACCCGGTTTCCCCCTTCGGAGAAGTCGTCCCCCGAGCCGATACGGGCAGCCAGGTCCGGCCATCCGTCGTGGTTGAAGTCGAGCACGCTGAAGCGCACGGCCCGCACGTCCTTCAGCCCCCATTCCTCGGTTTTCTCCACGAAGATCGGCGTTCCTTCCGACCATGCATAGCCCGGCTTGTCGCACACGACCGGGGTCACCTCGTCCGGCTCCAGGATGTCCGCAGGTGCGAGATCCGGGGCGGGTGCATCCGGACTCCGGGCATCGATCTCGGCCGTATCGTCGTCGGCATCTCCCGGCAGCACGGTTTCCGGCTGCGGAAGCGTGTCCTTGGCCGCCTCGCCGTTCGACCCGCACCCTCCAATGATCGCCAGTGCCAACAACAGGCCAATCCGTCTCATTCGGGAACCTCCAATGCTGAATCCATCAGTCCCTCTTGCCTTTCCGCAGAACCGGAACTGCGGCGACCTCGACGAGCCCGGAGGCGAGGATTGCGGACAGGTCCCGGTCGCGGGCCAGCAGAAGGCAGCCGTTCTCCTGGGCAAGGACCGCAAGGACGCAGTCCACGGTCGACCGTACGGTGATGCCTCGTTCCCGAAGCGACCGGAAGAGAGCCGCGGCCGAAAACCACGTGTCCGGCTCCACGGCGACCAGCCAGGTCATGTCTCGAAACCGGGCCTGGAACTCCGCCTGGTGCTTCCCGCGGCGGAGCCCCTGCAGGAACTCTGCAGCCACGAGACCGCACGTGGCGATCTCCTCCTCGTCCTCGATGAGCTTCTGGAGAACCAGGGCCTCCGGAGACGGATGTCCGTTTGCGAAGTCGGCCCAGACCGACGTGTCGACCAGGACTTTCATCGCCTCCCCCGCAGGGCATCCAGATTCCCCTGCCAAGGGGCCTTCCCCTTCAGTGCGAGCAGTTGCTTGAGCCGCTTCCGGCGGGCATACTCCGCCAGTGCCTGGTTGATCACCTGGGTCCGGGTCCTCCCCTCCGACACGGCCATCGCCTCTTCCAGAGCCTTGTCATCCAGGTTCAGTGTTGTTCGCATATCCTCCCCCTGTCACCATACAGAAGATAGCAGCCGCCGGTCTGTATGTCAAAGGCTCGTCCGTATGCCTGATGGGGGGCGTCTCTTCCGGGCTGTGCGTCCAACCTCATCAAACGGGAGAAGAGCAAGAAGAAAGGGGCGCTCACGAAGCGCAAGAGGTGCGGTTGGGACCATGACTACCTACTCCGCTTCCCAGGCATCAATTCGGGGGCGCGCTGAGAATGCGATTCCCCTGAGGACCCCCACAAGGCACTCTTGACAGCATATTGCCGCCGGGCGATACTGTGTCTCGACGAATGACTCCCGTTCTCGGACAGTCGAGCTTCTTTTTTCAAGGAGGGGAAGATGCTGACCTATCTCAAAGGGGCAAGTTTCATCGTGCTGCTTCTTGTCTTGTCGGCGTCCTGTGGCTCGGGTGACAAGAAGGCCGACACAGGGGGCAAGGACCAGGTGACCGGAGAGGGGGTGCTGGACACGGTTCCCCAGGACGGTGTGGTGCCTTCGGACATGACCGGCGGCGATGGCCAGCGGCCCGGAGACGCCACCATCCCGGAGGATGGATCTCCTCCCCAGGACGGTGTGACGCCATCCGATGCCGTCACCCCGGAGGATGCTGTGGTGCCGGCCGACACGACCGAGCCGCCGGATGCTGTGGTGCCGGCCGACACGACCGAGCCGCCGGATGGGAAGGTGGACGTGCCTGCTGAGGATGTCGAGGTCCCCGCTGCCGCCGTGGGACCGGAAGGCGGTGAGGTCGAGGGACCTGGAGGGGCCAAGCTGGCGATTCCGGCAGGCGCTTTGACCCAGACTGTCGAGTTCACCGTGACCGAGGTGGCATTGCCTCACAAGGGGAGCTTTGCCGCTGCGGGACCGGCCATCGAGATCGGGCCGGCGGGCACGAAGTTCCTCAAGCCCGCGACGCTGACGCTGGTGCTTGACAAGCCGGCCGGGCAGGGCATGGTTTCGATCTTCACGGCCGAAGGTAAGGACAAGCCGTGGCTGGCGCTGGGCACTTCGATGGACGGGCAGAAGCTGACGGCCTCCGTTTCCCACCTGAGTTGGTTCCAGCCGGGTACCGCTGTGATCAAGAGCTGCGATGATCTGTGCTATTACCTGATCCCGTGCATGGTCGAGATCTGCGGCCTGGTAGAGCCTGAGTTGTCCGAGATGCCCGCCGAGTGCATCGCCACCTGCAGCCAGTTCCCACCGGTGGAGGGGTTGATCGACCCGGCGAAGATCCAGGACTGCAACGATCTCATCACGCTGCTGGTCCCCTACAGCCTGACCTTGCTCGAGGTCTGCACGGTCGAGCCCGGAGGCTGTGCGGAGTCCATCCAGAAGATCTCCGGCTGCCTGTCGACCGAGTGCCCGAACTTCGCCAAGTTCAAGACCGGCTACGAGCAGGTCTCGGCCATGAACTGCGAGAAGAGCCCCGAAGCGTTCGGACAGATGGCCATGATGTCGTGTCCGCAGATCAAGGAGTACCTGACCAAGTATGACAAGGGGCTGGCCAATCTGTGCACCAACGGTCCGGCGCTGTCGGACGCCGACTGCACCAAGTTGAAGCAGGGGTTCGCCAAATGTCCGGCCGAGCCCGGGTCTCCTCTTGCCGGTGCGTCGCCCGACTTCCTGGACTATTTTTTCTGCGCGGTCGGCACGTTCGGCCTCGAAACGCTCCAGTGCGCGATCGCGGTCTCTACGGATTGCGCCGCGTTCTGGGAGTGCCTGCCGTAGTTGTCCCGGATCGTCCCGCTTCCGCCATTAACTCCGCCGCGTCAGAGACGGACCCCCCCGTCCACCCTTGCCTGCCCGGAAACCAGCGGATGATTTGGGTTCGTCTGCTCTCCTTGCATCCGCCTGAGCATCCGCGTACAACAGTTCTGGGACATCGGATTCGGAGGAAGCCATGGGATACCGTCGTGCTCTTGCTTGCTGGCGCATGTTGACGGCTGTGACATCGATGCTGGTTGCTCTGTGGGGATCAGCCGGTTGCAGCGGCGGCGGTACCGTGGAGGAGATGCCCGGGCCGGAGCTGGAGACGGGCAACCTCGATGCGGGGACGGAGCTTCCCGCCCCCGACGTCGTCGTGCTGCCGGAGGTGGCCCCGGAGGTAGCCCCTGAGACCTTCGACGCCCTCCCCGCCGACCTGCCCGACGTGCCGGAAGGGCCGGAGCCGGGAGAGGCCGGGTGGCCGTGCGACAACGGTGCGGACTGCAACTCGGGCCACTGTCTCCAGACCGGGGACGGGATGAAGTGCACGGTGACGTGCGTGGACGAGTGCCCGTTCGACTGGGCCTGCCGCCTGTACGGGCCCAGCCTGCCGGACGAGGTCTACCTGTGCATGCCAACGCTTGTGGACCTGTGTCGACCGTGCATGGCGAGCTCCGACTGCTGGACCAACGCTACCGACGCGGGCCAGAAGTGCGTGAGCTACGGGCCCGACGGCTTCTTTTGCGGGGGACCGTGCGAACCGTCGGACGGCAACTCCCTGGCTTGTCCGTCCGGCTATTCGTGTGAGGAGGTGGAGGATATCTCGGGAAAGACCGGAATGCAGTGCGTCCGGGATTCGGGCGAGTGCGACTGCAAGCAGTGGTATGCAGACCAGGGGGCGCAGACGACCTGCTACGTCGAGAACGCCTGGGGCCAGTGCACGGGTGAGCGCAAGTGCAAGGCTTCCGGCCTGACCGAGTGCTCGGCCCAGGTTCCCGCTCCCGAGGCGTGCAACCTGCTGGACGACGACTGCGACGGTACGGTGGACGAGGAATCCGGAGGCCAGGGCTGCCTGGTATCCAACAACTTCGGCGCCTGCCCTGGGACCGACGAGTGCCTCAACGGCAAGCTGGTCTGCCAGGGCAAGGACCCTGAGGCCGAGTCGTGCAACGGCAAGGACGACGACTGCGACGGTGCGGTGGACGAAGGGTTCGACGACACGGACAAGGACGGCGTTGCCGACTGTCTCGAAAACGACAAGGACGGGGATGCGATCCCGGACGGGCTCGACAACTGCCCGGCCGCGTTCAATCCGGCCCAGGCTGATGCGGACCTGGACAACATCGGCGACGTCTGTGATCCGGACGATGACAACGACGGCACGGCCGATGCGCTCGACTGCGCCCCGCTCGACAAGGAGATGCATCCCGGTGCGGACGAGCAGTGCGACGGCAAGGACAACAACTGCAACTACGTGGTGGACGAGGGGTTCCCGGACTTCGACGGCGACGGCCTCAAGGACTGCATCGACCCGGACGACGACAACGACGGCGCGGACGATGCGGTCGACTGCGGGGCCAAGGACGCCACGGTATTCCCGGGCGGGCAGGAGCAGTGCGACGGCAAGGACAACGACTGCGACTTCCAGCTCGACGAGGGGTTCGCGGACCTGGACGGGGACAAGAGCGCGGATTGCGTGGACGGCGACGATGACGGTGACGGCCACGGCGACGGCGACGACAACTGCCCGCTGGTTGCAAACCCGGGACAGGAGGACAAGGACAAGGACGGCGTGGGCGATGCCTGCGACAAGGACGGGGACGGCGACGGCATTCCCGACGACGTGGACAACTGCCCGAACCTGAAGAACACGCTCCAGGGTGACATCGACAAGGACGGGAAGGGGGACGAGTGCGATGACGACGATGACGGCGACGGTCATGCCGACGGCAAGGACAACTGCCCGCTGGTGGCCAATCCGGGTCAGGAGGACGCGGACCAGGACGGGACGGGGGACGCGTGCGAGGCGGACAAGGACGGTGACGGCTCGCCCGACCTGGCGGACTGTGCGCCCCTCAATCCTGCCGTGCATCCCGGGGCCGTCGAGGTCTGCGACGAGGTCGACAATGACTGCGACTACGTCGTGGACGAGGGATTCCCCGATTCCGACGCAGACGGTCTGAAGGACTGCATGGACGCGGATGACGACAACGACGGTGACCCGGACCAGACAGACTGCGCCCCGACCAATCCGGCCGTCCACAAGGACGCTGCCGAGAGCTGCGACGGAAAGGACAACAACTGCAACGGCAAGACCGACGAAGGGGTAGGGCAGCTCGCATGCGGCAAGGGGGAGTGCTTCCATACCTTGGAAGCCTGCATCGGCGGCAAGCCGCAGTGGTGCGACCCCAACCAGGGAATATCGCCGGAGAAGTGCGACGGGAAGGACAACGACTGCGACGGGCTGGTGGACGAGGACCAGGGGACCGCGACGTGCGGGCTCGGGGTCTGCACCCACACCGTGAGCCTGTGCGTGAAGGGGATGCCGGTCAAGTGCGACCCGTTGGAAGGGAGCGCACTGGAGACCTGCGACGGGAAGGACAACGATTGCGACGGGTTGGTGGACGAGCAGCTCGGGACGGTCACCTGCGGCACCGGGGTCTGCCTGCACTCGGAGCCGGCCTGTGTGGACGGGGCGCCGGCCGTCTGCGATCCGAAGAAGGGAGCCGGCGTCGACGTGTGCGACGGGCTCGACAACGACTGCGACGGAGACACGGACGAGGATCTCGGGCTCGTGGCCTGCGGCAAGGGCAAGTGCGCACACCAGCAGCCGTACTGCCAGGGCGGCAAGGTCTCGGTGTGCGACCCGTTCCTGGGGGTGGCCCCCGAGGAGTGCGACGGCAAGGACAACGACTGCGACGGCCTGACCGACGAGGACTTCGGCGTGCAGACCTGCGGAATGGGAGTCTGCCTGCACGGGGTCCCCGGGTGCAAGGACGGACAGGTCCCGGACTGCGACCCGCTGGCCGGTGCCGGGCCGGAGACCTGCAACGGGCTGGACGACGACTGCGACGGGCTCGCGGACGAGGGGCTCGGCTTCACCACCTGCGGAAAGGGGCAGTGCCAGCACACGGTGGTCAACTGCCTCAACGGCGAGCCGCAGGAGTGCGACCCCAAGGCCGGTGCCGGAACCGAGCTGTGCGACGCTGTGGACAACGACTGCGACGGGGTGACCGACCCCAAGGACTCGATCGGGTGCAAGACCTTCTACCTCGACACGGACGCGGATGCCTACGGCGTAACGGGCGACAGCCAGTGCCTCTGTGCGCCCTTGGCACCCTACCTGGCCGCGGTTGCCGGGGACTGCAAGGACTCGGATCCCCTGGTCAATCCCGGCATGAAGGAGGATTGCGCCACCCTCGTGGACGAGGACTGCAGCGGCAAGGTGAACGACGGCTGCACCTACGTGAGCTGCAAGGACGCGCTCGCCAAGATCCCGGGGGCGGCAGACGGACCCTACACGCTCGATCCCGATGAAGCAGGCCCCAATCCCCAGTTCGTGGCCCTGTGCGACATGACCACCGCAGGAGGCGGCTGGACCCTGGTCATGCAGACCTCAGACTCGTCGGCCTACCTGTATGACAACGCGGTCTGGACCCAGCCGTCCGGCGGCTCGCTCACAGCGGGTGACCTGGCGAAGAACCAGGACTACGTCTCGTCCGCGTTCTACACGCTCCAGGGAACCGAGAGCCGCATCGCCCTGGGCAGCCCGACCCACTGGAACTCCTGGTTCCATGCCAAGAACACGGCCCGCAACCTGGCCAACCAGTCCCGCATGGCCCCCTCGTACGGCGCTGCCGGCGACTGCACGGCCAAGACCAACTGCGGGACCGAGCCGATCAACCTGAAGCCGTTGGGAATCGCTGCTGCCTGCTCCCCATCCTACTCGACCAAGTGGCACCGGTTCGGGTACGTCAACGACGTGAACGGCTGGGGGACCAACACCCGGGTCGGGTTCACGGGCGACAACGACGGGTCGGACAGTTCCGACTCGGTCATGGGAATGGGGCTTCAGTGCTACAACGCGTGCGTGAGCAACTCGAGCACCGGCGGCCCGCACAACACCGGCTCGGGGTGGTACCTGTACACGAGCTGGGCCGCCACGCCTCTGGACGGAACTGCACGGGGCTTCCTGTGGATCCGGTGATTCGGGAATGCGGGGGAGGATAGGACGAATAGGACCCGCCGCCCCGCCTTACGGCAGTGTCACGGTCTGGGCTGCCTTGCCCGCTGAGCCGAAGTAGGGGGTGCCGGGAAGCACGATGCTGCCGTCCGCGTAGAGGCCTGCGCCGCCACCCGACCCTGGAGCTCCGAGGGTGAAGGTGGACGAAGACTGCTGGATCGTGCCCTGCCACACTGCGATGCCGAAGCAGCTTCCGCCGGCGCCGCCGCCGCCACCCGCGCCGTTGCCGCCCATGCCGCCGCTGCCGCCGCCACCGCCCGCACCTGCGAATTCGGGACCTGCGCCGCCGGCGCTGCCACCGCCGCTCGCGCCGCCCTTGCCGCCGTTGGCCCCCGTGCCGCCGAGGCCGCCGTTGCCGGTCACGAACTTGCATCCGGACAGGACCGCCTTGCCGCCGGCCATGTAGAGCGCGACCGAGTTGCCGCCTCCGCTGCCGCTGGTTCCGCCCTTGCCGCCGCCGCCGCCGCCGCCACCACCACCACCGCCGCCGCCGGCATCCGGGGTCGCGTCGCACGCATCCGCCGCATCAAAGCCCGAGCCGCCGCCGCCGCCGGCCCCCGAGCCGCCGCCATCGCCGTTGCCTCCGC
>VGRX01000089.1 GCA_016875215.1 Deltaproteobacteria bacterium
CCCCCGGGCAGGGCCCGGTCCCATCACGTCGCAGACGCACCGCACCCACGGAACGGCCAAGACATGGCGGCCGGTGGGCTTCCGGGCAGGGCCCGGCCCCATCACGTCGCAGACGCACCGCACCCACGGAACGGCCAAGACATGGCGACCGGTGGGCTTCCGGGCCGTCGGTGCGGGCAACCCACGACCGATGCACCCTGCGGGCCGTCGGTGCGGGCAACCCGGCGGACGATTCGGGGTGGCCGTAGCCGCTTTCCCGGTCGATGTTCCTGTGGTACGTTGCGGGTACGAGGCCGGGAAGCGGACCACGTCCGGTGTGGTCCTGCCGCGGGTCCGTCGGAGAGAACATGAGCGGCTCCATGCTGCCACTGGCCTTGATGCTCATCGCGACGCTGGCCGCTCCGGCCTGCCGCCAGGCTGACAGGAAGCCGACGGGAGATGTGACCGGCGAGGCCGTGCCGGTCCGCGTCCCGGAGTGCCCGAAGGTCGGGGGGGCGATCGACCTTCCCGATGCCGGGTGGACACTGAAGCTCGTCTCCTTCCGCTTCTTCCGCGACATCGGCACCGATGCCAACATCGTCCAGGCGGGACCGGGGCACGTATTCGCACTGGCCGAGGTGGAGTGGTCACAGCGTTCGGAGGCACCGCCCGGGACTCCGCCGGCCGCCGGCCTTCTGCAGGAGCCCCGGGACGCAGGCGCGCCGGCAGTGGGAGCGCCCGCCACGCGCCGAAGCGAACGGCCGCCGGACCTCGCACTGTGGGACAGAAAGGGGAACCGGCACGCTGCCTCGCAGGATGCCCTGGACGCGTTCATGCGGATGCAGCCCGGTGCCCGTTTCGGCGTTCAGCTCGGAGGCCCCACCGAGCGCTTCCTCGATGCCCAGGGTGTCCGGCTGCGCCCCCAGGCCGCCCGTCTGGGGCTGCGGTTGGCGCCGGAAGGCCCGATGCCGCCGCTCGACTCCCAACCCCGCTTCTGCCTCGGACCGTACGATGTCCGATAGCTGGAGGAAACGATGTCCGTGAAGAGCAGGGATTCGGTGCGTGAGCCGGTGTGGCTGGTCGACCCGAAGCGCTCGCCGGTGGGCTTCTGGCTCATCAGTACATTCGGTCTGGTCCTGCTGGCCGGAGCAGTGGCGCTCGGTCTCCAGATCGGCTCCGACGCGGAGCTGGCGCTGGCCGCCATCCTGGTCACCGGGGGGTTCCTCTTCCTTTCCGTGGCCATTGTGCTGGGAGCAGCTCGGGGCGGTGCGGCCTTCTTCCCGCACGAGCAGGTCGTCCGCCTGTTCGGCAGGTCATCGGACGATGCCCTGGCGGTGCCGCTTTCCGAGCTGATTGCGATCTCGGTCATCCGCCGCAGCGAAACGTGGGGGCGTGAAGACGCCCCGGTGCTGGTATCGTCCGTCGAGCTCACCACGCAGGCTGGTCCGACCCTCCACCTCCTCGAGTTCGGTTCGCTGGAGGATGCGCGGGAGGCGGCGCTCATGTTCCGAACCGTGCTGAAGCTCCCGGTCGTCGAGCCGCCGGACGATGAACACCAGGAGGGAGGGCCCGGGGAGAGTCCGTCGGCAGATGCGGGGGAGTGCGGACCAGGGCCATGTGGAGACATCAGCCGATCGGATCGACCGGCAGGCGCTGGCCAGAGCGTCCCGCAGGCTTCTCGGGACTCCTCCGACGTCCGGCCACCGGTCGTCGAGGCCGTCTCGATAGGCCCTGGCTGGGGCCTGGGCATCGCCATTCTCCCGGCAGCGCTCTTCTGCGTCCTATCCGGTGCCCTGTTGCTGGCGGGGGTCGAGTCCACCGGAGTTCTCGGCTTCCTGTTCGGGCCGGTCGCGCTGTTTGCCGGAGTCGGACTTGGGCTGCTCTGGCTGTACAAGGCGTCGGGCAGCGAGGAGATCGTCCGCACCGGGGCTGCTGTCGAACAGACCCATCGCTGGGGTCCGTTCCGTTGGGGCCGCAACCGGCTGGCCTTCTCCCCGACGGAGCTGCGATGCCGCATCCGCAGCCGGGGCCCGAACGGGCTCTGCATCGAGGCGCTGGCGGGGCAACACCTGCTCATCCTGGCGGCCGGCTCCGGCATCGGAACCCGCATGCCACCCGAGAAGCTGTTCGAGCTCGCGAGAAGGCTGGGGGGAACGTAGCGACACATCCGCCCGTGGAGCCCATGCTGCATCCGCTGCGATCCTGGGGGCGCCTTGCCGACTTGCAGGGGGGATGGTATCATCCGCGCTGGCCGAATCTGGAGGTGAAGCATGAGGCGACTGGTCACTACGGCTTTGCTGCTGGCGCTGATGACGATGGCACAGGCCGCGCCGGCTGCCGTAATGGTGCGGATGACCCTGGACGACCTGGTCAGTCAGGCCGACCTGGTGGTGCGGGGAACCGTGCAGAGCGCAAGGTCGTTTCGCGATTCCAAGACGGGCAAGGTGATGACCACGCACCAGGTGCGAGTCGACGAGATGCTCAAGGGCAAGCCGGTCGAGACCGTGGCCGTCGTGACTCTGGGCGGAGAGCTGGAAGACATCGGTCAGATCGTGCCCGGAGAGGCTCGGCTGGACGACGGGGAGGAGGTCGTGCTCTGTCTGCGGTCGGGCGACCTCGGCTACTCGGTCGTGGCCATGTCGCAGGGTAAGTTCCAGGTGATGAAGGACGGGGAGGTCGCCACCCTGCGCCGAGATCTCGGAGACATCCTGTTCGTGGGCACGAAGAAGGGCTCCGTACCTGCCCAGGACAGCATCCCTCTCGACACGTTCAGAGAGCTCGTGCGGAGGGTGGGGAAGTGAGAGCCGCCCTTCTCCTGCTCCGGACCTGCGCCGTCCTCGTGACTCTGGTTCATGCTCCAACCGGGGCAGTTGCCTGGAACCAGACCGAGACGAGCGCGGGCAAGAAGGTGCGATGGTCGACCCCGTGCCACAACTACTACATCAACGAGGAGGGCAGCCACCAGATCGTGGACGGAAGCGACATGGAAGCGGTCAAGGCCTCGTTCAAAGCATGGACCGACGTGGATTGCAGCGCCCTGACCTTCCAGTTCGCGGGGGAGACGAACTTCTCGACCACGGGCTTCGGCCAGGAGGAGTCTCCCATCAACCTCGTGGTCTTCCGGGACAAGAAGTGGCCCTACAACGAGCGCCCCGTCGCATTCACCGCGGTCACCTACAACAAGGACGACGGGCTGATCCTCGATGCGGACATCGAGCTGAACGAGCAGGACTACGCGTTCACCACGACCCCGGACAAGGAGCACTTCAAGATCGATCTGCAGAACACGCTGACCCACGAGGTCGGTCACGTGGCAGGCCTGGATCATTCGTCGGATTCCGAGTCCACGATGTATTTCAAGGCGGCCCCGGGGGAATCGAGCAAGCGCACCCTGGGCCCGGACGACATCGAGGGGCTCTGCACGCTCTACCCGGAAGCGAATGCCAAGCCGTGCGCGGCCGTGAAGCCCCAATACCTGTTCATCGACTTTCCCGAGGGCAAGGAGCCTGGGGGGTGCTCGGCCTCGGTCGGCCGGGGGGGGGCGGTGTTTCCCGCCGGCCTGCTGCTCGTGCTCGCACTGGTCGCTCTGGCCGGCAGGCGGGGAGCGCAGCTCCCACGCATTCGTTCCGGCCGGCAGCAGGGAGACGAGCTTCTTTTCCTCGGGGCCCGTTGCGCTGCTGAACCTCGAGGCAAACGGCGGAGGAGTGAATGACGCTGCGTTGCCCCATTGCAACCGCTGCGCTCTGCGCGCTCCTGGCCATGGCCTCCGGCGGACCGGCACGGGCGTGGCAGTACTACGAGTGCTCGCTCGGCAGCCCCGTCGCCTGGCCGGACTGCACGACTCAGATCTCCTTTTCTGTCGATGCCGGAGACATCGACGGAATCGAATCCGACGGCGAGCAGGTGGCGATCGCGGACGCCTTCGCCGCGTGGAATGCCGTCGCCTGCGCACCGATCGAGCTGAAGATCGCGGGGTACAAGCCGGACCTGGCTGCAGAGGTGAAGGACGACGGTCCCAACGAGAACGTCGTCGTGTTCGTGAACAACGGGTGGTCTGTCGACCCGATCAAGGAAACCTACATCGCCCTCACCACGCTGAGCTACGACCCCGACACGTGCGAGCTCGTCGACGCTGACATCGAGTTCAACGCCGAGCATTTCGAGTTCTCGCTGTGCGGCGAGGGCGAGGAGGAGGCCGACCGCCAGGACTTCCGCTACGTCATCCTGCACGAGACGGGACACGTGTTCGGGCTGAATCACTCCATGGATCCGCTCTCCATCATGTTCGTGCAGGATTCGACCTGTGCCGATGACCCGGGCAACGGCCTCGTTCCGGACGACGAGGAGGGGCTCTGTGAAGTCTACGGCGACCCCGCAAGGCTGGCCGCTTGTCAGGGCGAGCCTGCGGTCGAAGCGGACCCCGTGGAGGTCTCCGGGGACAAGATCGACTCAGATCTTGCCGACGACGTCGACTCCGGAGACGATGGCGGGAAGAAGGCGGCTGACTGCTGCTGCCGATTGCACGACCGCCCCCCGGTGCCGGCCGGGAGCTGGGTTCTGACCGGCTTGATCGCGGTGCTGTGGCTGGGCCGCATGAGACGTCGCGGGGGGTGGGGTACGGCCAGGTGAGTCCCGGCCCTTTGGCTCAGAGCGTCCGCTCGAGGCCGGAGAACGAGAGCGGCCGCTCCGGTTGGTGGCCCGCCCGGCCCGCTTGGTGACGCCGGCGCACCCCCGGCCTGACCATTTGCTCCAGGAGGTGTAGACCTGATGAGACCGGATTCGTTGTTCCTGCTGCTTGCAAGCCTCGTGGCGATGCCCGCTCTTGCTGCCGACCCTCCGGACCAGCCGCTGCGAAAATGCCGTCAGGCCGATGTCCGCAAGTGCCCGGGCTTTTCGGAGCTGGAGAAGAAGGCAGCTGCGGATCCGAAGCTGCTGCTCGACCTGGCCGGCAGCGAGCACCGCAACGGCCAGATCGCGTCGCTGCGCATCATGGAGCAGCAGGGACCGGATGACAAGGCGTTGGGGACGCTGCTCGGCTCCGCCGATTCCGAGGTCGTGACCCAGGCGATGACCCTGGCAGGCAATTCCGGGCGCAACGGGCTGGCCCCCGCGATCCTCGAGAGGACCCGCAGCGCAGCGGACACGGGGCCGGAGGAGGTCCTGCTGCGAGGCATCGCCGTGCTCGGGATGCTGCGGCACGAGCCGGCCATGGACTTCCTGATGCAGAAAGCCGGCGACCCGTCGGCGCGTGTCTCCCGCTCGGCGGTGCAGGCGCTGGGAAGAGTCGGTGGCGAAGGGATCTCCCAGATGCTGGAGAAGCGCGCCCGGGACACCTCGCTGCCGCCGGAAAGCCGCAAGGCCGCAATCGCCGGCCTGGGGGGCATGCGCACCTCCGAGGCGGTCGCTGCGCTGGTCGACCTCACCCGAAGCGAGGAGGGGGACCTGCGCCGCGCAGCCGTGGTGGCATTGGGGCAGACCGGCGACCGCAGCGCGGTCCCCGGCCTTTTCGAGATGCTGCGGGTCCCCGGCCTGGAAAGGGAGCTGTTCGAGTCCCTTGCCCGCCTCGGGGGAGAACAGGCGGGAAGCATGCTCATGGCCGCCCACGACGATCCCACGCGGCCGGAGGAAATCCGATTCCTGGCCCTCTGTGCGGCAGGCAGGACGGGCCATCCGGGAGCGCTCGACCCCCTGCTGCCGCACCTCAAGGCCGCGAGCTTCGAGGAGCGGCGCCTGGCCATCGAGGCCCTCGCCGGCATCCCCGGGGACGGGGCCGTGGCTGCCCTTCTCGAGCGGATCCGCAAAGGGGACGAACAGGAGCGCCAGCTCGCGTTCTGGGCCGTCAAGTCGGCCACCGGCAAGGCCCTCGAGACGGAGAAGGCCATCCAGGACTACCTCGAGTCGCAACTCCTGAAGTAGCACGCAGATCTTCCGATGAAACGCAGCGGATGCGCCCCTATGGGCCGCCGTCAGTCGTCGGTGGGCCAGACCTCGCAAGACTCTTCCGGGCGGGACTGCTCGCGCAGCGTCACTTCCAGGTCTGCGGTTCCCTGGCGGGGCACGGTCACGTACCGCCACCACCGGTCGAACCCATCCTTCTTGAAGCAGATGAGGTGCCTTCCCTCGGTGGTATCGATCTCCTTGAGGGAGATACCCGCGAACTTGGTATCCACGAACACCTTGACCGAGTCGGAGGGCAGGATCTTTATCTTGACCTTGCCCTTGTAGATGATCTTCTCCAGGCGGATGGTGACCTGCTTCTCCTCTCCGGATTGGAGGAGCACGGTGGACTTGTGGTCCTGGTAGTCGGTGTAGCCGGACGAGAGCTGGTACTCCCGGTTGGACGCGACCTTCAGCTCGAAGGTCCCCTTCCCCATGGGGAGGCCGTCCACAGTGACCTCCGCATCCGCGGGCTCGACCTGGACCTTGAGGGTGGCCGGCTTGTACATGGCCCGCTCCTGCTTGGTGCGGGCCTTGAGGAGCTCTTCCGTGTCGCTGAGGTAGTCGGCCTCGACGTAGAGATAGGACGTGTAGAAGAACACGGCCTCGTCCGGGAGCTGGAGAAACGATGCGACCTGCGCCAGTGCGTGGATGGCCCGGCCGTTCCTGGGATCCTGTTCCAGCGCCTCCTTGACGGTCGAGTACGCGCCCTCCCCGTTCCCCCGCTGAACCTGCTTGAGCCCCTTCTCGATGAGCAGGTCGATGTCCTCTGCCAGGAGTTGCGCCGGCAACATGCACAGCAACAGGACGGCAAGAATGGCTCTCTTCATTTCGCTCCCCCTTGCTCTGCCAGGGCGGTCGATGCAGATGTGCCTGCCCCGACGCCTACCCGATTGTAGTACAAAGCGGCATAGCCTGGCGACTGGTTTTTCTGGAATGCGGTCACCACGATCTGGTTGACCCCCTCGTCGAGGTCGAAGTCGAATCGGAACGGGACCTGGTGGCGTTCCGGCGGAAGATCGCCCAGCCACGCCATGTCGAGCTTGCGGCCGTTGAGGTACAGGGCGACCCCGCTCTCGGCCGCCGAGTGCCCGACACCGAAGTCCACGTGCCCGGCCAGGGTCATGCGCGATTCCGCCCCCAGGAAGGAATCGGGAATCCGCCGCTCGACCCGAACCGCGGGCTCGAGGACCACCCAGGTGTCCACGAACGACGCATGCCCTCCCGGCCCGGCCTCGACGAGCTCCCCTTTCGGGGCCCATCCCTGCAGGCTGCCGGGCAGCTCAAGCCGGAGCCACTCGCCGAGCCGTCCGGATGCTTCGACCGCACCGTCCCCCAGGAGCAACCCGGTCACCGGAGCCTGGTCGTTCGGTGCGATGCGGACCGGTACGGGTGACCGTGATGGGGCGTACCTGCCGCTCTCCGGTACCGGGGGGCCGGCATCCCGGGTAACAGGCATCTCCTGCGTTCCCGACACGTGCCGGCGGCCGGTGACGTCCACCACGCCGAGCTCGAACCGCCAGGTTCCGTCCTCCGGAAGAGACTGGGCGGTGATGGAGAACCGGACCGGGAGCTCGGCCCCGGTGTGCAGCCCCTCGAACTCCTCCCGCCCCGAGTCGACGTACAACGCGGGCCCCGACAGGTCCTTGGCTGTGGCAAGCCCCTTCTCCAGGGTGGCCCGGCCCACGTTCCGGATGCGAACCAGCACATCCACCGCCTCCCCGACCTGGAACAGGCCGTCCCGGTTCCCCTTCGCATCGTCCAGGCGATACGAGAAGGCCAGGCGAGGGCGGGGGGACTCACGGCACCCCACTTCAACGGCCGTCCCGGCAAGTGCCTCCTCGTCCGTGCCGGACAGCACGTCCACGAACACCTGGTCCATTCGGGCCGGCGACGAGACGGGCATCTTGAACCGGATCCGGCATGATGCCCCTTCTCCGGGCCGCAGCGTTCCCAGGAGACAGCTCTTCCGGTCGAGACGACTCGCCTCCGACTCGGTGCGGGCATGCAGCCTCGGCACGGTCGCGCTCCCGCGGTTGAGCACCGAAACCAGGAAGTACCCCTCTTCGCCCCCCGAGAGCCACTCCCGATCGGGCCTGGCCGTCATCACCAGGTCCGTCTTCAGAGGTACCTCCCCGGAGGACCAGTCCTTGCCTTCGGCCAGAGCCAGGTCACCGATGACCTCCTCCTCCCACTCCCCGACTTCCCGCAGCAGCGGAAGCGCCCGGTCCAGCATGGCCGACGCGGTCCTGGCCGGGGCGTAGCTCAACACGGACCATGCCAGCAGCACGGCGTGATCGATGAACACGGCATCGTACTCGTCCGGATCGGGCTCCTGCTGGTCTTCGACGAAGCGCATGAAGAAGGCCGGAGCGTCCTGGACCGGCCTGGCCGAGGTCCGATCGAGGTGGTAGGGGAGCGCCCGCTCTCCAGCGAAGTCATCCCCGAATGAAGGCAGCTTCACCCCCTTGGAGGTCCCGACCCGCCGCAGCTCCACGTGGGGCTCGATCCCCGCCCCCTGGATGGCCTCCATGTCCGGTCCGACGTACTGGGCCACGGTCAGCTTGAGCGCCCCCCGGTGCAGCTCGTTGACGTACTGCACCGACCCCTTGCCGAACGTGCGCTGCCCCATCACGAGCGCCCGGTTGCGATACTTCAGCGCACCGGTGACAATCTCGGAGGCGCTCGCACTGGCGTGATCCACGAGCACCACCAGCGAACACTCCTCGTACCGGTCGCCGGTCTCCGCTTCGTCCGTGTCCTGCCCCCGACGCACCTTCTCCACGGTGGTCACGATGCTCCCTTCCGGAAGGAACAGGTCGGCAAGCTTGACGGCACTGCTCATGACGCCGCCGGAATTCCCACGCAGGTCGAGCACGATGCCCGCGGGGGGCAGGTCCGGCCACGTCCTGTCCAGGAATCCCTTCACCTCGTCCGCGGTGGACTGCTGGAAGTTCTTCACGCGGACATATGCGAACAGGCCGTCGAGATCCTTGGCCGTGACACTGGCGACTTCGATGATCTCCCGGGTCAGCGGGACTTCCCGCAGGCCGTCCTCCCCTTCCCGCGAGATCCAGAGGGTCACCTGGGTTCCCGGCTTCCCGCGAAGCCTCGATACCGCCTCGTTGACCAGCAGGTTGACCGTGCTCTCCTGGTCGATTCGCCTGATCACGTCCCCCTTGAGCAACCCCGCCCGGGCAGCGGGCGTTCCGGCCATGACCGACATGACGGTCAGCTTGCCCGAGCGCACCGAGATGACGATTCCCAGCCCCCCGAACGAGCCTTCGGTGCTCAGCTTCATCTCCTTGTACTCGGTCTCGTCCAGGTAGCTCGTGTGCGGGTCGAGCACCGTCAGCATCCCCTGGATTGCAGCGTCCTCGAGCTTCCTTGCCTCCTCCGGCGGCGGCCCGAAGCCGGCGAAGATCTCCGAGAGCTGCCATACCACCTGGAACAGATCCTCGACCCCGCCGATCTCGAATCCAGCCGTCCGCCCCCGCATCCGCACCTCGATGCGCTCCGGCAGGTCCTCGGTCCGCGTTGCCCCCTCGTCCAGGTCCACCGACGGCTTGACCAGGACCCAGTCGTACTGCTCCTCCATCCCCTGGAGAGCGGACAGGAGCATCCGCCGGGGCTGGAGCCGGGCCTGGAACGCATAGTGCTCTCTCAGCAGGCTTTATGCCATTCCCATCTCGACCAGGGGATAGTCCGTACCGCTTGACGTCCCGGCCCCCTCCTGCGAATAGCGGAACGCGGTCCCCCGATCCGGGTAATCCATGAGCGCGGCAACCACTCCCGCTGCCAGGAAGCAGCCAACGGCAACCAGTACTCGCACCTCCGGCAGTCGGCGTGACAATCCCCTACCCCTTCACCGAGCCGGCAGTCAGCCCGCCGACAAGGTTCTTTTGCAACGCGAAGAAGAGCGCCATGACCGGGATCGAAACCAGCACCGAAGCCGCAGCGAACAGCTCCCACTGGATCTCCTCTCCCACGTACTTCTGGATCTCGACCGGCAGCGTGTACGCGAGAGGATCAGTCATGAACGTGTAGGCGAGGAGGAACTCGTTCCACGCCGTCATGAAGCTGAACAGGGCCGTCACCGCAATCGCCGGAGCGGCCAGCGGAAGCATGATCTTCCAGAAGATCAGGAACTTCCCCGCACCGTCGATCACCGCCGATTCCTCGAGGTCCTTCGGGATCGTGTCGAAGTACCCCTTGAGCATCCACACGCAGAACGGGATGGCCGTGGTGCTGTAGACCAGGATGAGCCCCACCTGCCGGTTCAGCAGCCCCAGTTTCTGCATGACCACATACAGCGGAATCATCATCAGTATGCCGGGGAACATCTGCGACACGAGGAACGACAACAGCCCGGCCCTTCGCCCCGGGAACTTGAAGCGCGAGAACGCATAGGCCGCAGTGCAGGCCAGCACGATCCCCAGCACCGTCGTTGCAGCCGAGATCACGATGCTGTTCAACAGGTGGTGACCGAACACCCACTCCCCGCGTTCGCTTCGGGTCACCACCGCGATGAAGTTGTCCAGCGTCGGCGACGACGGCAGCAGCGACAGGGTGGCAAGCCCCTTCCGGTCCCCGGAGAAGGCCAGCTTGAGAACGTAGAGCAGCGGTGTCAGCGTCAGCAGGGTGAACACCGCCAGGAACAGGTTGGTGGCCGCGACGGCCAGGATCTCCCTTCCCCGAGGTCTCATTCGAATGCCCCCTGCGTGGCCCGGGTCACCCGGTTGGTGACCAGAGTATACAGAAGCAGGATCACGAAGATGAGCACGCAGTAGGCCGCTGCCACCCCGTACTGGTTCAGCTCGGCGAAGAAGCGGTATGCCTCCGTGATCAGGATGTTCGTCTTGTTGTCCGGCCGCCCCCGGGTGACCAGGTAGATGATGTTGAACATGTTGAAGGTCCAGATGGTCCCGAGGATGATGGCCGGGAAAAGCGCAGGCTTCAACAGCGGCAACGTGATGAACCGGAACTTCTGCCAGCGGCTGGCGCCGTCCATGCCCGCGGCTTCGTAGAGCTCGTTGGGAATGCTCTGGAGCGCCCCCATCGAGACCACCATCATGAACGGGAACCCGAGCCACGTGTTCGTCGCCAGCGCGGCAAAGAAGTTGGTCCAGAAGCTCGGGCCGAACCACGAGACCGGCTGAATCCCCACCGCCTCCAGCATCAGGTTGATCGCCCCCATCTGCGACGTGAACATCCACTTCCACACCAGCGCCGTGATGTAGTTCGGTACCGCCCACGGCACGATCAGCAGCACCCGGAACAGCCCCCGCAGGCGCACCCGCTGCCCCACCAGGAGCAGCGCCAGGAACAGGCCGATGGCCACGTGCAGCACCACGTTCGACACCGTCCACAGGACCGTGACCCCCAGCGTGAAGTAGAAGTTCGTGTCCGATTCCGCAGAGGGGAACAGGATGTCCCCGAAGTTCTCCACTCCGACGAACTCGTAGTCCGTGTTGAAGAACCCGAGCCCCACCCCCATGAGGAACGGTACCAGCACCAGCACCACCATCCCCACCATGGCAGGCGCCACGTACGCATAGGTGCCCGGCATCGTCATGACGCCCTGCACGAGCTCGCAAAACGGCAGGAATACCAGCGCGCAGATCGCCAGGACCACGAAGAGCACGAGCAGCGTCGGGTACGTCCGGTCCAGCGCCACAGCGGATGCCACGTCGCCCGATTCCATGCAGACGACCGGAGTCGATGCGGTCGCCCCGTCCGCCTCTGCCACCGGCACGATCTCCATCCCGTCCGCCGGCTCCCGGAACACGTCGGCCCAGAGCCGGTCGAAGTCCGCCACCGCGGCCGGATTCTCCCCGAGCACCCGGTTCACGAACCGTGTCGCTGTCCGATCCCGCGACAGGAGGGCCGAATCGGCCTTGTCCCCCTCGTCCCGCACCATCAGGATGCCTGCCGCCACCAGCACGGCGGCGGACGATGCGACGAACGCCACGAGCGGACGTCCCAGCAGCCGGTGCAAAAGCAGGTAGACCGCCAGGAACATCCCCACCAGCACGGCAGCGACCGGCAGCGCAGACGGCGCAGCCGGCGCGGGCTCGACCTCCACCGCTGCCAGCCCCAGGAACTGCCCCCCGGCGACAACGGGCCATGCCCCCACCACGCGCCCCCCCTGGCGCCAGGCAAGCGCCTTGCGCCCCACCTGGTCCAGGAACCCCGCCCCCTGAGCCGAATCGGTGCGCTGCTTCTGGTCCAGACTCGCGCACAGAGTGACGAGGCGCTCGTCATCCGTCCCCTCGACGGCCGCCCCGAGAGAGAAGGCCACCTTGGCCGGCCGGGACACGTTGAGTCCGGGTACCACCTGCCCGCGGCGGACGAACAGCATCCGCCGGACCCCGTCCTCGGCCATCAGGGGGCGCTCCCGCTCGAGCACACTTCCGACCTCGTCCATCCGGTCCGACCGCACGAGCGAGGCAAGCTGCAACGCTGCAGAGAGCGCGCTAAACTCTTCTGTCCTGCGCTCCTGCCCGGTCCCCACGTACCGCTGCACGCCGAGCCCTGCCAGCGCTGCCACCAGGGCCAGCAGGAACGCAGCGACAAGGCTGTGAAATGCGTTGTCTCTCAACCTGCTCTCTGCCATCTGCTATCTGCCGTCTGCAATGGTCCCCGGCCCCGGACCGAGCCGCTCCTACTTCGTCCCCATGCCTGCGATGTCGTGCTCCACCTTGGCCTGCGCCTCGGCCAGCGTCTTCTTCACATCCGCCCCCCCGAACAGTGCGTTGCGCAACGCATTGTCCACCGTGGACCAGACCGCCTGCATCTCCGGCCGGGAGCTCATGATCACCGTGTTCTCGGCCTGGCGGCGGAACACGTCCAGCGCAGGGTTGGCCCGTGCTTTGAGCTGCGCATCCTCGTACACGTCGAGGTTCGCCACGAGCTGGTCCCCCTCCAGGTAGCGGATCCGGGCAGGCACGTCGCTCACCAGGTAGCGCATCACCTGGAACGCTGCGTCGGGGTTCCTGCTGCCGGCGGACAGGAACACTCCCTCCGACCCGAGGAAGGGCTTCATCGGCTTGCCCTCGGCCACCTCCGGCAGGAGCGCCACGCCGTACTCCACGCCGGCATCGACCTCGCCCAGGAACCAGGGACCCTTGATCACGAAGGCCGCCTTGCCCGAGTTGAACAGGAACGTGCCCATCGTGTCGTTGAGGTCGGGCAGGATCTGTGCGTTCGTGAACAGGTCGCGCACCAGCTCCGCGGATGCCTGGAATTCGGGTGTATCGATGTGGGCCTTGCCCTGCTCGTCCAGGATCGTCGCCCCGAATGCATGGGCGAAACCCGCGTGGTTGTACAGGAGGCCGGCGTCGTACACCAGTCCCTGGGTCCGCTCCTCTCCGTCGCCGCCCGCGGCCTGGGCTTCCTTCCCGATCCGGACCAGGTCCTCGATGGTCCGGGGCGGCTCCTTGACGAGCGCCCGGTTGTAGAACAGCGCATGCGACTTGAACGCGAGCGGCAACCCGTACAGCGTCCCCTCGTAGGCCAGCGCCTTGACCGTGTCCGGCAGGAACCGGGCGAGGTTGTCGAAGCTGTCGTACTTCTCGATGTAGCTCGACAGCGGGGCCAGGATCCCCCCCTTCAGGAGCCAGTCGCCGATGTTGTTGTGTGCGTAGACGAACAGGTCGGGGCCGGTCCCTCTCGGGATGGTCACCACAATCTTGTCCCGCAGTGCCGAGAACGGCACCTCCTGCGCATCGGTCTCGATGCCCGGGTAGCGCCCGGAGAACAACGTGAGGCACTTCTCGAACGCCTCCTTCTCCCGCCCCCGGTACGCATGCCACACCACGATCCGGACCGGCGGGGACGGCTCGGAGATGGTCAACCCGAATTCTCTAACCTCCGGGGGCGTCGCCGCTCCGCCGGCGGTTCCGGCGCCCTGGTCTGTGGCCGCGGCCTCGTCACTTCCGGAGTGCGTCGCCGCTTCCTGTTCTTTCCCCCCTTCCGTGCCCGCTGCGGCCGGGCGCAGCTCGCCCGTACCAATCCGCTCCAGCTTGCGTTCCAGGCGGTCGAGGCGCTCCTCGAGAGCGGCGCACCGCTCCCCGCCGACCCCCTGAGCCGCCTTCTGCGCCAGCTCGGCGAGCTGGGTGGCGCGGGCCGATTCCTGCTCGGCCCGGCTGCACGAGGCCAGCGACAGCACCAGGACAGCCGCAAGAAGCGCTGCAGCGGGAAGAGCTCGCGGCGGACGTGTCCGTGCGGTCACGATCATCGAAATGTCGCGTCTCATCACGACTCCTTTGCGGCATCGAGAAGCAGGTTGCTGCCGTCCGCGTCGAACAGGTGGATGGCCTCGATGTCCACGGCGAAGGCTCCGGTCTCCCCTTCGCCTGCGATCTCAGCGGCCGGGTCGAGCCGGGCCGTGACCTGCCGGTCCGCCACCCTGAGGTAGACGAAACGCTCCGAGCCCAGGTGCTCGATGACCTCGACCTTGCCGAGCAGACGCCCCGACGGCGCCCCCGCACCGGCTGCCGCTCCGTCAGCCGGGTCGGCCGCGGCCGCCAGGTGCTGGGGCCGGATGCCCACGGTGAGATCCCGGACCGCGGTACCGAGCTTCGCCCTCTGGGCCGGGGTCGGAACCAGGCGGAGCCCCTCGCCGGTGATGACCCGCCCATCGTACCGGCCGGCCAGGACGTTCATGGACGGAGAGCCGATGAACGTGGCCACGAACAGGTTGGCCGGACGGTCATACACGTCGAGGGGCGTTCCGACCTGCTGGATGCGCCCTTCGTGCATGATGACGATGCGGTCGGCCAGCGTCATGGCCTCGACCTGGTCGTGCGTGACGTAGATGATGGTGGTCTGGAGGCGGTTGTGCAGGCGGCTGATCTCCACCCGCATCTGGACCCGCAGCTTGGCATCCAGATTCGACAGCGGCTCGTCGAACAGGAACACCTTGGGGTTGCGGACGATGGCCCGCCCCATGGCAACCCGCTGTCGCTGTCCTCCCGAGAGCGCCCTGGGCTTACGTTCCAGCAGGTGGTCGATCTCGAGCACCCGGGCCGACTCGAGGACCCGGTTCCGGATCTCCTCCCGGGGCAGCTTGCGCAGCCTGAGACCAAACGCCATGTTCTCGAACACGGTCCAGTGGGGGTACAGGGCATAGTTCTGGAACACCATGGCGGGG
>VGRX01000090.1 GCA_016875215.1 Deltaproteobacteria bacterium
CGGTCAGGAGATCCCCCAACTCGAACCGGGAGGCGGGGACGAGTCGGGCAGCCAGCTCCTCGTTCCACGGCAGCACGCGGATGGTCCTGACCGTGATCTGAGGGCGTTCTCGATAGACGGTCACGACCCCTTCAATGTGCACGGGCATCATCCGCTCGAGCTGCGTATCGATGACATCCGCCTCGTCCCAGAGCTTGCCCTCGATGTCTCCCCGGTGATCGGACAGGGTGAGCGTCAGGTACTTCTTGCCCACCTTGGATTGGGCAAGCGACTTCTCCTTGAGCAGGAAGACCCCCGATACGGGCGCCCCCGCCTCCATCGCATCGAATCTGTTGTCGCTCATGGGTCCACCCCGCCAGTTGCCGGAAGCAGCTCAAAGCACCAGGTCCGGGCGCTCTACTCCAGCTCCCGCAACCCTTCCACCGGATCACGCTCGGCAGCCCGACGAGCTGCCACCGATACCGCGACGTAGATAGCGACCAGCGACATGGCGCACGCAAGCAGGGCATCCGCCAGCCGCAGTTTGATCGGCAGTTTAGACACGAAGTAGACCATCGGGTCAAGAGGAAACCCCACCTGGTCGAGCAGTACGCAAAGCCCCGCCGCCAGTCCCAGCCCGGCCAGGGTACCCAGGAGCCCCATCCCCAGCCCTTGCAGCAGAAACACCCGGCCGATCTGCCGGGAAGTGGCCCCCATCGCCTTGAGTATCGCAATGTCCGAGCTCTTCTCGCGCACGATCATCATCTGAGAGCTCACCACGTTGGGGGCTGCCACCACGATGATGATCAGGAAGAACAGCGTCAGCACGATGCGCTGCCGCTTCATGGAGCTGAACAGCGGCCGGTTCATCTCCTCCCACGTGATCACCCGGTGGTCCTGCTTCAGGCCGAAAGCCATCTCCCCCGACAGGTTGGCGAACTTCACGTCCGACAGCACCCCGGACACATTCGCGAACAGAACCCCCGGTCCTCGAGGCTCCTCCAGAGAGGCAACCGAGCGGGCGTACTTCTCCACCAGCGCGGGAAAGCGCTCCTGGACGTCCAGCAGTGAGAAGCGCGACAGGTAACGGCCGATGTCGACCCGCAGCGTCTCGCTTGCGAACAGGTCATCGACGCGTACCTCGACCCACCGTGCGAGATCTCCCTGGTGAAGGAACCGCCGGGCGGCGTTGAAGTCCACGACGGCAAGCTTGCTGTCGTACTCGTAGAAGCCGAGTGCGAGCGTTCCCCTCACGACAAAGGTGTCCGCGATGGTCCTTCCCTCGCGCCGCCCGGTCGAGATACCCGGAATCGAGAAGAGCGGCGACACCAGGCGCACCTCGTCCCCCATCCTCGCTCCGATGCGCTCCGCCAGCTCGACCCCCAGCAGGACGCCGGGAAGGCTCCCGGCCGGCTCTTCGATGTCCACCATCTCGCCCGCCCGGACGACCCGCGTGCCGGAGGACGTGCCTACCTCCAGGGACGAGCTCCCCACGTTCACCACGCACAGCCGCGCGGGACTGCCCGTCGACTCCGGCTGAGGAGACGGACAGCTCCAGGCCGACGCCCGCCCCTCCCGCATCCCCAGCACGATGGTCTGGTTGCCGGCGCCGATCGGCACCGAGAGCTTCTCCCCACCCACCGTCACGGCCAGGTCCATCTCCGGGCTCTCCCTCCATCCGGAATCGCCGCCCGGGGCCAACGCAACCTTCTCGTCGGCCAGGACGTTGCCCAGGATCACGTCAGTCCTCCGCTCCAGCGCCGAAACGACCCGGAAGCGAGGGAATTCCTCCTCCTCGGCAAGCGCCTGCGAGACGATCGGTACAATCCCCTCTCCGGCAGCCACGACGTAGCGGCTGCCGCCCGGGAGCCGACCCACCCTGAGCATCTGCCCCGAACAGCTCACCGACGGCTCCACCGACAGCCCCTCGAAACCTCCGTTGGTCAGGAAGGGGGCAAGAACCGCGGCAACCCGCTCGTCCGCCACGTCCATCCCCTTCACGATGCACCCCCCGCTCCGCCCCCGGAAGCTCGCCATCATCTCGTCGTACGTCGCCGGTGTCGCCGATACCATGTGCGGCTGACCCGACAGTCGCTCCACGACGCGATTCCAGTCCGGCAGGTCCCCCCCCCGCCCGATCACCACCAGGTGCGGATACACCCCGAGGATCTTGTCCCGGAAGACGTCCTCGAACCCTGACGTGACCGAGAAGATGATCACCAGCGACGCCACCCCGAGCGCCAGCCCGAGCGTCGAGACCACCGCCACCAGCGAGACATACGAACGCCGTCCCGATGCCAGAAGCCGGGCTGCCACGAACCACTCGGCACCAAGACGTCGAAACACGCCTGCTCCCCTGCCTGTGAAAGCGCTCCAATCCTCCCCGGGAATCGGGGGACAGCCAACCTGCGACGGCCGCGGCTACCATACACGCCCCTCCCTCTGCCGTCAACGCCGCCACCGCCCCCCCTGATCCACCATCTCGGGCCACCTGCTCGACCATCCGCTCAGGTCCGCCTGCGTCGAGCAGACGATCTGGGATGGGGTGACAAAAAGCGTCAGTCCGGGGTGACGCTGATTGCCAATTCCCCCGTGTCCCCGACACGCGTCGGGGCACTCTGGAACCTGAGGATCCCTTGCGATCACGGCACGTTGCGCACCGGCCTCGAACGTTGGCACCGGAGTTGCATATCAGCGGGACAGACAATGGGCCCGGCGAGTGACCGGGCTGGATGGATGGAAAACCAGACCAAGGAGGAAGTGAGATGATGAAGATGATTCGGGACAACAAGGGTTTTACGCTGATTGAGCTGATGATCGTGGTGGCCATTCTCGCCATCCTGTCGGTCGTGGCCGTCCCCGCGTTCATCAAGTACATGCGGAAGGCGAAGACGTCCGAGGCCGTGGACATGCTGGACAAGATCTACAAGGGCGCCTCGGACTACTACGCTACCCCGCGCGTCCAGGAGAACACCGCGTCCAAGCTGGACTGCCAGTTCCCGGCTGACGACGGCCCCACCCCGGTCGAGTCGAACTGCTGCTCGGGTGGCGTTGGCGGTGGCAAGGACACCAACAACGACGACCGCTGCGACACGGACCCGGACCAGTGGAGCACCGCGACCTGGTCGGCCTTGAAGTTCCAGATCACGGAAGAGCACTACTTCTGGTACTCCTTCGATTGGAACGACAAGACCCGGAGCGAAGCCATGTTCACGGCCAATGCACACGCCGACCTGGACTGCGACGGCACGGTCTCCACGTTCCAGCGCTACGGCAAGGGCGACCCCAAGGCCACCGCGGGTGAGTGCGCCGTCGTGAGCGCCGCCGCTCTGTTCACGCAGAACGAGACCGAATGATGTAGCTGCTGAGTAGAGTCCGACTCGTCGGACTTCTACGGGGGACGGTCGGGTATCGGGGCGCCCGACCGTCCCTCGGCGCGTTAAGGGGTTCCCGCCCGCTCCGAATAGCCGAAGACGACCTCTCGTCCAACGCCGCCTGTCGACCCGGTCCGGGGGTCGGTTTTTTGATCCCGGCAGCGTCATGGCTATATTTCACTTAAGGGATTCCGCCGGCCGACGTTGATCGGCCGGCGATCGGGAGGACCGGATGATTGGCGGGCGGAACGACGGAATGTGGTGGGTTCTCGGGGCGGTGGCGGCCCTTGGGTTCCTTCCGGCAGTCGTTCGGGCTGCCCCGCCTCCGGCCGGGGAGTGGTCACCCGAGCGGTTGGCTGCTGCCCAGGAGGGGCAGGTCGACTTCTGGCCCCAGCGGGTCGACCCGGATCGGGATGCTCAGGTCTTCGTGCAGCTCGCCCGTCCGGCGGACCTTCCGCAAGCCTGTGTCCGTTGCGGAAAAGAGCTCATCGAGCTCGGGCCCCCTGCCTGGAGTCACCCCGAGGGGCTGCTCCATGCGTTCGACCTCGAATGGACGATACCCAGGCAGCGGCTGGTCTGCGATCTCTTCGTTCGCAGTGGCAGCGGCCCCCTGGTCCGTGCTCCCCATCATCTGAACGTGCGCCCGCGCGGCGTGGCTCCCACTATCGCCCGCCAGGAAGTGACGTGGTCCGAAGGCACCGGAGAGGCCATCCTGGAGCTCGAGGGTACCGGGTTCGGAGACGAGGTCTCTGTGCTGTGGGTATCGGCCTCGACGTTCTCTGCGTTCGAACGCGCGGCCCGGGTCGAGCGCACCGGGAAGAAGGACCGCGTCGTGACTCCCTTCTCCGCTTCGCTTCGCAAGGCAGGAGCCGGGCAGTACCTGGTCGTCGTCCTCAACGAGGACAGGACGGCTGCCGTGGCTCCCGACTTCTTCACGGTGACGGAACGGGCCGAACCTGAGGTGGACTTCCTCCGGGTCGTCAGCGGCAAGGGGGGAACCAGGCTCCTCGTCTCCGGGTTCGATCTCGATCGACTGACCGGTTGCGTGCTGAAGACCCCGTCCGGCGAGCTCCCCCTGAACTGGGTGCGGGTCGAGGAATCCGAGGGGGTGCTGGTTTCCCTTCCGGTCGGCACGGATGCCGAGACGGTCGCTCGAGGCGAGGTCCGGATGTCCGGAGCGAGACTGTTCCTCGTCCCACACTCGGAGCGCGTCTCGGGAAGCGACCCGCCCGACGCCCTCCAGTGACCCCAGACTCGTGTTTCGCCGTTTTTGCCGTAGCGAGGCCGAGCAACCGTCGAGACAACGCGTCCGCCTGCGTCGAGCGGACGATTCGGGGTGCGAGCGAAGGGTTGTCCCTCCTCCATCGTTGTGCTACACATTGCCGGTCGAGTCGGACCCGGTTCCGGCATCGAATCGGGCAGATCCGTCCGGACCCCACGGCGCTGAGGCGGTTCGCATCAAGGGTCGGCAGGCTGGCAGGATGAACCTCGGGGAGCTTTCGAGCGCTTTCCCGAGCGGGGGATATCGATGATCGTGCTGAAGTCTCAAGAAGAGATCGCCCGAATGCGCGAGGCGGGCCGTGTCGTCGCTCGAACCCTCGCACAGCTCTCCCGAATGGTGGAGCCGGGGGTGACCACCGCGGAGCTGGACCGGGAAGCCGAGCAGCTCATCCGCCATTGCGGGGCGATCCCCACCTTCAAGGGATACCAGGGTTTCCCCGCCTCGGTCTGCGTGTCGATCAACGAAGAGGTGGTGCACGGAATCCCCTCGCCGAATCGACTCATCCAGGAGGGGGACGTGGTCAGCATCGACTGCGGGGCAACTCTGGACGGAGTCATCGGCGACGCAGCGATCTCGGTGGCGGCCGGCAAGTGCCGGCCTCGCGTGCTCGAGCTGCTCGAGTTCACGAAGCGGGCGCTCGACGCGGGGATCCGCGCATCCGCCACGGGGCGGAGGCTGGGGGACATCTCCCATGCGATCGAGCAGGTTTGGCGGTCAGGGCGGCTCGGAGTCGTGAGGGAGTACTGCGGACACGGGGTGGGGCATCAGCTCCATGAAGCGCCGCAAGTGCCCAACTACGGGAGGGCCGGCGTCGGTCCGGCTGTCGCAGCAGGCTGGACCGTGGCCCTGGAGCCGATGTTGAACCTGGGCACCGGCGACGTGCGGGTGCTGGCCGACGGGTGGACCGTGGTGACCGTGGACGGGAAGCCCTCCGCCCACTTCGAGCACACCATCGCGGTCACGTCCAAGGGGCCGGTCATCCTCACGTTGCCGTGAGGAAGGCAGCTTGCCCTACGTAGCCTCGGCGAAGTGGGGTGGCGGGCTTGCCCTACGTAGCCTTGGCGAAGTAGGGTGGCGGGCTTGCCCTACGTAGCCTCGGCGAAGTGGGGTGGATCGCAGGCTCCCGGTGCGGGGGCAGATGCAGAGGGCGCGGGAACGGGCACGGAGAGACGAGGGCAGAACATGAAGTGGAGACTGAGCGGTGACCTGTACTGGGTGGTGCTGGAGAAGGGCGAGGACGTGGGAGCCAGCCTGTGCGCGTTCTTCCGCGAGGCCAACGTCGAGTCCGCAGCGGTCGTGGGCATCGGTGCGCTGGCGGACACGGAGCTCGGCTTCCTCGACGTGAAGAGCGGGCAGTACCTCAAGACCCGGTTCCCCGACGAGATGGAGCTGGTCTCGTTCGTCGGCAACGTGGCGCTCGTCGAAGGAAAACCCTTCCTCCATGCACACGCGGCGCTGTCCGGTCCCGATCTCGTGGTCAAGGGGGGCCACTTCTTCGGAGGCCGGGTTGCCGTCACCATGGAATGCCAGGTGCTTCCCGGTGCCAACGGGCCCATTCCCCGCCGCTTCGACCAGGCCACCGGGCTCAAGCTGATCGACCTGGGGTAGGCGCCGAAGCCGTGTGGGTGACGGACGGTGGCGTAACACCGCACCCATCGATGCTCCGGCCGACCACCTCAGCCGGCACGGTCAGTCTGCGTTGTCTCCGCACAGCATCGGCCTGCTCGTCGAACGTCGATGGATGACCGACGGTCAGATTGATCCGGTGCAGTCCGGTTCCGGCAGTTCTTCCCCAGCGTCCTCCTCTTCGTCCTCCCCGCGTTCGCCGGGGCGGTAGACGAGCAGCGTGCACTCCCCCTTGCGAGGGTGGGCCGTGATCTCCGCAAGCAGTTCGGTGGGAGTTCCGCAAAGAAACTCCTCGAACTTCTTGGTGAGCTCACGGGCCAGCACGACCCGGGCGTCCGGTGCGGACTTCGCCAGCAGGCCGAGCAGCTCCTCCAGACGTCGTGCGGGCAGGTACGCGATCCCGGTGCGGGCCGGTGCGGCCAGCCGCCTGAGGAATCGTGCAAGCCTTGCCCCCTTGCGCGGTGGAAAGCCCAGGAACAGGAACTTGTCGGTGGGAAGCCCCGATGCGGACAGGGCCGCGAGGGCAGCGCACGGGCCCGGAATCGGCACCACCGGGATGCCGACTTCACGGCAGCGCGCGACGAGCCGGTAGCCGGGGTCTGAAATCGTCGGAGTGCCGGCCTCGCTGATGAGAGCAGCGTCCCTTCCGCCTTGCAGGTGCTCGACGAGCTGCTCGACCTTGCGCTGCTCATTGTGCTCGAACAGGCTGGTGAACCGGGGACCTCGGATGTCCAGCGATGCCAGCAGGCGCCCGGCCGACCGAGTATCCTCGCAGGCCACGAGCGGGACGGAGCGCAGCACCTCGATGGCCCGCAGGGTGATGTCCTTGAGGTTCCCCACGGGGGTGGCGACGACAAAGAGCGTCCCCGGGCTCCCGGGGAGTATGTCAGGCATGGAGTCCCTCTCTGGGGGTGCGGGGTACGGTGCAGGGGAGGGGCATGAACCGGGCTCAGCTCAGCTTGAGAGACATGGCCTCGCGGGCGTCGGCGAACTCCTCGGAGATGGCGTAGAGCACCAGCTCCTTGGCCTTCTCACGCGGCGGCAGCTTGGAGAAGGCGATGCTCTCCTGTCGCAGCACGGAAGCGGCGACCTCGAGGTCGAGGCAGGCCAGCAGCCCCGCGTGGTTGGCGGTGAGCTCGACTCCGGTGAGCCAGCGGCTGACGCCGGGGCGCGTCCCCTTGGAGTAGAAGTGGTTGATCGAGTTGGCCAGCGTGGTGGCGAGCTGCGGAGAGATCCGCTTCTGGAGGTGCTGCATGAGCACCTTGAACTGCTCGCTGTCCCCGCCGTCGACCTGCACTCCCGGCTGTACGTGCTTCAGGGCCACCTGGTAGAACTGCTTGAGCACCGGCGCCGGGTAGCACGCTGCCAGCACATGCATCGGGTGGAAGTAGGTCAGGTTTTTGGCAATGAGGAACGCCAGTTCCTTCTCCGACTTCCCGTGGAGCATGTCCTTGCCGATGATGAGGACCGGCGGAACCGTGGCTTCGAGCCGGATGCCGAAGCTGCGATCCGACAGGTAGACCTTGGGCGCGGGAATCCCGAGAAGCTGGGAGACCCGGTTGAACACTGCCGTGAAGATCGTCTTCTGCGACAGGTCCAGCTCGTCCTTCTTCTTGAGGCCGAGTTCCTTGGGATCGCGACCTTCGAGGTAGGTGCCGATGGCCTGGTACAGGGTCTGGAAGACCTCGCCGACGTGCACCGACTCGGCCCGGGAGAAGACGTAGCGTACCCAGAGCGTCTGGTCGAGCGAGCGTCTCGGGATGGGCAGGTTCGGAGTCCGACGGCTGCGGAAGAACTCCTTTTCCTCGTCGTTGAGCTTGTTGGTCATGGCCAGCACGGACAGGGCGAACCAGGCATCGTCCTCCAGGTGCATGCGGCGGAAGAGAAAAGCCATGGTGCGGTAGGAATCGATCCGCTCCGGCTCGAGGGTGACGAGGCTGCGGTGCTCGGCAACGGCCTTCTCGTCCATGCCCTGGAGCTCGTAGAGCTGGGCCAGGATCTCGTGGACCGCGACATCCTCGATGTTGAGCTTGCCGGCCAGCTCGAAACACGAGGTGGCCATGTCCGGCTTGCGGAGTCGGGAGCGATAGATCTCTCCGAGGGCCTTGTAGAGAGCGAACTCGACCTGCTTGAGCCCCTTGCCCCGGATGCGGCCGATCATCTTCCGATAGGCCGCTTCGAGCGATTCCCACTCCTTGCGTTCGGTCAGGATCTCGTCGATTGCCCGGAATGCCTCGAACTTCTCCGAGTGGAGGTCGAGGGTCTGCTCGTAGTAGTCGGTTGCCATCTCCGGCTCCTTGAGCTCTTCCCGGTAGATGGTGGCGATGGTGAAGGTGAAAGCGGCCTTCTTCTGCGGGTTGTCCTCGACCTGCACCAGGTGCTGGAGGACGTTGATGGCCTCGTTGTAGGCTTTCAGGTTGATGTGGATCTCCAGCAGCTTGACCAGGGCTCCCTTGGCATACGGCTGCGTTTCCAGTGCCTCGTTGTAGGCGCGGATGGCAAGATCGACGTTGCCCATCTTCTCGCGGTAGACGTCGCCGATCCCGATGAGCGCCTTCCACCGCTCCATCGGGTCATCGAGCAGGTTGACCACCTGGCGGCGGTAGCGGACCGATTCCTCCCAGTCGCCATGCTGCTCCATCAGGTTGGCGAGGTCGAGGAGGCAGTCCCTGTCACGGGGCTGGAGCTCCAGCACCTTGGCGAAGTAGTCACGGGCCGACTCCACGTGCCCCAGGTGCATCTCGATCTCGCCCAGCGACCGGAAGATGGCGTTGCGACGGTTGTGGTCGAGCGAATCGCCCGCCCGATCCAGCAGGCCCTTGTAGTAGGCCTCGGCGACCTCGTAGTTGCCCTGCTGGAAGTTCAGCGAGGCCAGGCCGTCCAGCGTCTCCACGTCGGACGGATCCATGTCGTAGGCTTTTCGGAAGTACTCGAGCGCCTTGGTCCGGCTGCCCGTGCTGAGGCTGACCTTTGCGACCTTGCAGTACAGGGCTGCAAGCTCGCTTGCCGGCGCCGTCTGCTCCAGGAGCTGCCGCTGCATCTCGAGCAGCGGGAAGGCCTTCTCCCACTGCTCCCTGGCCATGTAGATGTCGGCCAGCGGCTCGACGGCCTCGACCAGCGACGGGACGCGTTCCAGCGCTGCCTCGAACAGCTCGATCGCCCCGTCCAGGTTCTCGAGCTTGTCCTTCATGTAGAGCCCCATGCGGGCGAAGATGCGGGCCTTGCGCTCCTCGTCCTGGACGGAGCGTGCCTGGGCCAGCAACAGCTCGATGATCTTCTCCCAGTGCTCTTCCTCTTCGTACAGGGCGAGCAGCCGCTCGATGGCATCGACGTGGTCCGGGATGCGCTCGAGGACCATGTGGTACTGCTCCCGTGCTCTGTCCGGCATGAGCAGCTCGTCGCGGTAGATGTCGCCCTTGCGCAGGTAGAATCCGACCACCTCGGTCGCGTCCCTCGCGATCTTCTGGCGCAGCTCGAGGATCTTGAGCACCTCCATCCAGTCCCCTTCGGTCGAGAAGAGGTCTTCGAGGCGCAGCAGGGTATCGTGGTGGGCGGGGTCGTTTTCGAGGATCTCCCGGTAGGCCATGATGGCCGAGGTGATGTCCTGGAGCTTCTCGACGCAGATGGTCGCGACCTTCTCCAGGTAGACCACCTTCTCCCGCACCGTTTCCGCAAGCTGGACCGCCCGGCGCAGCACCAGGACCAGGTCGTCGAACCGCCCCTGCTCCTCGTACAGGCGCTCCAACGCGTTGAGTGCCTCCCGATCATCCGCCTTGATGTCGAGGATCTGCTGGTAGAAGTCGGCTGCCGCCTCTCCGTTGGTGAGCACGGACTCGTTGAGCAGTGCGAGCCGGCGCAGGATGTCCATGCGCTTGTCGGCCTCGCCGGTCACGGAGAGCCGCTTCTCGTACGCCTCGACGAGCTGGTCCCAGACCTCGTGCTCGGTGTAGATCCGCTCGAGGCGGGCAAACGCCTCGGCCACGGTCGGGTCGTAGGTCACGATTTCATCATAGAGCTGGGCAGCGTCGAGCGGCTTGCCCAGGCGGTTCTCGAGCAGCTCGCCCGCGATCAGCTTGAGCTGTGCGTCCTCGTCCGGGGGGAGCGAGGCACGGACCGACAGGATTTCGACCAGCTTCTCCCAGTTCTCGGTCTCCGAGTAGAGGGTCTGGAGGGCATTGACCGCCTTCTCCTCGGTGGGGTCGAGCTCCAGCACCTGGTTGTATGCTGCCTGCGCCGCCGCGTGGTCGGTCAGCTTGCCGAAGCGGACGTCGCCGAGCCTCAGGTAGAGGGCAATCTGGCGGTTGAAGTCACCCGTGACTTCGGCAAGGCGTGCCAGCGACTCGGCCAGGTGCGGCCAGTCCTCGACCAGCTCGTACAGCTCGACCAGGGAGGACAGCGCCTGCTCCTCCTCGGCATTCTCCTCCACCACCTTCACGAACCAGGCGATGGCCTCTTCGAAACGGCCGAGCTTGTCGCGAAGCAGCGCACCGAGCTTGAGCATGGTGGTCTGCCGCCGCTCGTCCTCCAGGTGCGGGACAGTGGAGATCCACATCTCCCGCAGCTCTTCCCACAGCTCGGAGCGACCCGCAATCCGCTCCCCGCGGTCGAGCAGGTCGACGTCCCCCGGCGCCAGCTCGAGTGCCTGCCGGGTCGAGGCCAGCGCTGCCCGGTCGTCGGAAAGACGGTCCTCGTACAACTCGGCCAGTCGGGTGAGCACCAGGATCCGCTCCGCCGAGTCCTGCTCCACCTCCAGGCGCCTCAGGAGCACCTCGCTGAGCGACTGCCACTGCTGCTGGGCCTCGAAGATGTCCGCGACCCGCCTGTACTGCTGCAGCAGGGACGGGTCGAGGTCGAGGATGCGCAGCCGCGTGCTTGCAGCGGCTTCCCACCGGCCCAGCGATTCCTCGAGCACCGTGGCCATGGTATCGAGCAGGGCAATCCGCTCCGCAATCTCGGTGAGCAGCTCGAGCTTGCGCTCCAGGAGCCCGACCACGTCTTCGAACCGGGCCGACTCGAGGTAGAGCCGTTCGAGCGCTTCGAAGGCATCGAGCCGGGACGGAGCGAGGTCCAGGACCTGCCGCCAGGCGCGGATGGCCCCTTCGGGGTCCATGGCCTCGTCCATCTTGAGCTTGCCGAGCTCGACCCAGAGCTCGACCCGCTGCTCCGAGAACGTCTGGGGATTCGATGCGAGCCGCTCGAGGAGGAGGGCCAGCTTGATGAAGTCCTCGTTGCGGCGGTACAGGACGCGCAGCTCTGCGCAGGCCTCTTCGTCCTCGGGCCGGACCTCGACGATGTTCTCCCAGTTCTGCTGGGCCTGCATCGCGTCGTCGAGGTGCTTGAGCGAGACGCGGGCGATGCTGCGCCGCAGCGCGATGCGGCGGTCCTCCAGGGCATCCTTCAGCACGGCCTCGCGCTCCGCCATCTCGACAAAGGATCCCCATTCTTCCTGGAACTCGTACAGGCGCTGGAGGTTGGCCAGCACCATGCTGTCGTTCGGGCTCCAGTCGAGCACGTTGAGCCAGGTGGAGACCGCCTTCCCGACATCGGTGAGCTTCTCTTCGTAGAGCAGGGCGAGGCGGACCAGGAGGGAGATCCGTTCCTGCGGCTCGGAGGCCAGGTCGGCCATCGAGGTCAGGATCTCGGCCAGCTTGTCGAACAGGCCGCCTGACTCGTACAGGGCAGCCAGGCTGTTGAGCGCTTCCTCGTTGCGTTCGTCCAGCCCGACGACGCGGCCGAAGGCCTCGATGGCCGTCTCGGGGGTGTCGAGGTTGTCGCGGCGCAGTCGGCCGAGCTTGAGCAGGAGGGGGATGCGCTCGTCGTCGTACTCCGTAAGCTCGATCAGGCGGACGAGGACCTGCTCGTGGTCCTGGAGCCTGCCGAGCGACTCGAAGAGGGCCTCCAGGGCCTTCCACGCGGGCAGGAACGCCTCGGCCCTCTCGATGACCTCCTTGAGGGTCTGCTCGGCGTCCTCAGCCCGGTCGATCGAGGTGAGGAGGTGTGCGGCCTCCATGCCGAGGTTCCTGTAGGCCTCGATTTCTTCCGCATGGGCCCGTGCGAGCTGGAGGAAGGCCACGGTCTCCTCGGCCATTCCGGTCTCGCCGCACAGGCGCAGGAGCTGGTCCATGGACGCGTAGTCCTCGGGCCCGAGCACCAGCGCCTCACCCGCATAATGCAGCCCCTTGCGCTTGTCACCCAGCTTGGCCAGGAAGACGTTGATGAGCTTCTGTGAAAGCTCGAGTTTGTCCGCACCGCCTTCGGTCAGGGCGAAGCGGCGCTCGAGCACCGCGGCGACATCCTCGAACCGTTCGTTGGCGGAGTACCAATGTTCGAGCAGCTCTGCGGCCTCGGCATCGGGGACTCTCTCGTCGAACAGGCGGCGCAGGTGCGCCAGCGTGTCTTCCCGCGTGGTATCGAGGAGGTGCGCCTCGCGGATCACCTCGCATGCCTTGACCGCGTCATCCAGCCTCTCTTCGAACACGTCCGCGAGCCGGAACAGGAAGAGGAGCTTCTCGTCCAGGCTGACGGCCAGCTCGAACTCCTCGCGCAGCACGCCGGCAAGGTCGCTCCAGCGTTCGAGGAGCGAGTAGAGCTCGTCGAGAGCCTCGAGCACCCGGCGGTCCACGCCAAGCTCCGCGAGCCCCTGGTACTCCTTGACCGCACGCTCGAAGTCCTGCAGCTCGTCCTTGAGGATGCGGGCCTTGCGCATGAGCATGGCAACCGCCTCGGGACCGCCGTCACCGGCCCCGGCGATGGACGCATAGGCATCGACCGCCTGCTCGAGCATGCCGGCCTTGCGGGCCACCCGCTCCAGCAGATCCATGACGCCTTCCCGTCCGGGAGCGAGCGCCAGTGCCTGTGCGGCCAGATCAAACGCCCGCTCCATTGCAACCAGGCGCTCTTCCGCGATGCCGGCCATCTCGAGGATGACCTGGAGCCGCGACTCGGGGTCGTCGAGCGATGCCTTGTATGCCTCCATGATCACGAGCAGCCGTTCCCAGTCTGCGCGCTCTTCGAGCAGCGGCCGCAGCACGGAGTAGGCTTCCCGCTTCTCCTCGAACGTGAGCACGATGCGCTCGAGCTCGTCGAGGGTGGCCCCCTCGCTCGGGAAGCGCAGCAGTGCCTTGCGGTAGGTCTCGACCGCCTGGTGCACGTCGGTCAGCCGCTCGGAATAGACCGATGCAATCTTCATCAGGACCGGATAGTGCTCGTCGTCCTGGAGCAGCTCCAGCTTGCGCCGCAGGATGTCGAGCAGGGAGAGCCCCCCCTCCCGCTTCCCGTGCAGCGTCTCGAGGCCGAGCACCAGGTCGATGTCCAGCGGGTCCTCGGAGAAGAGCCCGTTGAGCACGTCGAATGCCTCTTCGAGCCGCTCCAGCCGGTTCTCCAGGGTATCGGCGCGGCGCAGCAGGAGGCCCTTGCGCTCCGCCGGGTCGGTCGAGAGCGAGGCCCGCCGCTGGAGCACCTGCTCGAGCTCCTCGAACCGACCGGTTTCGAAGTAGAGCCGCTCGAGGTTCTCCAGGGCCGTGGGGTCGTCGTGCGAGAGCTGGAGGATCTGCTCGTACGCGGCAACGGCCTTGTCGGGGAGCGAGAGCTCGCCGTAGTACACCGCCCCCATCTCCATGAACAGGGCCTTGCGCTCCTCGATGTCCTGGACCAGGCCGGTCTGGACGGCCAGCACCCCGACCAGGTCCGCCGGTTTCTCCGCGGCACGGTACAGGGCTGCCAGCGCCTCGACCGCCTCGAGATCCTCGGGCTGGGCATCCATCACCTTGCGGAAGCAGGCGATCGCTATATCACCGTTCCCCAGCTTGTCGCGGGCCACAGTGGCCTGTACGCGCCACATCTGCGTCCGCTGCGGCGAATCGGCCATCCCCCGTGTCTCGTCGTCGAGCACGAGGTACAGCTCATCGAAGTTGCCCAGATTCTCCGCCAGCAGCAGCAGGCGCGTGAGCACCTCCTCGTCCTCAGGGGACATGGCCAGCGCGACCCGGGCATTGGCGAAGGCCTCGGTCAGGTTGGCCAGCTCCTCCTCGTAGACCCTGGCAATCTCCTTCTGGATGCCGAGCTGGGTGTACGAATCGTCGACAAAGCCCTTGCGCAGCGACAGGAGCTCGATGAGCCGCTCCCAGCGGGCCGTCCTTCGCGTGAACGCCTCCAGGAGGTCGAGCACGCGCAGTGCCACCTCTCCCTCGATGTTGCGCTCGAGCATGTCGACCGCACGCTCACACAGCGGGTCGATGCGGAGCACGACGTCGAGAAGCTCGACCATCCCATCCGGGTTGGAGAGCTTCTGCTCCTGGAGCTCGGCCATGCGGAGCAGCAGCGAGACCCGCGCCGCGTCGTCCCGGGCGAGATTGCCCGCGGCCTCGAGGATCCGCAGCAGGTCGCTCCACTTCTCCTGGACAGAGTAAAGCTCGTCCAGGAGCGCAATCGCCTCCTCGTTGGAAGGATCGATGCCCAGGATCTCCTCCGCGGTGGCGGAGGCCTTGTCCAGATCGTTGAGGTGGTCCCTGCAAAGGGCAGCGATGTCGAACATCACTGAGATCCGGCCGGCGGCCTCGTGCTCGAGGTCCTTGCGGGTCTCGTAGATCGCGAGCAGACCGGGCCAATCCTCCTCCTCGAAAGCGATCCCCTGCAGGGCCCCGAGGCTGGCGCCGTCGCCCGGGCTGTCTTCGAGCACCCC
>VGRX01000091.1 GCA_016875215.1 Deltaproteobacteria bacterium
GGTTTCAAGACCAAGTCCTGCACCATGGGAGGATGCCAAGGCGAACGCGAATGCACGACTTCGTGCCAGTGGGGAGACTGTGAACCCACGCAGCCTCCCAACGCGTGCGGGGGCTGTGCCGACCTGGCAAGTGAGCCCGACACGGCATGCGGAGCTTCCGTGCCGTTCATTTCTGAAAGAGGCTGCTGGCAATGCATGGGGACCGATTCCGTGGAGTGCACCTATCCTGACTGCGCCTACTGCGCCACTGCGTGTGCAGCGGTCAAAGTCACAGGGTGCGGGATCGGAGCCGGTGCTCCGTGTGCACTGGCCGGTCTTACCGGGGTCGGGGCCCTCCTGTGCCCCGTGATCGTCGGGGCAATCTGTGATGGCATGATGGGGGCCATCGGAGCATGCGATTCAACCTGTGCGATGGTGGGTTGGTGCCCGCCGGACGGTTCCTGCAAGGAATGACCATGAAGGAAGGAGAGACCATGAAACCGAACATGAAGAAGTGGAAGACGTTGCTGCTGGCCACCGCCCTCGGGGCGACCGGTCTCGGTGCTGTCGGCTGCGAGCCGGAGGGCGGGGACGAGAAGAACCCCACGGACCTGGCGACAACGGTCGATGCTGCTGAGGCCGACATGGTCCTTTCCGCTCCTCGGCCTGACCCGGTTGGCGACCTGGGCCAAGTCTGCCTGGAGCGATGGAGCGAGATGGAAGCGCTGCCGAAGTCCGACGTGACCTGCTACTCCGGTTGCGGCGTCCTGGAGGGCACCTGCAAGCTCCTGCCCGACAATCGCATCGGCTGCGTCTCCGACGACGCAGGAAAGGCCGTCGTCCTCTCCGCAGTTGACGATGGGCGTCAGTTGGAGGAAGCCAGCTACGAGAAGTCCAATCCCTGCTGGCATGCTGAGTGTCATGCCGACGGGGTCCTTCAGACCTCGTCTGCCTGCCCGAACGAAGGGTGGCAGGTGGGAACGACATGCGTGTGTTCCTCTACGCCTGCGGAGCTCCCTCTTCAAGGAGCCTATCGAGAGTTCGTGTCCCTGGCGGATGCGGCAGGCAACTTGCTCTTTGCAGGCATCGGGGCCGGAGAACAGGAAGGCGAGGTCGTCTACGGTGCGCTTCAGCGATCAGGGGGGGGCACCGGGGCCGCCTTTGCAGCCGAGTTGCAGGACTCGCCCCTTGCCAGCAACAGCGAGCTGCAACTTCTCCCCTACACCATGAATCCCAAGGAGAGCACCTGCATCGCGTCATTTCTACGCCAGGATGGAGGTGAGACCGGCCGGCGCGTCAGTCTCTCTGCGCTGAGGGCGCCGGCAGGAATGGTGTCGCAGATTCACCCGATCACGGTGCCGTTCGTCGTCCCCGGTCTGCCCGTGGACGTCACCGGCTACCGTCTTGAGGCTGCTCCGAACGGTCAGCTCCTCCTGCTGGTCCGGGAAGCAGGCTCTGTGAGCCCTGGCTCCACCAGTCTCGTCCTGCTGTCCGCCCTGCAACCCGAGTCCCCGTTCCCGACCGGCGTCGTGGACCAGACTCCACCAGCACCGGCGCTGCTCGGGGCGGTCGCGGCCGTGCAGAGCATGGCGTTCTCGTTCACCATCGAACAGACTTCCCCGGATCAGACGGCCGGAGCCCTCCGCGTGCAGGCCTGGGAAATGGCGCCCAACGGACTGGTGGAGGCATCAGCCACCACGGCGGTTCTGCCGGACTGTAGGCAAGGCACGGTTCACGTCGCGAGTTGTCCGGATGCAATGTTGGCGGTCTGTTCAGACGCGGCCGGCATGGTACGGGCGGCCGAAATTGAGTTCTCGTCCGGAACGGGGGCTTTCACCGTCAGTGTGAGCGTGCCTGGCTCTCTCGGCAGTGGAGATGCAGCGGGGGTGCAATGTGGCTCCCGTGCCTTGTCGGTGGTCCGAGATATCGCCTCGTCCGTCGGCTCTGCAGATGTGCATCTGTCCATCGTTGACAGGGATTTCGTCCTGCTCGACGACGCACCTGTCCTGCCTCCGGTCTTGTCGCCCCGCTGGGCACTGTCGGCAAGGCGCCTCTGGTCGGACGACCCAACGGGGTTGGTGCTCGAGTTCACCTATCTGATGGGGAATTCCGACCTCCCTGATGGCGTGGGCCGACCACACGCCGCAACGGTCGGGTTCCCTGTGATCCTGTAGGTTGCGAGGACGGCCAGGGGGGGCCGGCCATGAGCGGACTGCCCCAGTTGACACCCCTTCCCGAGACGGCTAGCATGGCAACGGCTCGACAGACGTTGAACCGAATCGAGGGGAGCTCCTTCATGGCCGATCCCGAGGGAAAGACGAGTGCTGGACGTGGCGCCCGTGTCCGATGTCTTCGGGCTGCAGCGGAGGCCGCTCGAAAGTACTATGCTGCCCATGCAACTGGCCTCGCCAAGGCGGGAACGGGCGCCGACGACTTCGCGCAGGAGACGCTGCTGAAACTGAGCAGCGAGTACTGCGCCGAGGGACCGTCGGAAGAGGGCTTCGCCCCTTGCGAGTGGTACGGAAAGGGCGGCCAAGGTGTGCACTGCAAGGCAGCGAACTCCGGGTTCCTGAGCAGGCTTGTATCGGACCTGTGGAAGAAGCCGAACAAGGATCCGTTGACCGGAGCATCCCGGTACCTGGAGGAGGCTCGCAGGCATTCGGAGATCGGTCCGGGTTTCAGCGCCGCCGGGTCTGGCGGGCCGCATGGCAGTGTGTCGAGCGACGATGGGGAGCCGCCGGACCCGCGGGATCTCGGCAGGTCCGACCGCCGGAATAGCGATGCCGAGGCCGAGCCGTCCCCGGGGAAGGCGGACGAGTCCAATGCACCGTTCGTTGTCGGTTCCGGGGAATCTGGCACTGCCCGGACGGCATCTGGACTGCAGAAGCTTGCTGGGAGTATTCGCCTGGCCGTAGCGGGGCAACTCCCTCATGCAGCCGGAGCCGCGACCGAGGCACCGTCCCCCCAGGCCCGGAAGCCCGCCGGATTTGTCGAGGCAGACTCTCTCGTCCATTCAGACCCAGCCCAGAGTCTCGCCCGGATCCTGCAGTCGTTCCTATTCGAGGGCATTCTCCCTGACGTCAGGAAGCACATCGCGGAATTGAAGTTGGCACGTGACGTATTGCTGGCCACTCTGTCAGCCGCTGGGGCTGATGCATGGGAGGCCGGAGCGCGCCTCGATGAATGTGCTGGTTGCCTTCGCACAGCATCGCCAGAGACCGTCGAGGCTGTCAGCCAAGACCTGGCCAGCCTTTGCGCTGAGCACATCCGGACGTGCGCCGGTCCCGATCGACCGACTGCGGGGACCAAGAGCACACCGGAGCAACAGCCGGCCGGTGATCCGAAGAAGTCCGGTCGTCCCATGACCGCGGCCGAACGAAAGTGCCTTCAGCGGCTGTGGGATCGCCAGATTCTGAGTGCCGTCGGAGGCCAGGAATTGAGGTTCCTGGAACGCCTGGACGAAGCAGCCGACGACGCAGCCTACCTCTGCCTCAGACTCCTGGACGAGGCCGCTCGGCACGGCATCAAGGGACGTTCCAAGGTCGAAGACGAGTTGGGAAGGGCGTGGAAGACAAGTGCACCGATAGAGAGCAGACAGGTGATGCCGCAAGGGCTCGGGCCCGCTGAGGCCGCAGCGCTTGCTCATCTCATTCTGGCCCGCGTCCTCAAGTGTCTGTTCCCAGGGGAGTACATCAAGGGCACCAAGGTCGAGAGGGTGCTTCCCGTGTGGCTCACGACTCTTGCAACCAGAGCAATTGATCTTCCGAAGCGAGTCAACCTGAGCGCCATGGGGCTGAGTCCGGATGACTACGAGAAGACCGTGCAAGAGATCCTGCAACACGAGCGAATGCCGGCCATCGGGCTTTCCCGTCTGGTCGGCGGCGGACGTGAGCTGCCCGCACAGGACAGTGCTGCCGGTGCGGCCTCACCAGAGAGGAGCAAGCCATGAAGACCGGGATTCAGTGTTCCGGGGTGGAAGGATTCGTCACCGCCGCGGCACAGGGGCGTGTGGAACGTGGGAGAATCGCGGACATCGCCGAGCATCTGGCCGGATGCCCCAGTTGTCGGGCCAGGTACGACTGGCTGGCCAATCATCTTCAAGCGGCGGTCCCGGTTCTAGAGTCGATTGCCCGGCTGGAGGCTGGGCACTGTCCGAGGGCGGACGAAGTACTGCTGTTCGGGCCGCAATCCGAATCCGAGATGGGGGCCGACACGACGGCGCTCGGTCGTCGGTACCGCCCCCTGGTGACCGAGCACCTCGGGCGATGCGAACGGTGCAGAGCACTCGCTCTGCCTGGCAACGTGGTTCGATTCGAGCTCCGAAAGGAGGACTTGTACCGTTGCTCTGCCGCGACGTTCAGCCTGGGGCGAGATCATGACGGTGGGCTCGCCGTGGCGGCCACGGGATATGCGGGTGGGGAACAGAAGACCCTTGCGGTACGGAGCTCGGACTGCCGGAAGCTGCGAGTCGAGCTGGAGACCGAGCAGATCTCGGATGTCGAGCTCCGCTGCGACATCCACGTGACGGCGCTGCTCGAACCGACGGCACACTTCGGAGTCGCCTGGCGGTTGGTGCAGGAGGGGACTGCCGGTCCCACCATTATGGCCGGAGGACCGATCAGCGTGAGCTGGAGCGAGACGCTGGGCGTCTGGAAGGGCAGCCTCCACGGCGTTCTTCTCGATGTACGTTCCCCGGCAGAGGGGGGGCTTCCCAACCCGGTCGTGGAGGTGTACTGGTCGTCGCTGCACGCAGATCCGGTTTCCGAGGGGGAATGAAATGGTCACCTTGCGACTTTGCGCCGGGGCCGCCTCGTCGCCTCCAGCTCCAGTCTCCCACGAAGAATGGGCGGAACACCTGGCGAAGCGATTGAAGGAGGAAGAGGAATGGGGGGCCTTGTCCATCTATGTCTCCGGGTTCTCGGAGATGCTATCGACTGCTCAGTGCCGTAGGCTGCAGCCGTATGGGGATCTGGCGGAGACGAAGCTCGCCCCGTCGACTGGGGGTCCGGCAGGGTCTCTCCCCCCGGGATGCGTCCGAACCGTGTTCGTGGTCCCGTGCGGTGGCTTGAGGCGCTATGCAGCGATACACACGCTGCTGCTGGCGGGGGGTGGCGCTGCCCCCCCGGGCGGGGAGGGCCGTCCGCAGGTTCGGCAGTGGCAGGAGGGGGCGGAACCCGAGGTTGGCGTGGCGGCGGATGGTGCGCCTGGGACTCGGCTTGCTTCGCACGACGGGCTATGTGCGGCGAATCGCTTCCTGCACTGCCAGGGGGCTGACGGCTTCTCCCGTCTGCCCGTCGTGGCAGGAGGGGCGATCCCGGGAGAGCTGAATGGCCCCAGCCTCGGGGCTGCGTTGGCCCTGGCAACGGTGTCGGCGGCGTTGGAGCATCGCATTCCCGCAGACCTGCTTCCGATTGCTTCGGTGCACGAGGAGAACGGACATCTCCTGTTGGGAGAAGTGGGGCGCGACGAGCTGTTCGAGAAGCTTGCGACCCTGCCAGCCGGGGTTCGCACTGTCCTGGCAGAAGGTCATCGGCGTTTCGTCCAGGACAACGAGACGGCCCTTCGGCAGCGATGGGGGGAAGCGGACTCGTCGGATGGAGGCACGCAGCGGGGACGGGAGATCCTCTTCGCCGGCCGGCTGGATGATCTCGTCGCACTGGCGATCCCCGGGTTCGTGTTCCTGAGAGGTGCGGTGGCGTCCTGTGCGAGGTCGACTCCGGAAGCGCCGTTGCCCCCGATGGACGGTAGCAGGCTGGCCGCTTCGGACAGCGGACTCGTTACCGCTGTCGTGGGGCTCCTGCTTCTCGTCGGTTGGGAAATCGGCTTCATGCAAGAGTATCTTCCTCCGTCATCCTACTCCGGCCCCAAACCCGAGTGGCCGGGGCCCATGCTTGCGTCCATCGCCGGCGCAGCCACCCTGGCATTTGCCGGGTGGCTTCGAGTCAAGCTCGGCCAGCGTCGTGCACTTGCGGGGCGGACCGTACCGTTGTCCCTGACCGCACTCTGGGTGGTCCTGGGCGCCCTGCCGGCCTGGTGGCTGCTCAGTCTGTACTCCGGGTCTGTGGACGCACGCACGCTCCTCATCGGCCAGGGGCAGAGCAGCATCACAGTTCTGTCTGGAGAGCGACACGGGTGGTTCCAGGTCCTCAAGGCCCTCTTCTTCTTGTCGCTGTTGGAGATTCTGGTGGTCATTCCGGCATTGGACAATCGGGCCATTGCCCAGGTTCTCAGCCGCTCCCGACGGTTCTTCGCCCTGCGAGTCCTTGTCTGTGCACGACCGCTGCATTGGCTTCGCCGAGGAGCGCCCGTCTTCCCCGTCTCTCCTTCACCGTTCGGTACGGATTCGGGTTCCATTGCCGTCATCTGTGCCCAGTTCGGGCTGGTGATTGGCGCCCTGCAGTGGGCATCGTGGCGCAACCCGATCGAGGTCGGTTTCGGAGACGGCTTCAGGGCCATTCACATGGTCGTGCAGGCGGTGCTGTTGATCCTGCTTGCGGCGTCGGGCTGGTGGGCGCTGTACGATGCTCGACGGCCTGCGAAGCCTCTCTCATCGCATCGCCACTGACACACCTGGGTTACCGACACCGGCGGCGACGAGTGTCCACCAGATTCCACCGAACTGCCCGATGTGCAGGGACCGGACTCCCCCGGCGGCCGATTCCCGAACCGTCGTCCCGTCACCTTTGCGCTCCAGCGTCCTGCGCTTCCGTACGGACCACCCGAACCTCGGCGCGGGGCGGATGGTTCGAAGCCAGCCCTGGCCCCAACCATTCTTGACGATCCTACCCCGCCCCGGTATGTTGCTGCCGTGGTCGACGTTGGCCGGAGCGGGGCTTTCGCAGGGAGCGGCACCCCTTTTCGTACGGGATGCCTCTGACGAACCGGGCACCTGCGGAGCGATGCGAAACCAGGAGGAAGCCTCATGAGATCATCGGGCAGCGGCAGCATCCTGGCGAGCGTTCCGGCGTTTTGGACCATCGCTCTTGCGAGCCTGCTGATGCTTCAGGGCTGCCCCGCCGACTACCCGAGCGCGGCGGCGGGTCAGGACGCCTCGGACCGCGCCGACGAGAACATCGCAGGGGGTGACGCCGCGTCCGACACGGTCCCGGAAGCCGGCCCCGACACGGTCTCGGAAGCCGGCCCCGACACGGCCGGGCCCGAAGTCGACCCTCTGGATTCGTTCTTCAGCCTCGACGCGGTCCACACCATCGAGATCCAGGTGGATCCGGCGGGAGTGGCGTCCCTCGTGACGCAGCCCAAAGTCTATGTGAAGGCCGCGGTCATGATTGATGATCAACTCTACCCCGAGGTTGGCGTCCGGCTCAAGGGCGGCATGGGATCCTTCGTTCCCATCGATCAGCAGCAGGCATGGGGGCACGCACCCGGCAAGTCGGCGTTCATCATCGATTTCAACCGGTTCGTGAAGGGGCAGGACCACCTGGGGCTCAAGAAGTTGACCGTCAACAACATGGTCCAGGACCCGTCGGGTATCCACCAGTACCTGGGATACGCACTCTTCCGCGAAGTCGGGGTGCCGGCGAGTCGCTCCGGCTTTGCCACCGTCTCGTTCAATGGCGACGACCGGGGCCTGTACGCGCTGGTCGAGTCGCCGGACAACGAGGAATTCCTGAAACGCTGGTTCGGCTCGGACAATGGAAACCTCTACGAGGGCAACGGCTCCGACCTCACTGCCGACGGCTACGGCGCCTTCGATCAGGACCGAGGTGACGACACCAGCAAGGAAGACCTGCGGATCCTGTCCGAGGCCCTGGACGCGGCCCCGGACGGCGACGCCGCCTACGACGTTCTCGATGCCGTCCTGGACCTCGAAGAGTACCTCACGTTCGCCGCAACCGAACTCTATCTGGCGCACTGGGACGGGTACGCGTGGAACACCAACAACTACCAGATCTACCTCGACCTTGATGGGGCGCTGCCGGTGTTTCTGCCGTGGGGCGTCGATCAGCTCTTCGACGAGACGGGCATTCTCGGTCCCTACCACGGCATCATGAAGACCCCGGGGCCGTCCTGGGTCACGCCGTCGCGGGGGTTCGACTCCCTGCTCCATGGCGGGCGAGTCCACCAGGTGTGCTTCGCATCGCCCAAGTGCCGGGCGAAGCTGGGCGAGGCGTTCCATGAAGTGATTGCCGCCGCCGATTCCATGGACCTGGCTGCGTTGGCGTCGGCGGCGCGGCTGGTAGTGGAACCCTACCTCCTCTCGGAGGCTGAGCAGTTCGGGGATCCCACGGCCGTTGAAGCCGCGCTCGACCAGGTGGCCGACTTCATCGCAGCACGGCAAACAGAACTGGCGGAGTGGATGCCCTGTCTGGACGGTGAGGCGGTCGACCACGACGGGGATTCCCACGACGGCTGTGTGACGGATTGCGACGACTGGGAGCCGGCCACCCACCCCGGAGCCGCAGAGCTTTGCAACCTGAGGGACGACGATTGCAGCGGCATCCTCGACGATGCACCCGAGTGCCCGGACTGTTACGACCTCACGACTCCCGGCGGCGATTACTCCCTCTGCTTCCATCCGGCCACCTGGAAGGGCGCCCGGGCTCGCTGTCAGGAGCGTGGCCAGGATCTGGCCTCGATCCACGACGAGCAGACGAACCTCATCCTCCCCTGGAATCTGATGGAGAAGAAAAGATACGCGGAAAGCTGGATCGGCCTCAACGACCGCGATGAGGAGGGTGTTTTCGTCTGGAGCGATGGGTCACCCTACGACTTCGACTACACGCTCCTGGTGATTCCCCCCGAGTGGAACGTGTGGCTCGACTGCACGGCCTTCACCCTGATCCTCGGGTGGTTGCCCCAGGTCTGCTCGGACCAGCGGGTCTTCCTGTGCGGGAGCCCCTGATACCGAGGCCGGGACCGGAGTGTACGGTGAGCCGCTGTGGGCTCGCATCGAGGATGGCGCTGCGGCAATCATCTTGCCCAGGCCCAAGCCTACTGTCCCGCAGTCTCCTCCGGACACTCCCTCGTCAGGCGTACCACGCGAGGGTAGTAGTAGGTGGTGTCGTTGATGAGCGTTGCGAAATCGAAGCTGTTGACCGCATACGTGGCCAGGATGTCTCCGCCCGCCAGCTCCGGGTGCGCCTTGCCTGCATATTGGAACGCATTGGGCCACGACTGCTCGGGCGGATTGTACTCGACCTTTGCTCCGGACCACGGACCGGTGTAGTGCGGCGCCCAGCGGACCACGGTGCTCGTCGCGCCAAAAAATTCCTGGTACAGCATCATCCAGCAGCCGAAGACCGCGTCCTGGTGCACCGAGAACTCCGTGGCGATGTCCTCCAGCACGACCGCGGGGGGGCAGGCCGTGCCCCATTCCGTGCCGCACCACCATTCGATGCCTGACAGGTCTCCCTCGCGGGCCGCTGCCGTGAGCCAGCGGGCGATGTACAGGTCGTGGGAGGGCTCCTGAAACCCGAACGCCACGACGTGAACCTCGTCCACGAACACCCCTCCGCCGCCCCAGTAGACGCTCTTGTCGTTGGCAGGAGCATCGACGTCCGTCACCTGCCAGTCGCCGGGCGGGTCCTGCGGGTTGCTCACGAGCCGGGCATCCCACTCGACCCCTGCAAAGCCAAGTCCCCCTTCAACGCCCTTGATGCGGCTGACAAACACGAGCAGTCGGTCCTGCACCAGCACACCGGTTCCCGGCCAGAACCAGAAGTCGCCGTCCTCTGCGAAGAACGAGCGGGGCAGCTTCTCCCCCTGGCTCTTGTCCCATGCAAACGCCATCGTGGCCGTGGTCGGGTCAAGGCCGGTCTGCACGGCCACGCTGTTGCGCACCATGACCGACTCGGACCGCACGTGCTTGTCGCTGGTCGCTATGAAGCTGTCGCCGAAGAGCCACGCCACGCGACCATTGCCCAGCGCCACCGACGATGCCACGTCACCGCCCAGCCAGTCGGCCTCCTGGTGGAAAAGGGCTTCGGCAGCCACGAACGGTTCGGCAGCCAGGCCCGGGATCTCCACGCCGCAGTCACCCGAACGGCACGCGATGCCCGTGTCCACCGCTGCCGTGTCCGGCACCAGGTCCGGAGCCGTGTCCACCCGGGGCGTGTCGAGCTGGAGAGCATCGGGAGCGGTGTCCGGGGCCGAATCCGAGAGCGCGTCCTGCGGGACGGCTTCGGCCGCGGCGTCAGGGCCTGTGTCGGCCCGGGTGTCCTGGCCGGTGCCGTTGGACCCGGGGCTTGAGCAGCCGAACGGGACGAACGGGGACAGCGCCAGGAACAGCATGGTCATTCTCATCGGGTCACCTCCGGCGGCATCACCGCATCATCGCTGCGAGTCCGGATCATACTGTTGGAGGGGTTGGAAGACAACGGCCGACCAGGATGGAACATCCCCACCGCCCCCTGGGTCGCAAGCGATGGGGCGCAGCAGCGTGCCCCACGTAGCCCATGGCAACCGCATCCGACGGTGCTTGCAGGCGGGCTCCTGGTTTGCCCTTGACGGCGTACGGCAGGTGGCCGTACAATGGCCGCGCGGGACGGAGGTGTCCGATGAGTACCGTGAACGCTGCCAAGAGGAAGAGCGACCGCCTGGAGGCTCGGATTCCTGCCAGGCAGAAGGAGCTGTTGCTGAAGGCTGCGGCCATCAGGGGTCAGAGCCTGACGGAGTTCGTGGTCTCCAGCGCCACGAAAGCCGCCAGGGAGGTTATCCGGGAAAGCCAGGTCCTGGAGTTGTCCGAACGGGATCAGCGTGCCTTTGCCGAGGCGCTGATGAGTCCGCTGACGCCGTCCCAACGTCTGAAGAAAGCTGCCCGTGAGTACATGAAGCAGGCTCGATGAAGAAGACGCTTGCCCCCGGTGAACGGTATCGCCTGGAACCGCTCGTGGCCCGCCACGACCGGCGCCTGTTCTGCTCGGGCAGCGACGAGCTGGATCGGTACCTCCGTAACCAGGCGAGCCAGGACGGGCGCCGCAGGGTCGCATCCGTGTTCGTGGCAGTGGAGAAGACCTCCGGGGAGTTGCATGGCTTCTACACTCTGTCGATGGCGACGGTCCTGCTGGACAGGCTCCCAGAACCACTCGCCCACAGGCTGCCTCTCTATCCTTCGATCCCGGCCGTCCGGCTCGGCCGTCTGGCTGTTCACAAGGACGCTCAGGGCCATGGCATCGGGACGTTCCTTCTGATGGATGCGATGGCCCGCTCGCTGGGGAGCGAGGTCGCCTGGGTGGTCTTCCTGGTGGACGCCAAGGACGACCCGGCGAGGATGTTCTACCAGTCCTTCGGGTTCCAGTCGTTCCAGGATGAGTCCCGCAGCCTCTTCCTGCCTCGGAAGACCATCGAACCGTTGTTTCGGTGAGCGTGGCCGAGTGGCGTACTATGTGGCCCGATGCCCCCGACGCCCGGCCTGCCCCCCCGACTGTGCCTTCCTGGAGGCGGCGGAGGGAGCTCGGCCCATGCCTGTGCACGGCCGCAGGTGCAGCGGCAGTTCGAACACATCCGGAGGTCTTTCACTCCCGGCAGCAAGGCGGATCCGACGCGGTTGTTGCATCCGATTGGCGCAATCGCAAGGGCCAGCGCAACCAACACCTGCACGACGGGAGCCGGGGTCTCTCTTGTCGAGTGGGAGAAAGTGCTCAACAAGTAGCCGGCTGGATGGCCTGGAAGGGGTGCACCTGCAATCGGCGACGTCGATACTGACCGGGGCTACTCGCAGGTGAAGTCACAACAGATGTCCGCACAGGCTTCGCCCTGGCAGGATGCGAGGCACCAGGAATCACAGCTATCGGCCATGCACTGGCGGACGCATGCCTCCATCTGTGCGCCCGTCTTGTAGTCGATGCAGACCCCTTCGAGCATCTCGTTGACGGTGCAGGAAAGCTCGCCCGAGCACTCCGGATCCGGGTCTTGCGAGGGCACGCATTTCTTGAAGATCGAGCACTCCACCGAGGTGTCCCAGACGCACTCGTCCTTCGTTGCTTCGTTGGTCCATCTGTAGTTCGGCCAACACGCACAGCCGGAGGCCCCCCCGCCCTCGTCAAGCACTACGGCTGACCACTCGTTGCAGATGTACTGGCAGTACTTCTGGCCCGGTGCTCCGCCATTCGGGGGCTTGTCGCAGACTATCCCGCGAAACAGGGTCGGTGAGTTCCAGTGGTTGTCTCCCGCCACCTTGGCCGGCAGAGCCATGCCGCCGTTGGTCTTGCTCGTGTGCATGGGCGAACAGTCGTCCAGCGTCGAGCACGGAATGGCGCAGAAGTGCTGCTTGCCTCCAACGACCGATTCCAGGCAGAGGGCTCCCTCGGTCTTGCACTCCGCGGCCGAGTCACAGTACGCCCCGGCATTGCCGTCATTCGGCGTGGTCGCTCTCTCGCATTGGGCCATGTCGAACTGGCCCAGGATGGGGCAGAAGGAATCCAGGTCGTCGCCCTCGCAAGTTCCCGACTTGCCCTCCATGCAGGCGTCGATTGCCTCCTTGTTCTCCATGTAGAAGTCCAGCAGGGCAGCGCAGTCCGGATCGATGTCATCCGCCAGCTCGTCCTCGATGTCCGCGACGCATTCCGCCTTCTCCGCCGGGTCCATGTCGCCGCAGGCGATGTAGTAGTCGCACAGCGCCTCGGGCACGGCCTGCATGAGCGCGTGCAGCGGTGCAAGATCCCGTTCGTCCTGTGCGGTGGCATCGGAGTCCGAGGACTGCGGGTTGGCATCGCCTGGGTCCTCTACCGGCGGCTGGCAGTCAATCCCGGTTGCCGTGGACACGCAGTTGAGGCTTCCATTGCCTCCTCCACCCGAGCACGTAAAGGCGAACAGCGCGGTGAAGACGACCGACACACCGGCGGCATTGAGCCGCAACAGGCAACTCGCCATGGGGCCCTCCTTCAGCAGAGCGAATGCTCGATCCAGGATATCGAAGGGGTGGGGGGAAGTCGAGGGTCTTTCCATCCGGGAGGGCAAGGCATCAGTCCTGGGTTGACAATGGTCGATGGTCGATGGTCGATGGTCGCCGGTGCAGCGGTCGGGGCGCACAACCCAACCCAGCAGTGATCGCATTCTCCGGGAGGGAGCTGAGTACGTCCCCCGGGCTGCCGACTTCGCCGGTCCGCGGGCCGGGTCGTTCAGGATGACGTGCCGAGCATGAAGGCCGTCGGGTTGCATGCAGCGGTGGCGGCGCAGACGCCGGGGAACACCTTGGGGATTGCCGTCCGCTTCAGGTTGGCCCGGGTGCCAGAAGCCATTCGTAGGCAGGCTGGACCAGCACGTCGGGAGGAGCCCCCGCCGGCGCATCTTCCCGCGTCAGGGTGAGCAGGTGCCGGCTCGCCCCGGGGTACAGCTTTCCGGCCTCTGCCAGGGCTCGCAACTCCCGCTGTGCAGTTGCTGGCTCGCTGATGTCCGCGCACACCTGGACAAGGAGTTCACCGCCAAGCCCGTCGCGGGCGAGGAAATCGACCTCGTGTCCGGAGGGAGTGCGGACGTAAGTCACGTCGAATCGGCGTCGCTCCAGTTCGACAAGCACCGCCGTCTCCAGCGCGTGTCCGATGTTTCTGCGCCCGCTTCGGTCGAACAAAGGGATGAAGCCCTGGTCCACCGGATAGACCTTGCGCAGATTCACCATCCGCTGCCGCTCGGATGCCGACTCCATCCAGACCGGCCGCACGAGGAAGCAGTCGTCCAGGTGGCCCAGCAACTGATGCACCGTGTCCTTGGCTATGGCGATTCCCTGGCTCTTGAGCGCAGCATAGAACTTCTCTACGCTGAAGAGCGCCCCGGCGTTGCCAAGCAGGTGGCGCACCAGCCAACGCAGGCCCGATACGTTGCTGACCCGGTGCCGCTCCACCACATCCCTGAGGATCGCAACGTCCACGTAGTCCCGCAGCAACTGGCGGCGTGAAGCGTGTTCCAGGCCCTGTGCCTCCGGGAAACCCCCGACGGTCAGCCAGTTGGAGAAGTGACGTTCCAGGCGAGCACGTTCGCGGGCCGTCAGGAACTCGGGGCGCTCGGGAAGCGAATGGCCCAGGTGAACGAGGGCCTCCCCGAATCCGAACGGGTAGATGGGGACTTCCCATCCCCGTCCGCGCAGGGCGGTCGCGACCTCACGGGAGAGGAGCGCAGCCGACGAACCGGTAACGACCACCTCACGGTTGCCCGCATCGAGCAGCCGCCGCACGAAGCTCTCCCAACCGGGCACCAACTGGATCTCGTCCAGGCACCAGGTGACCGTTCCCCGGTCAAGCGCGTCGGGGCAGCGTCGGGCGTGCTCCTCCACCAGGAAGGCGAGGTGGGCCGCGGTCACTCCCGCCAGTCGTTCGTCTTCGAAGTTCACGTATGGAAGCTGGTCCGGCCCCGCACCTCGCTGAATCCTCTCCCTGCGCAACTGGTGCACGTATGTGGTCTTGCCCGCGCGGCGCATCCCCACCACAGCGGTGGCCTTTCCGGGCGGTGGGGACGGCCCCCAAACCCTGCGGAGCGTGCCGGTCGGCAGCGGGTCGGACAGAGAGTCCGCCAGTTTCTCCGTCAGGGTTTGCCTGAAAGCTGACAACATGCCTTCGTTCATGGGGCAACTCTCCTTCTGCCAGGGACAAGATACCGCAGATTTCTCCTGTGTGCAAGGAGAAATACGGGTTCGCGGGGCCTGCTACGCCACCTGTTCTTGCTCCGGTCCGGCAGGACCGGTCATTCGGCGGCAGTCATCACCCGCTTGCGGGCGGCAGCCCGAAGCATGGCACCTGAGACCGACACCGCTTCTGCCTTCACCGCATACGGCACGCTGCCCACCCGCTGCCCGGGCAAGCGGCTCTGCGGCGAGGATCACGCAGCGTACATCGCCTCGATTTCCTTCCTGTACATCTCGAGCACGACTTTGCGGCGGATCTTGAGGGTAGGGGTGAGCTCGCCGGTGGCCTGCGTGAACTCACGTCCCAGCAGAGTGAGCTTCTTGACCTGCTCGACCCGGGCCATGTCCTTGTTCACCTCGGCGAGCCGGGCCTCGAAAAA
>VGRX01000092.1 GCA_016875215.1 Deltaproteobacteria bacterium
ACGTGCAGCAGATGGTCCGCATCGCACGCGAGTTCGATGCGGATGTCTCCATGCTCGTCGATGATGCCGGCGACCCGGGTTTGCGCACGCTCGAGATGCTGGCTTGCGCGCTGGTGCGGGAAGGCATGGTCGGCCGGGGGCTGGCCCACCACGCCCGCGCCATGGCCCTCTACCCTACCCCCTACTTCCAGAAGATCTCGGCGCTGCTCAAGAAGGCAGACATGGGAGTGGTCAGCGACCCGCACACCGGGCCGCTGCACGCCCGCGTGAAGGAGTTGCTGGCCGAAGGCAACCTGGTCTGCCTCGGCATGGACGACATCTCGGACGCTTACTACCCGTACGGGCGCAACAACATGCTCGAGGTGGCCTTCCTGAACTCGCACCTGCTCTGGATGACGGGCCGGGAAGACATGGAGGTGCTGTACGACATGGTCACGACCCGAGCGGCCCGCTGCATGCACCTTGCCGACTTCGGGCTCGAGGTCGGAAAGACCGCTCACCTCGTCGTGCTGCGTGAGAAGAATCTCACGGACGCCCTGCGCAACCACCGGGAGCCGCTGCACGTCATCAGTCACGGCAAGCTCCTCGACCTCGACCTGTATGCCGAAGGAGACGACGAATGAAGCTGTACGACCTTTCTCAGGGAACCGGAATCCTGACCCCTCCGTGGCCGACCTATGAGCCGCTCCAGGTGAAGTTCTTCAAGCGCCAGGCCCCCAACGGAGCGAGCGGCCAGCTCATCACGACCTCGAACCACGTGGGCACGCACCTGGACGGACCGCTGCATTTCTGCACCCACGGCAAGGACATCGCGTCGCTCCCGCTCGACAGTCTCTACGGTCCGGCAGCGGTCGTCGACCTCTCGGACATGACCGAGGACTATGGGATCTACACGTCCCAGGACATCATGGACCGGGTGGAGGTGAAGGAAGGGGACATCCTGATCATCCACACGGGTTACGTGAAGTACTCCTGGGACCAGCCCGAGGCCGATGAAGTCCGGTACATGTGCAAGCACCCGGGGCCGACACACGAGTTTGCGCAGTGGGCCCTGAAGATGAAGCTCAAGTGGATCGGCGTGGACTGCGGCAGTGCGGATCACCCCTTCAACACGAAGATCCGCGACTGGATGCCCCATCTCGCCAGGGAATGCGATGCCTACCTGCGGAAGAAGTATGGCAAGTCGCTCGACGAGGTGTTCCCGACCGAGGACTACCAGCTCATGCACATCGCCCTGTTCCCGAGCGGGCTGATCCACGCGGAGAACCTTGGGGGTGAAATCGGCAAGCTGCTGAACCGTCGCACCGTGGTCGGCTGCTTCCCGTGGAAGTTCGTGGACGGCGAGTCGGCGTTCTGCCGCATCGTGGCATTCGAGCAGGAGTAGCATCGGTCGTTCCGGAGTTCCGGCGTCATGCCGGTGCGGAGGTCAGCCATGAGGGAGTTCACTGTCGCGGCCGTGCAGTTTGCCGTGACTCCGCTCGATCCTGTGGCCAACATCGGCAAGAGCTGCCAGTGGCTCGACCGTGCGGTGAGCGAACACGGAGCCGACCTGGTGGTCTTTCCCGAGACGATCACGACGGGCTTCCATCCCGGGGCCGATCCAACGGTCCTGAGACGTCTGGCCGACACGCTGCCCGGGCGGCTGTCCGAGTCGATCCAGGCAGAGGCAAGCCGACACCGGGTGCACGTGGTCTGGCCGACGTACGAGCTGAAGGACGGCATCCTGTACAACTCGGCAGCCGTGATCGGACCTTCGGGCGACGTGCTCGGCGTCTACCGCAAGACCCACCCCTTTCCCACGGAGCGGGTGTGGACGACGCCGGCCGACGATCCGGTGGTGGTCCGGACCGAGCTGGCCCGCATCGGGCTGGTCATCTGCTATGACGGAGACTTCCCCGAGCTGTGCCGGGCCGAAGCGCTGGCAGGGGCGGAGATGATCGTCCGGCCGTCCGCGCTCCTTCGGGATTTCGAGATCTGGTCGCTGACGAACCGGGCACGGGCCTACGACAACCAGGTCTGGTTCGTCGCGGTCAACTCCGTGGGACCCGATGCCGGCGCCAACTACTACTTCGGGCACAGCATGATCGTCACCCCGCTGGGAACCGTGGCCGCGCTGGCGAGGGCGGGCGAGATGGTCGTCTCCACCCGTGTCGACCCCGGGCTGGCCCGTACCTGCATGGTCCAGCACCTGGGGGACCGAAACGTGAAGGCGTACCGAGGCGTGTGCGACTGACGTCCCCAGGGGGGTGCATGCCGGATCGGGAGCAGCTCAGATCTCTGGTCTCACTCGCGCTGCGCGTCTGCCGCCGCATCCTGGCGAACTCCGCAGATGCAGAGGATGCTGCGCAGGATGCGCTCGAGCGGTTCCTTCGTTCCGGCTTCGAAGGGCGAAGCCGCCCCACTACGTACCTGTTCACCGTGGCGACACGGGTCTGCATCGATCGACTCCGCCGCCTGCGTCGGCAGGAGCGGGCCTATGACGAGTGGGCCCGCCAGCAGGAGATGGTCGGACTTGCCGAGGATCGAAGGTCGACCGACAACATGCTCCTGATCGGCCGTCTTCTCTCCGGTGCGGACCTCTCGGACGACGATGCGGCCATCGCGATCCACTACTTCGTCCACGGCATGACCGAGCAGGAGATCGCCGAGGCTATGGACATGAAACGGAGGACGGTGGGGTGGCGACTTGCCAGGCTGACCGGGAAGACGCGTCAAATGGTGTCGGAGGATGGAAATGACCGGTCCTGACCTGCCCGAGATGACACGTCCGCGTCCGGACGCGTGCCCTTCCGACCTGCTGCTCGAGCGGCGGCTGGCCGGAGAGCTTGCATCGGCGCACGCTGCCGCGCTCGACGCCCACGCCGCATCGTGCCCAGCGTGCGGTGCCCGGGTCCGAGCCATGCAGGAACCCGTTCTTGAGGATTCGAAGGACAGACTGCTCGCACAGGCTGCCCTGGTGGTTCCGGAGAGCAGGTCGAGCCTCTGGAAGCGCATCGGCATCGTCAGGCCCGCCCTGCTTGCCACGATGCTGGCTGCCACGGTGGTGCTCGTCGTCCTCCCCCGGCTGAGGGAGCGCACACCGGTGGCTCCGCCCGCCGTGCCCGGTGACGGGCTTCACTCGGTCCTCACCAAGGGGGGAGGCGATTCGATCTCGGTGTTCGTCCAGCGACACGGGGCAATCCGACGGCTGGGTGAGGACGAGGCACTGGCACCGGGGGACCGCGTGCAGTACGCGCTCGTCGTCGAGCAGGCGTCGCTCGGTGCACTGTACGGGCGGGACTCGCGGGGGGCTACACGCTATGTACCTGTGGAAGGTGACGCTCCCGTCGTCCTCCCGGGCGGTCGGGAGACGCTGCTGCAGCCGGCCTACGTGCTGGATGCGACCCCGGGAGATGAGCTGCTCATCGCGGTCCTCTGCCCCGAGCCGTTCCTCGCCGACTACCCCCTCGAGAGGCTCCAGCAGTGGTCGGGGGACATGGCATCGCTCCTCCCATCTCCCGACTGTGCGGCCGTCGTCCGCGTCCTGCGCAAGGTCGCCGTATCTCCGGGCGGGGATTTCCCATGAGAGCCGGGCTCGCCGGCCTCCTGGCAATGGCCGCTGCCCTGGTGCAACCCGAGGCGGCCGACGCGGACGAGCGCAGGTTCGCTCTCATCGCTGCCAACAACACGGGGAACAGTACCGATCCAGCGGCGCTCCGCTATGCCCGGGAGGACGCGCAGGCCATGGCCGACCTCCTCGTGGATCTTGGCAGCTTCGCAGCACCCGACGTCATGCTGCTGCCCGAGGCGTCCGCTGAATCCCTGCGGGAGGGGCTGAAGCATGCCTCCGCTGCGGTGAGCGCTGCTGCGAAGGGCGGTCTGCGCACCCTGTTCCTCTTCTTCTACTCCGGCCATGCCGGGCTCGACGGCCTCCACCCCGGGGCCACGCTTCTCAGTGGGGCCGAGCTGACCGATCTGCTCGCCGGTGTCGAGGCGGACGTCCGCGTCGCGGTGATCGATGCGTGCCACTCGGGTGCGCTCGCAGGCATCAAGGGGGCAACCCCGACCGCCCCCTTTCTCCTCGAGCTCCCCCCCCCTCCCGAGAGCAGGGGGACGGCATGGCTCATGTCGTCTGGCTCCGGAGAGAAATCTCAAGAATCTTCGGAATATAGACACTCGATTTTCACGTGGTGGCTGATGAGTGCGCTGCGGGGGGCCGCGGATACCTCCGGCGATGGGTTCGTCACAGTGGCCGAAGCTTGGGAGTACGCCCGTGCGGGGACCACGCTGACCAGCACTCGGACCGGCGTTGCACAGCGCCCTGTCTGGAAGGTCGAGCTGAGCGGAGCCGACTCCGTCCTGCTCACGTCGGTGCATGCAGGCGGAGAGGGGGCAACGCTCCAGCTCGAGTCGTGGGGGGACTACTGGATATTCCGGCAGGGGCAGGCACTGGCAGCGGAGGTGCACGCGCTTGTCCCCGGAAGGCAGGTGGCCCTGGCACCGGGAGCCTACCTCGTACGCAGGGTCCGTGCCGACGACGGGGTGCGGGAGGCCGTCGTGTCGCTCTCGGCCGGCGGCCTGGTCCGGGTCGGAGACGCAGACCTGGTCGCGGTCCGGTTCGAGCGGCTGGCGGACAAGGGAAGGCCTTCTGCAAACCTCTATCGCAGCGGGCCGCAGGCGTTGCTCGAGGTCCAGACCGAGCCGCTCTTCGGCTTCGGCCCATGGATGGGAGGAGGGATCGGCTGGCCGGTGCTGGCCGGACCGTTCTGGCTGACCCCACGCATCCTTTCCGGGACGGCTCAGCTCAGCTGGGAGCGGGAGCGCGTCCGGATGGTCACGGCGGAGCTCGGCCTGGCCGTCGGCTACGCGTTCGACCTGGCGTGGCTGCTGGTCGAGCCCCGCGTGGCTGCCGGAGCGGTGATGGCCTGGCAGGAGTGGACAAGAGCGGACGGAGCAGCCGAGCACAGGTCGTCCGCAGGGACGCGCCTGTCAGGAGGCATGGCATTGAGGTTCTTGCCGTTCGACCAGAGGGTGTTCGTGGAGTTGGGTGCGGAGGGGGGGACCTTTGTGCATCGCAGAGATTCGGGTGACGGCAGCAGCGCCTGGTCTGCCGCCCCCCTTTTCCGGTTCCTGATGGGGTTCGGCTATGTACTGTAGGGGGTTCATTCTACTGATGTTCCTCGTCGGGGCCTGTGACCCGCTGGTCGACCGGGGCAGCCTGTCGCATGCCGACGGAGCGGGCCCCGCGGACGCCGACTCGCCGGAAGCGCCGTCGCCTGCCGAAGTCGCCGCTCCGGATATCGAAGCTGCGGTGTTCGTCGACTCGGCGCCCGATGGGGATGAGGCAGGCGACGTCTCGAGCCCGGAGACCGAGGTTCAGGATGCCGATGTCGTCGAGGACGCGTGCGTGCCGGATTGCCAAGGCAAGCAGTGCGGACCGGATGGATGCGGGGGAAGCTGCGGAAGCTGCCCGACCGCGTGCCCGGCGGGACCGCTCGGCCCTGTCGGACAGAAGATCGTCAAGCTCGCGGTCGGCAGCGGGGGCTATCCGGGCCAGTCGCTCGACATCGACGAGGACTCCACCACGTGCAGCCCGGCTCAGTTCTGCCAGGACGGGATCGACAACATGCTCAGCAGCCTCACCACCCAACTCCTGCAGTTCGTGGACACTTCGAGCGAGCTGAGCAAGGCACTGGAGGCCGGCGACGTCATCCTGGTCCTGGAAAGCCCGGCGTGGAACAAGGATTCCTCCGCATTCCTGTTGCGGATCTGGGGGGGGACGCCGAATCATCCCAAGGAGACGTGCGACTTCCAGACCGAGGAATGCGACTTTGCAGTCTCGCCCCTTCCGGACGGCACCTGCGGCCCGCTGGCCGAGCTCGACAATGCCCGGTTCGTCGACGGGGTGCTCACCGCCGGCGGCGTCTCGGCCACGATGAAACTCGTTCTGCCCTATGGCAACGGCGTGTTCCTGACGGTTACGGTGCATCTCCTGCACCTGGTTGCGCAGGAAGTTCCATTTGGCGACGGGTGGGCGCTGGGGTCGGGTGTGATGGCCGGCGCCATCCCGAAGAACGATCTCATGGAAGCCGTGGACTCCCTTCCGGACGACGCCGGACTCCCGGTATCCAAGGACATGGTCAAGAACCTGCTGGACATGTTCGTGAAGCCCGACATCGACACGGATGGCGACGGCGAGCTGGATGCGGCTTCGATCGGCCTCGTGTTCCAGACCATTCCGGCGGTGCTCGAAGGGCTCCCTTCCGGCCTCACCTGCCAGGACGACGGCCTGTGCGTTCCGGGCCCGGGCGGTCCTTGAATCACCCGTCTTCCGGAGGTATCATTCCTGGCAGTTGCCGAACGGACGGACGGACCACGTTCCACGACCAGCCCGCACGAGCGGAGGATGCACATGGAGACGACGAAGCTGCTTCCAGCACTGCATACGACCGTGCTGCTCGCGATTGGGGCGGCCGTGGCAGCCTGCTCCGGAGGGGAAACGACTGTCACGCCGCCACCCGACGCGGCGGAGACAGCCGGCCCTGACGTGGAATCACCGGAGGCCGTCGTGCCGGACTCCGGGAACGACTGGATCGATCTGTACCACCCTGCGGAGGTCGAGACGACCGGTACGGAGGAGCCGCTTCCCGGCGAGCCCGGCGCCCCGTGCACCGGAGACGACCAGTGCAACTCCGGCTTCTGCGTGATCACCGGAGATGGGAGACAATGTACGCTCGAATGTGCGGACGAATGTCCGTTCGGCTGGAAGTGTGCGCTTCACAAGCCGAGCCTTCCCGACGAGGTCTACATCTGCGCGCCCGGTGCGATGAACCTGTGCCGCCCCTGCGCTCAGAACAGCGATTGCCTGATGAACGGGGTGGAGGCAGGGGACCGATGCATGCCCTATGGGGGTGCGGGCAGTTTCTGCGGCGCCGCGTGCTCAGTGGACGGGGATTGTGCTCCGGGCTATCACTGCAAGGCGCAGACCGACGTGAGCGGAGACACCACATCCCAGTGCATCCTCGACGAGGGCGAGTGCGAATGCAACCAGTGGTTCGCCAACGAACAGGCCGCCACTTCCTGCTCTGTCGAAAACGGCTTTGGGTCCTGCCCCGGCTCGCGCAAGTGTACCGCTCTGGGGCTCTCCCCCTGCGATGCCTGGATCCCGACAGCCGAGAGCTGCAATGCCATCGACGATGACTGCGACGGCAACACCGACGAAGGAACCGCTGGCGATGTCTGCTACAATCCGAACCAGTGGGGGACCTGTGCGGGGGTCGTGACCTGCCAGGGAGGCGTTTCCGGCTGCGATGGTCCCGCCGCGGCCCCCGAGACCTGCGACGGCCAGGACAACGACTGCGACGGCGATACCGACGAAGGCTTCCCGGACACGGACAAGGACGGCCTCGCAGACTGCCTCGAACCGGACAAGGACGGCGACGGCGTCGTCGACGCCAAGGACAACTGCGAGCTCGACTTCAACCCGCTCCAGGAGGACTTCGACCTCGATACCATCGGTGACATCTGCGATCCGGATGACGACAACGACCAGCATGCGGACGCCAAGGATTGCGCCCCGCACGACGCAACCTCCCACCCTGGCGCCAAGGAGGAATGCGACGGGAAGGACAACGATTGCGACGGCATCGTCGACCAGGGCTACCCGGACACCGATACTGACGGCATCCATGACTGCGTGGATGGGGACGACGACAACGATACATACTCCGATGCGCTGGATTGTCAGCCGCTGTCGGCCAAGGTCTTTCCCGGGGCCCCGGAGATCTGCGACGACATCGACAACGATTGCGACAACCAGCTCGACGAGGACTTCCCCGATCTGGATGCCGACGGGACCGCGGACTGCGTCGATTCCGACCTCGATGGAGACGGCCTCAACGACGCGGTCGACAACTGCCCCAAGGTTGCCAACCTGGGCCAGTTGGACCAGGACAAGGACGGCTTCGGTGATGCCTGCGACCCGGACGACGATGGAGACGGAATCCCGGACGGCCTCGACAACTGCCTCGGCATCTTCAACCCCCCTCAGACCGACACGGACCAGGATGGCGCCGGAGACGTCTGCGATTCCGATGCCGACGGTGACGGCCTGCCCAACGGCGAGGACAACTGCCCCTACCTGCCCAATCCGCAGCAGCCCGACGCGGACATGGACGGCCAGGGGAACGTGTGCGACGTGGATGACGACGGTGACGGCGACCCCGATGTCTCGGACTGCAACCCTCTCGCTCCCGAGATCCACCACGGTGCGGTCGAGACCTGCAACGGCAAGGACGACAACTGCGTGCTCGGCTCCGACGAGGGCTTTTCGGATACCGACCTCGACGGACTGAAGGACTGCATCGACCCGGATGACGACAACGACGGCGATCCCGATCCTGCCGATTGCGGGCCGCTCGATCCGAAGATCGGCTCCAAGACCAAGGAAACGTGCAACGGCCTCGACGACAACTGCAACGGCAAGACAGACGAGGGGCTTGGAAGCGTGACCTGCGGGAAGGGCAACTGCCTCCACGTCCAGGACAACTGCGTCGGTGGAATCCTGGTCGTCTGCGACCCCTACCTTGGCGCCAAGGCCGAAAGCTGCGACGGGCAGGACAACGACTGCGACGGGATCACGGACGAGGACCTGGGCTACTCGGCATGCGGGCTCGGGGTGTGCCAGCACGTGACCGAGAATTGCCTCGGCGGCAAACCGGTCGTGTGCGACCCGCTCCAGGGGGCCTCGGTCGAGGTCTGCAACGGGCTCGACGACGACTGCGACGCCATGGTGGATGAGGGGCTCGCCACGCTGACCTGCGGCAAGGGCCAGTGCTTCCATACCGTCCCGTCATGCGTTGGCGGCATGCTCCAGGAATGCAGTCCGTTTGCGGGCGCGGGCAAGGAGGTCTGCGACGCGGTCGACAACGACTGCGACGGAGAGATCGACGAGGGGCTGGGGACTACGACTTGCGGCCTCGGCCTGTGTCAGCACACGGTGGACGTCTGCCTCAATGGGAAGCTCCAGGTATGCAACCCGTTCACCGGCGTGAAAGCGGAGAAATGCGACGGCCTGGACAACGACTGCGACGGCCTGACCGACGAGGACCTGGGAACCACGACGTGCGGACTGGGGATCTGCCAGCACTCCGTCGCGAATTGCCTGGATGGGAAGCCGCAGCTCTGCGATCCGCTGGCCGGCAAGCAGGACGAGACCTGTGACGGCAAGGACAACGACTGCGATGGAAGCGTGGACGATGCTCTGGGGACCTCTTCGTGCGGAATCGGCGCCTGCTTTCACGTCGTGGACAACTGCAAGAACGGACAGGCGCAGGTGTGCGATCCCAAGGAAGGCGCCTCGGCCGAGAAGTGCGACGGAATCGACAACGACTGTGACGGCCAGGCGGACGACGGGTTGCAGCCCGTGACGTGCGGTCTTGGGGAATGCGAAGTCACCGTGCCGGCATGCGACGCGGGCGCTCCGGTCCCCTGCATCCCCCTGCCCAAGGGGATCGAGGCCTGCGACGGGCTCGACAACGACTGCGACGGGCTCGACGACAACGGCTTTCCCGACTTCGACAAGGACTCGTTGGCCGATTGCGTGGACACGGACGACGACGGCGATCTGGATCCGGACGTGACCGATTGCGCACCCTACAACCCGTCCAAGAGCAGCCTGTCCGGCGTCCCATGCCGGGTCGAAGTCAACAACACCACGGCCCAGCAGCTCGTGCTCTTTTAGGTGAGGGTCTCGGTGCAGCAGCTCACCGCCGAGTACGGTGACAAGTTCCAGGTGCTCTCTCCCCAGGGGGCCTCCCTTCCCTACTGTTTCGAGAGCGCATCCGGAGAATGCGGGACCGCTTCCGGCAGCCACGTGTGGGTTCGGGTTCCGGACGTGAAGCCCCAGTCCAAGTTGGTTCTCAAGTTCGAGGCCGCGGTCAATTCGGCGGCTCAAGCGGCGGGGCAGGTCTTCGACCTCTACGATGACTTCAACGCCGGCTCGGTCGATGTTGCCCGCTGGACCCTGATCACGGACGAGTGCAACCCGTACATCGAGGCCGGATGGGTCCGCTCCGACGGCCACAAGGGGGGAAACAGCGAGTGCGGCGTGATGTCCAAGGCCTTCCAGGTCAAGACCGGCATGCGGGTGACGACCCGGCTCAAGCTGGCCAGCGGCGGCGGCGATGACTGCGACCCGGTGGTCGGCATGGTGCGCTCCGACTTCAACGGGTTCTCGAACAGCGACACGCCCAATTACATGGACGCATGGGTCTCGGACGACGAGACCCCGGCGCAGTACCTGATCCCGCACCAGACGTCCGGATACGAAGCGTTCGGATCGAGCAACATCCGCGGGCAGACGTTCCAGGTAGAGGTCGCGCTCCACAACTCCCAGGCCCGTGCGTGCCAGACCATCGACGGGAAGTGCTCGGGATGGCGGGGCTGGAGCGCGGCCAACGACCGGGTGTTCCTCGGGGCCGGCTGGCACCAGGGGATCACCTGGTACTACGACTGGGTCCGCGTCACCCGGTACGTGTACCCCGAGCCGACCGCGACCTGGGTCCTGTGAAGGGGTCTTTCGCCGCTCGGTCGGTCGCTCCGGGCGCGCTCGGCATTCGTCTCGACGGCTGCGGCCTCACTTGGCGAAATGATTTCGATCAGCCTCCTACGCTCGCTCGGAAGCCCCGCGGGTCAGCAGCCAGAGAAAGAAGGGACCGCCAAGGAGTGCCGTGATCACGCCGACCGGGATCTCGGCCGGTGCGATGAGCGTGCGCGCAACCGTGTCGCACACGGCCAGGAACACCGCTCCGAGCAGGACTGCTGCCGGTGCCAGCAGCCTGTGATCCGCACCGATGATGAGCCGGCAGATATGCGGCGCCATCATGCCCACGAACCCGATCGGACCGCAGGCAGCGACCACGCCGCCGACCATCAGGCTGGTCGCGAAGAAGAGCCGCCTCCGCACCGCGGTCACGTCCACTCCCCGGCCGGCAGCCAGGTCATCCCCCGTGACCAGCAGGTTGAGCTCCCGCAGGTGGAGGAATACCGCTGCCGCCCCCACCAGGACGAGCGGAAGCAGCTCGAGCACGTGCCGGTACCCGACCACGTCCAGTCCACCCATCAGCCAGCGGACGATCCGGAACGTCTCGGCAAAGTCGCTCATGTACTGGAGGAACATCAGCAGGCTGGAGAACAGAAAGCCCACGGCCACACCGGCCAGCAGCATGGTCGCTGTCGAGAACCCCTGCTTGAGCCGCGTCACTCCGTACACCAGCGTCACCGCAAGCAGGCATCCCAGGAACGCTCCCAGGCTGCTGGCAGGAAGACCTGCAATCGAGAACGTGAACCCCAGCTTCACCGTCAACGCGGCGCCGAATGAGCCGCCGCTGGCGACACCGAGCGTGTAGGGCGTTGCAAGCGCGTTGCGGAACATCGACTGGAAGGTCATTCCCGACAGCGCCAGCGCTGCACCGGCCACCAGGGCAAGCAGCACTCGCGGGACGCGGACCTTCCAGAAGATCCCCTCGTCCACCGAGGTCAGACTCCCGGACAGCACGTCCCAGGGCAGGTACCCCTTCATTCCCGCAAGCGGTGCCAGCAGAACGGTCAGAGCCAGCGCTGCCAGCAGTCCGACAAGGAAGGTTGCGGTCCGACTGCGGCTCATGAGCGCTCCTTTCCCGCCCGACTCGACAACGGGCCGCCCCTTGCCAAGCCTGCTCCCTCTTCCGGCCGTTCAAGTCGTGTGCGCATGGCCTCAGGCCCCTCCTTCAGGAAGGACGAAGCGGCGGCCGTCATCCCGTACCCCGAACCGGAATTCGTGATCGAATACCGCACCCAGCACCGCGTTGTCCATGGCATCTCCGGCAGGCCCGAACCAGGCGACCCGTCCTTCGCGAAGGGCCAGAACGCGGTCGGCCCACAATGCTGCAGCGTTGACGTCGTGGGTGACGGTGAGAAGCGAGACGCCCCGCTCCCGATTCAACTTCGCCAGCACCCCGAGCACGTCGGCCTGGTGCTTGGGATCGAGGAACGTGGTCGGCTCGTCCAGCAGCAGCAGCTCGGCCCCCTGGGCAATTGCTGCCGCGATGAAGAGCTTCTGCCGCTCGCCGCCGCTGAGCGTGTCGACGCGACGGTCAACGAACTGCAGTGTGCCGGTGACGCGCATCGCGTCGTCCGCTGCAGCGCGGTCCTCGGGGCGAACGGCCGAGAGCGGGCTCAGGTGCGGGTATCGGCCCATGAGCACGAAGTCCCTGGCCGGGAACGGGAGGACGCGACCGTCCGCCTGGGGCACGTAGGAGACCATGCGGGCAATCTCCTTGCGCGACCAGGACGCGAGGGGCCGCCCCTTGAGCCGGATCTCTCCGGCCGAGGTCTGGAGCAGGCCGTCCATGGCCTTGAGCAGCGTGCTCTTGCCGGCCCCGTTTGGGCCGATCACGGCCACGTGCGCTCCGTGATCGATCCGAGCGGAAACGCTGTGCAGGACGATCTTCCTGCCAAAGCGGACTTCGATGTCCGCGACCTCGAGAAGCGGCGTATCGCTTCCGGTATTGGCCTGCATGTTCATCCGCATCGGACCTCCGACAGTGGACCGGTCGGCCCGAAACAGGTCGGTGTGCATGTTGCCCTGCGATCCCTTTTCATTCCCACTCGATCTCCGGGTGCAGGATTCGAGCGAGTCGATCCAGCAGCAGAACGAAACGCGGTCCCGGGATGACCGCCCAGTCCTCGGTGAGCACGTGGATCCGGTGCCCCCTCACGGCGTTGAGCGACGCAAGGGAATCCCAGTCGCGAATCACGACTTCGGCCGTGAGCCCTCGCTGTTGCAGCTCCGGCACGATCTCGATGATGACCTGGGGATTGAGCCTGAGCAGCCCTTCCGTGGAGAGGGTCGGGTACTGGATCGTGAGACCGTCGTAGACGTTGGAGCCGCCGGCAAGCCCCACGAGCTCGTCGTAGAAGGTGCCCCTGCCCGCTACGAAGATGTCGCGCAGGACCCCGCCCCCCATCTCGCGTCCCACGGAGATGAGCACTCCGGGCCTGGGACGCCCCGTCGTCCTGCTTTCGACTGCTGCCAGCCGGCCTCGAAGAGCGGCAGCGAGCTCGCCCCCTCGCTCCGGGATTCCGCACGACCGACCGATGTCTTCGAGGGAGGCCAGGATCTGCGTGACCGTAGCCTGCGGCACGGCGTGGACGGGAATGCCCAGCTCGGCGAGACGGCCGGCGTGATCCGAGTGCTCCGGGAGGAGCATGACCACCGTGGGAGACAGACCGACGATCGCCTCGTAGTTCGGGTCGTAGAAGCCGCCGATGATCGCTCGCCTGGCTGCCTCGGGGGGGTGGAGGCAGTACCTCGTGACGCCGACCACGGCGTCGCCGAGGCCGAGGGCGAACAGGGTTTCGGTGATGCTCGGGGCCATGGACACGATGCGCGTGCAGTCCGGTGCCGGCGCCTCGGGCGGAGCACCCTCACCGGGGTCAACGTGACGGGGAGGAAGCTGGGGCGCCCCGTCATACCACCACCAGCCGAGGCCAGCGGCCACCGCAAGGACGACGAGAACCCCCGGAATGGCGCCGCGCAGACTCATCCACGCCCTCCGAAGTCCCGGAAGTCCTCCGGCGTATTGATGTTGAGCAGTCGGACGTCGTCGGGCAGAGGCAGGGTCCTCACCGCGATCTGCCGGAAGACATCGATGATCTTCCGCCCCCCCCCGAGCACCATCTTCCGCATGGCGGGCAGGCAGCTCTTCCGATACAGGGCGAAGAGGGGCTCGAAATGCCTGCCGCTCGTCGGGACCACGGCATCCACCCCTTCCCGCATCCGGAACATCTGCGTCACCAGCCTGGCCGGGACCCTGGGCATGTCGCACGGCACCACGAGGTTCCAGTCGGTTGTCGAGTCCTCCAGAGCCGAAGCGACCGCTGCCAGCGGGCCGGCCCCTGCGATCCGGTCGAGCGCCACCGGCAGTCCCAGAAAGGAGAAGCGCTCGCACGTCGGTGCGCTCAGGAGGACGCGGCTTGCCTGCGGTCTGACCTGGTCCACAACGTGCGCAATCAGAGGCCGACCGCTCAAATCGAGCAGGCTCTTGTCCGTGCCCATGCGGGTGCTGCGCCCGCCGGCCAGAACGATCGCCGTCGCATCCCGCCGCATCGTCCACACGCCGTCGAGCAGGGACACGGCGTTCGGCTCCGGCTCGAACGTCCGCCCGTCGGAAACCACGACGGCGTCGGCAAGGCCGGCGACGGATGCGGCCGACGGCTTGAGCGGCCCGCTGCCCGCCTCACGGACCAGCACAAACAGGTCGGGGTCGAGCGCACGCCGCAGGCGATTGGACTCGCACACCCAAGGCCGGGAAGGACCGACCTGGGACTGGAGCTTCTGCGCACCGGCAAGCAGGCTGCCTTCCAGGACGCGGAGCCAGAACACGCGGCTCCCCCCCGCCCGCAGCAGCCGGGACGTGTCCTTCGGACCGGACCGGTCCAACTCCTCGCTGATGCACCAGTCCGACTCCAGAGTCGCGCAGGCGCCGCACCCTTCCCCGCCTCTCGGGCAGATCCCATCGGCCTCCTGCACCGTGGTCACCTTGGCCGCGGCCACAGGCCTCGCTCCGGCCCCGGTCACCCGTTCAAGCACGCGGCAGGCAAACTCGGTCTTCCCTGCGTTACGGCCTGCGGCCCCGACGAGCAGGAGGCCGGGGGCCGGGATCGGGAGATCCCCGCAGCGGCCCTGATCCGTCCTGTCCAAATACCCTTCCATGCCCCACTCCGTGCCCGGCCCGATACTGCCCCACCCGCACGAACGATTGCAAGCGCGACTGCGTCTGGCGGAGACAGGGTCCGGGGTGCAGGCGCCAGCCCC
>VGRX01000093.1 GCA_016875215.1 Deltaproteobacteria bacterium
GGCGATGCCCGCGCTGGCCGGGTCGTGCTCGGTCAGCACGGAGCGGACCCGCCCCTTGTACCCGCTCGCGGCGAGAAGGAGCATGATCCCTGCTGTGGCCGTTCCCAACCCGGCGTGGAGGTCGAGAACGGACAGCTCACGCCGGGACGGCAGGTCGCAGGCTGCGGCGGCCTCCAGGCCGGGAAGCCAGAGCTTGGCGACGTCCGTTGCGAGGAAGAAGTGGGCCCTGGCGGCCAGGAGCTCGCGGCTGTTCGCTCCTGAGGCCGGTGCGGCGTCCCGCTGCCCTGCGGCCGGCCCCCCGGCGCCTTCCGATTCCTGGGATGACGCCGTCTCCACGAGCCGGCGGACCAGGCGGGCGAGCCGTTCCGGTCCCGGCGCCCGGACCCGGTTCGCAAGGGCTTCCAGGAAGCGGGCATGGATCTCCCGCAGAGAATCCCGCAACTCTCGGGACAGGGGGATCGTAGCCGAGAGGATGGTGAAGCGCATCGTTCTGACAGCGAATGTCGGACTACTTCTCGTTGATGATGAAGAACTCGACGCGACGGTTGACCTCGCGTCCGTCCTCGCTCTCGTTGTCAGCGATCGGCTTGGCCTCGCCGTACCCGATGGCGATCATCCGGTCCGGTGCGATCCCCGCCTTGACCAGGAAGTCGCGGACCGACTTGGCCCGGTCATCGGACAGCTTGAGGTTGTACTTGTCGCTCCCCTTGGAGTCCGTGTGTCCTTCGATCCGGACCTTGAGCTCCGGGTGGTCCTTGAGCGCGGAGGCCACCTCGTTCAGCATGTCGAACGACTGCGGCATGATCTTCGCCTTGTTGAATGCGAAGAAGATCTTCTGCTTCAGCTCGATCTTGTCTTCCTTGACGATGATGCTCTTGTAGAGGTCCGGGCAGCCGTCATCATCCTGGTCGCCGTCGAAGTCCTCGGGCTGGTTGGGGCACTTGTCCTTGGCGTCCGGGATTCCATCCTTGTCGTTGTCGGCCTCGGGGCAGCCGTCGTCGTCCTCGAACTGGTCGAAGTCTTCAGGCTGGACCGGGCACTTGTCCTTCTCGTCCAGGATGCCGTCCAGGTCGTTGTCCTTGTCCGGGCAGCCGTCCTGGTCCTCGAAGTTGTCCTTGTCTTCCGCATCATTGGGGCACTGGTCCTTGTCATCCGGGATCCCGTCCCCGTCCTTGTCCCACTCGGGACAACCGTCGGTATCGTTGTCGCCGTCGTAGTCTTCGGCCTCGGACAGGCACTTGTCCCTGGAGTTGAGGACGCCGTCATCGTCGTCGTCCCCTTCGCATCCTTCGCGGATGGCGTTGTCGGGAGTGTGGGTGAGCGCGTAGACGCTGGTGTACCACTCACTCGCCGCATCCAGGTGCGCCTTGGCCTTCAGGGTATCGCCGAAATCGGCCTCGGTGCGGGCGAAGTAGCAGCTCGCTTCCGCTGCCGCGAATTCTTTTGGAGCGCAGATGTAGCCGGCCTCCCGGAACGACTCGAGCTTTTTGAGCAGATCGTCCGTCGTGGAGTAGACCTCGCCCGAAGTGACGCAGCCGGACAGAATCGCTGCGACCAGGAGCGGAACCGCCAACCGGCGGCAGATGTTCGTCATGTGGATCATGCAGAACCCCGAATCAACGAAGCCAAACACTACTCACCCTTCTTGAATATCTGGCCGGCCTTGATCTGCTGCCGGCGGATCTTGCGGCGCTCTTCCTCCTCCCGGTTCGCGATGGACTTCTTCCCGAGGGCGGCGGCCTGTGCACCGTACCGCTCCGCTGCCTGGAACTTCGAGAAGCCCTGGAGCTCCTTGGACTTCTCGAGGTAGAGCACCGCGAGTTGGTACTGGTATTGGGCAGGCGTGATGTAGCGCCCGTCGGGGACCAGGACGTGGGCGTCGGCGAGGCGTGCCTTGTAGAGGCTCTCCTTGCCGCGCGACGTCGCAGTCAGTGCCTGGATCGGCCCGCAGGAGGCCGCTGCCAGGAGGATCAGGACCAGGAATGCACTCAATCGCCAGAGGTTTCGATTCATCTGCTCTCACCAGCCTGCTGTCTCAAGACGAGACTCCGTTTCGGGAGTCGAGTCTATAGACAACCTCGCCGGGTTGTCAAACCCTTTTTGGCTATTGCCTCGCCCGGTGAACGGTGGTAGATTCGGCCTCGTCTTTCTAGGAGGTCGTCCATGTCCGGACACAACAAATGGAGCACCATCAAGCACAAGAAGGGCAAGGCCGATGCGGCCCGCGGCCGGCTCTTCACGAAGCTCATCAAGGAGATCACGATTGCGGCCCGCATGGGGGGAGGGAGCGAAGAGGCCAATCCCCGCTTGCGGACCGCTGTCCTGGCCGCGAAAGCTGCCAACATGCCCAGCGACAACGTGACCCGTGCCATCAAGAAGGGCACGGGCGAGCTCGAAGGGGTGAGCTACGAGGACATCTCGTACGAAGGGTACGGCCCGGAGGGCGTTGCCATCATCGTCGAATGCGTCACCGACAACAAGAACCGGTGCGTGTCCGAAGTGCGGCACGCGTTCACCAAGCACAACGGGAAGCTGGCCGAGCCGGGGTCGGTTGCCTGGATGTTCAAGGAGACCGGCCGCGTCGCGCTCGAAGGAGAGGGGATCGACGGTGATGCCCTGCTCATGGCGGCCATGGACGCCGGTGCGGACGACGTCGTGGACAGCGACGGCTCGTTCGAGGTTCTCTGCCCGACCACCGCTCTCGAGAAGATGACCAATGCCATGAACGGCGCCGGATTCACGGTATCCGAGTCGGGCCGCCCGATGGTTCCGGCCAACACGGTCCAGGTGGAGGGCAAGGGGGCGGGGACCCTGATCCGTCTCCTGGAGCACCTCGAGTCCCTCGATGATGTCCAGAACGTCTGGAGCAACTTCGAGATGGACGACTCTCTGCTGGATTCGATCGAGTGATCGTCATCGGAATCGACCCGGGTTCCCAGAAGACCGGTTGGGGGGTGGTCGAAGTCATCCGCCGCGACCTCTCAGCCGTCGGGTGGGGGGTGATCCGCATGTCGTCCAGCCAGCCCTTCTACGAGCGGCTCCTCAAGATCCATGACGAGCTTGCCAGGATCATCGACCTGTATCATCCGGATGAGGCCGCGGCGGAGGGCATCTTCCAGTCGGGGGCTGTCCAGAACTTCCAGAGTGCGCTCAAGCTCGGGCAGGCCCGCGGGGCGGCGTTGCTTGCCCTTGCCCGGGCCCGGCTCCCGCTGGCCGAGTATCCTCCGGCAGAGGTCAAGAAGTCGTTGGTCGGCCACGGTCGCGCCGAGAAGTGGCAGATGCAGGGGATGATCCGCTCGGTGCTCAAGCTCGACGAGACGCCGGCGGAGGACGCTGCCGATGCCCTGGCCGTTGCCGTGTGCCACGCATTCCGGGCGCAACACCCGCAGCTTAGGGGACTGAGATGATCGGCTACCTGAAAGGCAACCTGCTCCAACTCCTGGAGGAGACCCTGATCGTGGATGTCGGCGGCGTCGGCTACGAGGTGTACCCCACCCGCGGGATCCTCGCACGCTGCACCGCCCCCGGCGCCGAGATCGAGTTGTTCGTCCACACCTACGTCCGCGAAGAGGAGATCCGGCTCTTCGGCTTCGTCTCCCTCAAGGAACGGGCCCTCTTCGAGCTCCTCATGTCCGTGTCCGGGGTCGGCTCGAAGAACGCGCTGCACATCATCTCGGAGCTAGGAGAGGAGACCTTCGTGGAGGCGGTTCTCGCGGGCAATCCCGCTCCGTTCCTCAAGGTCAAGGGGGTCGGCAGGAAGATCGCAGAGCGGGTTCTCCTCGAGACGCGAGACAAGATCAACAAGCTGTTCTCCGCGGGGGGCTATGCCATGCCCGCCATGCCTGCGACTCCGCTTTCCTCCAACTTCGTGCAGGCCCTGGAGGCCCTCATCTCCCTCGGATTCAGGCGCAGCGAGGCCCAGGCTGCGCTCAACGCGCTCAAGGACCGCACCAAGGCCCCTGTGGAGGAGCTGCTGCGTGAGGCCCTGACGAGGTTGCGACGATGAAGGACAGAACCGACCTGGGAAAGGTCCCGCTCGGCCGGGAAGAAGAAGGACAGGATCGGGCGCTGCGCCCCAAGCGCTTCGACGACTACATCGGACAGGAGAAGCTCAAGGCCAACCTCAAGGTGTTCGTGGCCGCGGCCAGGAAGCGCGGCGAGCCGCTCGACCACATCCTCTTCTACGGACCGCCCGGGCTGGGCAAGACCACGCTGGCGCACATCCTGGCAGCGGAGATGGAGGTCGACATCCAGTGCACCTCCGGCCCGGTCATCGAGAAGAAGGGGGATCTCGCGGGGATGCTCACCTCGCTGCAGGACGGAGACATCCTGTTCATCGACGAGATCCATCGCCTCCAGCCCACCGTCGAGGAGAGCCTGTATCCCGCGATGGAGGACTTCCGGTTCGACGTGCTCATCGGCGAAGGGCCCCATGCACGCAGCATCCCCCTCAACCTCAACCGGTTCACCCTCGTCGGAGCGACCACCCGCACCGGCCTGCTCACCTCCCCCCTCCGCAACCGGTTCGGCGTGACCAGCCGGCTCGAGTACTACTCCCTCGACGAGCTCGACTCGATCATCCACCGCTCCGCCGGCCTCCTGGGGATCCCGGTGGCTTCCGAGGGGGCGCGGGAGATCGCACGGCGGTCCCGAGGGACCCCCCGCGTCGCCAACCGCCTCCTGCGCCGCGTCCGTGACTTCGCACAGGTCCAGGGGGACGGACGGGTCGATGTCGGCATCGCAATGCACGCACTCGATTCCCTCGAGGTGGACCGGGAGGGGCTCGACCCTACCGACCGCCTCTACCTCAACACCCTCATCCGCAAGTTCGGCGGCGGCCCCACCGGGATCGAGACGCTCGCTGCCGCACTGAGCGAAGAGCGCGATACCCTCGAAGATGTCTGCGAGCCCTACCTCCTCCAACAGGGCTTCATCGAGCGCACCCCCCGCGGCCGCGTCGCCACGCCGCTGGCGCACGAGCACCTCGGGCTCAAACAGAAATCTCCCAAGGAAAAAGGGAAGCTGTTCTAGCCCGACTTTCCCGACTTCGCGACGAACTTCATCCGGAGATCATACAGGAACCCGTCCAGGAGCGACGATTCCTGCGGCGTGAGGTTGCCCTGGGTCTTTTCCCTGAGCATCGCGAGGATGTCGATCGAATGACGGGCAAGAGGAAGGTTCACGACCGGAGCGTTGCTCTCCGGGTCCGGGATCTCTCCCAGGTAGAGCAGCGCGCTGGTCGACAGGGTGACGACGAGGGTCGAGAAATCGGTTCCCCCCTGGAGGCCGTCGCCGTGCGGCATGTCCGCCATGAGGCTACTCCTCGACCGTCTCGGGCACGACGAGCTCGAACTCGCCGGAACGTACCTCGACGTGCTGGGTGCTGGCGTGCGACTCGACGTTGGGCAGCGCCTTGACGTGGGCATCGTACTGGGCCTGGGTCAGACGACCGCGCTCGATGTTGCGCTTGATGATCCGCTTGTCCATGATGAGGTTCTTCTCGATCATGCTCCACCTCCGTCGGCCCGGTAATGTAGTGGGAGAGCACGACATTGTCAATATCGGGAATCCCGGGCGCCCCGGGCCTCCGCCCACGGGGGCGAGAACCTGCTTGAATCGCTGCCGCCTTGGCGGTAGGCTGCAACCGTAGACGGCCTCCGAAGATGGCCTCCAGCAAGGGCCTGTCAGCAAGGCGGGGATCTGCCGGTTCCGGGCGGCCGTGAGTGACTTCCAGCCTGGGGGAGACCGATGAGGCACGGCGACGAGCTGCGGGTCCGAGGCGCAGGCCTGGTGCTGGCCCTGTTCCTGGTGGCCGGAAGCGGGACGGTGGCGGCCGCACCCTGCTCTCCATACGGAATCAACGGCCACATCCCCTCGAGCGCGGACCTGAAGCTCATCAAGTCCGCCGGCTTCGACTGGGTCCGGATGGACTTCAACTGGTTCCAGATCGAGCCGTCGAAGGGCAACTTCCAGTGGGGATTCCTCGACGCCGTGGTCAACGAAGCGCATTCCCTGGGGCTCAACATCTTCCCCACCCTCAGCTACACCCCGAAGTGGGCCTCGGCAAACCCGAACTGCACCCCCAACGCCCCCGGCAAGACCGGCTGCAACACCCAGACCTTCGCCAACGTCGGCGACTGGACCAACTTCGTGACCAAGGTCGTCAGTCGTTACAAGGACAAGATCAAGTACTGGGGCATGTGGAATGAGCCCAACCTCGAGCACTTCTACATCGGCAGCGAGGACGACTACATCCAGCAGATCCTGATCCCGGGTGCAAAAGCGGCCAAGGCAGCGGACCCCTCCTGCTTCATCCTCGGACCGGAGCTTGCCGGGATGCGGGGGGATGCCTGGCACGAGGAGGACGGCACCTGCATCCTCGGGCAGTGCATCTACAACGGATGGGAAATCGGGCTGGCCAATATCCTCGACAAGGCCGGGTCGCACATCGACATCATCACCCAGCACTTCTACAAGGACACTCCGGCCGAGCTGGCCGAGTCGCTGCTCGAAGGCAAGTTCGAGCTCGGCTTCATCCAGGTGAGCCACTCCCTCAAGGAGGTCGTGGAGAAGCACGGCCAGGGCCAGCCGGTGTGGCTGGCCGAATGGGGCTGGGAGAGCAAGGCCTACGGCGGATACAAAGGTGGCGGAGACTTCACCGAGAAGCAGCAGGCCGACTACCTGGTCCAGTTCTTCCAGATTCGCGACCAGATCGTGGCCGGCACCTATCCGGATTCCGACAAGGACCCCTGGCCGCAGCTCACCACCCTCCTGGCGTATGACTTCCATGACGGTGTCGTCGTGGAGGAGAACGAGCTCTGGTCGTTCGGCCTGGTCAAGGTCGACGGTACCCCCAAGCCGGCCTACGATGCGCTGAAGGCTTACTTCCTCGCTCATCCGCCTTCGTGTGGGACCCCGTCGTCCAAGCCCCCTCAGCTCCAGCCGCTGCCCGACCTCTTCCTGCTGCAAGGCAAGTCGCTGCCGCAGGCACTCGACCTGAGCCTCTATGCCACCGATTCGGACACTCCGGCGGGCTCGCTGGTGTTCTCCCTGGTCAAGTCCGAGCCGCCGCAGGCGGGGGTGGGGATCGCAGAAGGGCACTTCCTCTCCGTGATCCCGCAGGGCAACTGGGTCGGGACCGCACAGGTGACGGTCCAGGTCAGCGACGGCACGTCCCAGGCTGCCGATTCCCTCGCGGTCGAGGTGGGGCCGGCCCAGCCGCCTTTGCCGCTCGAAGCCCCCAGGCTCGAAGGGCTGGTGCTGGACGGGAAACTGTCCGAATGGGGTGGCATTCCGCCGGTACCGCTGCCCGCTGCCGGCCACTGGGCAGGCCTCCAGGGGGCGGCACCCGCCCCGGCGGACTTCTCAGCCAGCTTCCGCGTGGCCTGGATGGACGGCGTGCTCTACGCTGCCGTGGAAGTCGTGGACGACACGCACCTCAACGGGCTCGAGCCCCAGGACATGTGGCTCGGCGACAGCGTGCAGATGGCACTCGACCCGAGCCACGACGGCACGATGTCCGGGTACGGGGCGGACGACTGGGAGGCGGGGGCTGCCCTGCTGGCCGGAGCGCCGTTCGCCGCGTGCTGGCAGAAGCCGCAGGGGGTCCCCGGTTGTCCGGTGGGAGCGGCCATCGTCCGCTCGGGAAACGTGACCACCTACGAGATTGTGCTTCCGACAGCCCTTCAATCCGTGATGCGGTTCTGCCTGCTCGTCAACGAGAACGACGGGAAGGGGCGGGACGGGTGGCTCGAATGGACGCCCGGAATCGGCTTGGGGAAGGCCCCGCTCCTGTTCGGCGAGGTCGTGCTCGTCGATGACGTGGTGTCCCCTCCGGAACCTGGGGAAGACACGGGGCCCCCCGACGTGGTCTCGGCCCCGGACCTGGTTTCCTCGGACCTTCCGGAGGCCGACAGTCCGCTGCCTCGGGACGACGGCGGTCTTCCCCCCGGCTCCGATTCGCGGGTCGAGCCGCCCGTCGCAGGCGAGGTTTCCAACACGGCAGATGCTCTCGACCCCGACGGGAGCAACGGCCAGTGGCCGTTCCCCGTTCCCGACGACCTGGGCGGAGGCAAGGCCGGCGGGGGATGCAGCGCGGCAACGAACCGAGCGGGTCTTCCGTCCGGCGCCCTTCTCCTCGCTCTGTTCCTGGCGGGCCTCCTGGTCGCGGCCAGGAACCTCAGGGCCTTTTCGTGCGCGGTCGTCTGCATCGGCCTGGCAGCGGGCCCTTCCTGCTCCGAAACCGAGGTCGTGGAATGGAGCGGGCCCCCGTCCCGCGGTCCGCACTTCCAGGGAGCAGGGGATGCTGCCGCAGGAACCTGGGACGTGGCTTATGGGGAGGGTACCTCCGCACGCTCCGACGGCGAGGGGGCGGGGGGGAATCGAACCGCTCCGCCCGGGACCGAGCAGTGCAACGGCATCGATGACGATGACGATGGGGAAACCGACGAGGAGGGGGCCTTCGGCTGTACGAAGTTCTGGATCGACCAGGACGGCGACGGCTTCGGGGTCGGAGATCCGTGGTGCCTGTGCGCCCCCACCGGAAAGCGGACCGCACTGGAGGACGGCGACTGCGCCGACTTCAGCGCGGACATCTTCCCCGGCGCGATCGAGGATTGCTACAACTCCATGGATGACGATTGCGACGGCCTGAACCTGGTGCCCGATTGCGACGGGAAGGAGTGCGGCGACGACGGGTGCGGCGGCCAGTGCGGTGCGTGCGAGGCCAACGAGTACTGCGACGCGAATCTCCATTGCATGCTGGCCTGCACGCCGAGCTGCGCGGGCAAGGAGTGCGGCGACGACGGCTGTGTCGGAACGTGCGGAACCTGCCTGCCGCAGCACCAGTGCTTCTCCGGGAAGTGCCAGTGCGTCCCCGACTGCGCGGGCAAACAGTGCGGCAACGACGGTTGCGGGGGCCTGTGCGGCCAGTGCGGCTGGGGAACGATGTGCAACCCCGGCGGGCAGTGCGTGTGCCAGCCGCAGTGCGCGGGAAAAGAATGCGGAAACGACGGTTGCGGGGGCCAGTGCGGGGACTGCGGGCCGTCCAAGGGCTGCCAGAACGAGAAGTGCGTCCCGCTGGCCGTCGTGGAGGTGTACCCCTACTGTCCGCCCGGGTACACGCAGGCCGGCCGATGGAAGACCGGACCGACCAAGAAGTCGATGGGGGTGGAAGGGGCCGGCTTCTCCTCCGGCTCCACCAAGGATTCCTGGATGGTGCTCTGCTCCCTCGACCCGTCCCTCGCCCAGGTCTCCGCTGCCGGCGACGACTGCAACGACCCGCATCCCTACTCGGGTTGCCCGGACGGCATGGCCAACCGGGGCCCGTTCCACGTCGGCTCGTGCGACTGCAAGACCGACTGGGCAGCATACGGGGCAGCGAACGGCCCCATGCGCTCCGGCTGGATGGTGCTCTGCACAGACCCTGCCAAGGAGCTGAGGCTGGGAATCATCTCCGACGACTGCGAATGGAGCTACCCCTACCTCGGATGCCCGTCGGGCTGGACCTGGCTCGGCGAGTGGCACACCGATCCCGCGGTTTGCGACAGCAACGTCGAGGCCGAGGCCAAGAACGGCAAGATCGACTCGGGCGTCGTGGCGGTCTGCGGTCTGAAGTAGGTACCTCCCGCTCCCGCCTTGCATTTCGGCCGATCGTTCGATTCTCCCTTTACAGGGAAGAAGACCAGTTGTATGGTCTGCCCGACTCAATCCAAGAGTAGGGAGGGGTTGAAATGCTGGCCGTTGGCATCAATATTGGTTCAACCAGTGTAAAGGCGGTGTGTCTCGACCGGGGCACGGTCACCTGGCACGAGGTCCTGCCGCACGAGGGGAACGTACCGGCAACAATCGCCGCGATCCTGGCCAGACGGCCGACACACGGTGCGGTTGCCCTGGCCACGGGCAACGAGGGGCGCCGCATGGTCCGCGTTCCCTCGGTCACCGAGTCCCTCTGCCTCGAAGCCGTGCTCGGTCAGCGCAGCGGGAAGTGCCGGGCCGTGGTCTCGCTCGGGGGCGAGGACCTCGTGGTGTACACGATCGACGAGAGCGGCAAGGTCATCACCAGCTTCTCCGGCAACAAGTGCGCAGCCGGCACGGGCGAGTTCTTCCGGCAGCAGCTTGCCCGCATGGACATGAAGCTGGACGATGTCGGGTCGATTCCGAAAGAGAGCAGCGTCTGCCGTCTCTCCACCCGCTGCTCGGTGTTCATGAAGAGCGATTGCACCCACCGCCTCAACAAGGGGGAGGCCACCAAGGGAGACATCGTGCTCTCCCTGGCCAACGTCATGGCGGTCAAGGTCAGCGACTTCCTCAAGCGGGCCCGGGTGCAGGATGGCACCGTCGTCCTCGTCGGGGGAATCACCCGCAACCCGCACCTGCTCCCTCTGCTCCAGGAGAAGATGCCCGACGTCACGTTCGAGATCCCGCCGGAGGCCGCCTGGTACGAGGCCTACGGTGCCGCGCTGCTTGCTGGTGACCTGGGTAGCCCCCTGCCGGCGGTGGAGGAGTTGCTCCTCCCCAACGAGGTCAAGTTCCCCCGCTATTCGAGCCTGGTCGCGGCCGAGCCGTTGGTGACCCGCCTGGAATCCAGGGTGGGACGTCCCAGGGCCGGGGCACGGTACGTGTTGGGAGTGGACGGCGGATCCACCACGACCAAGGTCGCGCTCATCGACATGGATACCCACGAAATCGCTGCCGCGTACTACGGCAGGACCCACGGCGACCCTGTGCGGGCCCTGAAGAAGTGCATCGTCGAGGTGCGCACCCAGCTCGCTCAGGCCGGGATTGCCGAAGATGAGATCGACATCCGCCTCGTGTCCACGACCGGCTCCTCGCGGGAGATCCTCGGCGTGTTCCTGGAAACCCCCGCGGTCTACAACGAGATCATCGCCCACGCTGTGGGTACCACGCAGTTTGCCGCGGACGTCGACACCATCTTCGAGATCGGCGGACAGGATGCCAAGTACGTGCTGCTGGCCAACCGCGTCCCCATCGACTACGCCATGAACGAGGCCTGCTCCGCGGGCACCGGCTCGTTCCTCGAGGAATCCGCCCAGGGCGACCTGAACATCGCCCATGCCTGGGAGATCGGCGAGATCGCCATGGCAGCCACCGAGCCGCTCAAGTTCGGCCAGCACTGCTCTGCGTTCATCAACTCCGACATCCGCAAGGCGATCCAGCAGGGGGCCGCCCGGGAAGACATCACCGCCGGCCTGGTGATGTCCATCGTGTCGAACTACCTGGGCCGGGTGGTCGGCAATCGGACCATCGGGCAGCGCATCGTGCTGCAGGGCGGTGTTGCGAAGAACCGGGCCGTCCCGCTGGCGTTTGCCGCGCTGCTCAATCGTCCCGTGCTGGTTCCCCCCGACCCGGAGCTCATGGGCTGCTTCGGCGTCGGGTTGCTCGCACTCGAGAAGCTCGCGGACGGGCGGCTGACCGAGAGACCGATCCGCCTGGCCGGCATCCTGGCCTCGGAGATCACCTACGAGAAGGAATTCAAGTGCCAGGCCTGCGACAACTTCTGCCCGATCCGGGTGCTGTCCGTCAACGGCCACCGCACCATGTTCGGCGGGCGCTGCAACAAGTACGCGAACCTCCGAAAGGGGCGCAAGGGGGAGGGCGCGGTCGACTACGTCGAGAAGCGCAACGAGCTCCTGTTCGACCGGTGCGTCCCGACCCCCGACACGTTCGTTCCCCGGCGCCACTACGCGGTGGGGATCCCCAGGGCCTTCTCCGTCCATGCCTTCTGGCCGTTCTACTCCTGGTTCTTCCACAAGCTCGGCGTGAAGACCGTCTTCTCCCGCCAGCCCGCTCCGGCCGGAATGGCCCGGGTCGAGAGCGGCTACTGCTTCCCGGCCGAGATCGCGCACGGCGCGGTCCAGGATCTCCTGGACATGGGCGTGGACTTCTACTTCCTGCCGCACTTCCGCGATCTCGAGAGCTACGAGCCGGACGTGCATGCCTGCTTCTGCCCCATCACGCAGAGCCTGCCCTACTACATCCGCCGTGCCTTTCCCGAGATCCTCGATGCCCAGATCCTCCGGCCGGTGGTCACCTTCAAGTACGGCCGTGAGCAGGCTCTCCAGCCATTCGTGGAGATGGGGGCGAAGCTCGGGTTCTCGGTCGAAGAGGTCACTGCCGCGTTCGACGAGGCGTGCGTACGCCAGGCCGACTACCGGCGACAGGCAAGGGCCCTGGGGCGGGAAGCGCTGGACGAGGCCCGGGCCGCGGACCGGCCGGCCATCGCCCTGCTCGGCAGGCCGTACAATGCGTTCACCCGGGATGCGAACATGGGCATCCCGAGGAAGTTTACCAGCAACGGGTACACGGTCATCCCGTTCGACATCCTCCCCTTCGAGGACGAGCCCGAGTTCCCGAACATCTACTGGTATTTCGGTCAGCAGGACATGAAGTCCGCCGGGCTCCTGGCCCGGGAAGAGAACCTCTACGTCACCTTCATCTCGAACTTCGCCTGTGCCCCCGATTCCTTCCTCCTCCACTACCTGCGCTGGACCATGGGCAGCAAGCCGTACCTGGTCCTCGAGCTCGATTCCCATTCTGCGGATGCCGGCATCGACACCCGCGTCGAAGCCTTCCTGGACATCATCGACGGCTACCGGAAGAAGGTGGCCCGAAAGGAAGAGGAGCGCTACGACAACGGCCTTCGGATGGAGCTCGTCAAGGGAGAGCCGATGCTCCGCAATCTCCGCACCGGCGCCAGCGTTCCCGTGAAGCACAACCCCGACGTCTGTCTCCTCCTGGCCAACATGGGCAACGTCGGGGCCCAGCTCATGGCCGCAAGCCTCCGGACCGCGGGCTGGAATTCCGTGGCGATGCCGGTCCCGGACGCAAGGACCCTCCAGTTCGCCCGCCAGTACGCGTCGGGCAAGGAGTGCCTTCCGTCCCATCTCGTGCTCGGCAGCGCTCTCCAGTACTTCGCATCCCCGGAATACCGCAAGGACACGACGTACATCGTCTTCGTCCCGGAGACCACCGGTCCCTGCCGCACCGGACAGTACGCAGTCTACTACGAGAACCTGTTCAAGGACCTGAGGCTCGAGAACGTGGTCATCATGAAGCTCGGCTCCCCCAACGGGTACAACGAGCTGGGACCGTCCTTCTCCCGCCATGCCTGGTGGGGTATCGTGCTCGCGGACTACCTGAAGGACATCGAGACCGTCCTCAGGACCTGCGCTGCCGACCGCTCCGACGCGATGGCCCGCTTCGACCACGGCTTCCGGCGGATCCTGGCCATCGCGGAGACCGACGTCACCAACGTGCTTCCCACGCTCCAGGAGGTGGCGGAGGATCTCAGGCGCATTCCGCTCAGGCGCAACCCGGATGACTGTCCCAAGGTCCTCGTGGTGGGAGAGATCTACGTCCGCCGGGACGACTTCGCAGTGGACGAGATGGTGGAGATGTTCTCCAACAAGGGCATCATCGCCAAGGTCAGCGGGATCACCGAGTGGCTCTACTACTGCGACTTCACGCAGGCCTACGAGCTGCGCAAGCGGCTCAGGCTGATGGCGCCGCTCAAGCGGATCATGGCCCCCGAGACGCGGGAGCTCCTCTCCTGGCACGTGCGGCAGACCTACAAGCGTTGGGTGGACCGGAAGGTGCGGGAAATCCTGATGCCCACCGGCCTTGTCCCCGAAAGCCCGCACGACATGCTCTCCATGATGGACCGCGCCTGCCGGGACTTCGTCACCCTGGAGCTCGAGTCGGAGATCACGATCTCCAGCGGCTCGACCGCGGAGGCATTGCACGAGGGATACGCCGGAGCGGTGAACATCTCGCCCTTTGCGTGCCTCATCGGCCGCGTAATCGAAGGGGTCGTCGCCCCCTGGGCCCGTGACCAGCGCTTCCCCATGATGTCCGTGGAGATCGACGGCAACCTGCTGTCCCCGACGACAATCAACAAGCTCGAGATCTTCATGCTCAACGTGCTGAGAAAGGGACGGGCGACCGGCACGGAAGGACTGGTGGACGCCGCCCCGCAAGGGCCGTCCGGACCCGCTGCGAAGCCCCCGCAGATGGACGAGGAGGCCGTGGGGTAGCAGCCCCGCTCAGACTCGTCCTTCTCCCTTTTCGCCTACTGCGGCCGATCCCCGCAGGCATGCCGACGTTGCCCACGGCAGGGGACTACAGCCTCATCGTCTCCACCAGCTCCCGGAAGCGGCTCGGAGGCGGCGCTGTGGTGCTGGGCGATTTCTGCCTCGACGTACCTCCAGTACGCCTTCGACAGAAATCCCCTTCGCTCCTTGCGCTGCCTCGACGGTTGCTCGGCCTCGCTACGGCAGGAACGGCGAAACACGAGTCAGGGGTGGACGGCAGGGCGCTGGCGGCGTGGCAAGGGCTGGGCCATGGGAGGGTCGAGCGGAGATCCCTGGGGCGACCGAACTCCGATAGTGTTCGGTCACTACCCGAGTTGCGTCGCCATGGGGACTTCCGCACAGTCGTCCCATCCCATCGCTTCTGCCACGCAGCGCATCACACCCGGCTGGCTCCGGGGCGTGGCAATCCGCGATGAGGCAGGGTATCCTGAGGCCGGCGGTTGGAAACCGGGACAGAAGCTGCAAGGGGGGCAACATGACGGCGAGGATGACGCACACGAGGTGGAGCGGAGTCGTGCTGGTGCTTCTGGCGGGGGCTGGCTGCTCGTCGACGGGAAGGCAGGCGCTGACCGACCAGGCGGGGCGGGGCGGGTCGGACAGGTTGGACGGTGCGGACGTGTCGGACGTGTCGGACGTGTCGGACGTGTCGGACGTGTCGGACGTGCCTGCCCCGAGCGAAGTCGAGGGGTCGGACG
>VGRX01000094.1 GCA_016875215.1 Deltaproteobacteria bacterium
AGAAGTCAAACGCCCCCCCGCAATCCCCCGGTGCTGTCCCATGCCTTCCATTCGTCCTATTTGTCCTATTTGTCCTATTTGTCCTATTTGTCCTATTCGTCCTATTCGTCCTATCCGTCCTATCCCAGATCCGCTCCCTACTGCACCGGCTCCTCGGGCGGCGGTGGGACGTCGCCGATCTGGATGCCCCCCCGAACGTGGATGTAACCGAAGTCGTTCAGGATCTCGGTCAGTGCCAGCACGAGCTGTTTCCCCGAAAGCGCATTCTGTCCGCCGTCTCCGCCGCCCAACAGGTCTCCCAGGTTGAACGCGGGCATGGCGATAGACAGTGGTTTCTCCTTGAGCGACTTGAGCACCATCGGGACCAGCGTATCCGTGACGAGCCCGGTGATCATCGATTCCTTCCCGTACCATTCGGGATTGATCGACTCCAGCCCGACGTGCACGACGGTCGGGTCGCCGACCACGACGCCGATGGCCTTCCCGCCTTCGCCGTCCACGACCGATATCTCGGCAGCAAGCTCCAGGTACAGGTACAGGTGCACGTCCGTCGGAATCCCGAGCATTCCGAAAGCCGCCTCGAGGTAGAACTCTCCGATCTGGGCAGTGAGAGAGCCGTCCTGCGTGCAGGTCGTCACCACGGGCGGCAGCAACGGCTGGGTCGCAGCCTGCAGGTCGGAGATGCCGTACTTGCCCACGTCGGTCCCCATCTCGGCCAGCGCGTCCGAAGTGATTGTCAGGTGCAGCGCACCGTTGTTCCAGAGTGCGAAAAGCGCCTCGTTCACCACGTCGATGTGGGCCGCAAGCTCGAGCGGCATTGGCGCGCCCTTGTCGAACTCGAATACCTCGGGAGTCGGATTCAGGCACCAGGCTCTGCCCAGCGCCCCGGGAGCATCGATGTCAATGGTCTTGGGCGAGAAGATGCCCAGGTTGGCCTTCAAGTTGCCCCCCTGCGCGTCAAACAGCGCCTGCGTGAACCGCACCAGCACCTGCAGCAGGATCGGCGTGTTGCCCGGAATGAAGGGATCGAGCGGGATATCGATCGGCTTGGCCAGCGACTCGGTGATCCCCGACGTCAGGTCCTTGACCGTGTCGGACAGCATGCTGCTGAACTGCCCCTCGAGCAGGTCGGCCACCGTTCCGGAGAACAGGTCGATGAGCCAGTTGAGCAGGAACCCCGTGACTCCGCCCAGGTTGATGTCGAGCCCCTCGAGCGCTGCCGTCGTCTCCGTTGTCGAGATGTCCAGCCCGCCCCCCTCGAGCACCGTGATGCTCACCTTGGCATGCACGTGCACCGACTGCGCCTTCACCGTGCCGTTGAAATCCGCGCAGGCGAAGGCATCGGTATCCACCGAGAACTCACCGTAGAAATCCGGAATCACGACGTCCACGTCGAGGCCTCCGCTCACGGTCTTGACCTTGACGTCCGGCTTGCCCCACTTGATGTTGTCCAGGTAGATGTCGTACTTGCCCCACAGGCAGATGACGCTCAGGTCCTGGTCCTGCACCACGGGATTCGGAATCAGGCTCGACAGGTCCAGGTCCTGAAGCACCAGCTCGAGAAGGTAGGAGATGTTGTCCGCGGCCGCAGGGTCCGGGTTGTGGTAGAGCAGGTCATCCGTGTAGACCTTGAGCGCATCGGGCACGAGCGAGAGATCGGGTTGCGAGGCATCGATCTCGTGGTACTCGGTCGAGTACAGGTAGGAGCGCATGGCCGACGCTGCATTCCCGAACACGTCGGCGGCCTGGACTTCCACGTAGTTCATCGCCTGCACCGAAGTGACCGCTGTCTGGAACTTGCCGTCGGGACCGAACGCGACATCCGCCTCGTCCACCGTGAGCGTTCCCACCCCACCACCGGCATCGGTGACGGTACCGCTGACCGGAACGAGCTTGTCACCCGACAGCATCAGGCCGCGCATCGGCTGGTCGATCACGATGACCGGCCCGGTCTGATCGCACCAGATATCGCGGGTGACGCAGACGTTCGGGTAGCCCGCGACGCACACGGTAAGGGTGATCATGCCTTCCGACACGAACTTGAACCCCGGAGCCTCCGTCGCCTCAGCGATACCGGCGGGAAGCAGGCCCGGGACGTCCAGTGAGGCATCAGGCATCGGATTGCCGAACTGGTCCGTCACGGTCGCGATGAGCTTGACCGAGTCCTTCACCTTGTAGGCCGGCTTCTCCGGGTCCAGTGAGATCTGCAGGAGCGTCGGAACCGGTTCGGGGGGGGCCAGATCCTTGGTCCCGCCAATGGCGTCGGGCAGCAGCGCGTCCGGACCCTCCGCAGCCGAATCGGGATCGGAACCGCCGGTACCGTCCTGCTTGCCTTTTCCGGTCTCGGAGTTACCGGAGCAGGCCAGGGCCATGGACGAGCAGAACAGCAGCAGGAGTCGAGCAAGTCGCATCACGCACCTCGCCAGTGACCGCCACAGACTACACGGGACGCACCCGGACGGCAACCACCGAGTACCCGTCGCCGCCCCTCGGAAGTCCAAGTTGTCGGTGACAAGTGGCGCCTCGAAACTTTTTTGGGGAAAGACGCAAGATGTTGTGGACAAGTCCCCGGTCGGTGCCTATATACTGGGTGCAGGGAGACTCAGGCCCTAACGAAAAACTTGTTCGAGTCCGAAGAACGCAGGAGGGCGTCTATGGAGACCAGATCCTTCCAGGGTGGCCGCTTTCTTCTCTCGGTAGTCTGTCTTGCGATGCTTGCTGCGTGCACGTCTGCAAGCACCGGAGAACCTTCACTGACCGAGCCCGATGAAACGTCGGGTCCCGGCGAGCTCACGTTCCAGGACAGAGGCCCTGTTTTCGACTTTCTCGAGGAGAGGGCCGAAGCGCACTGGAAGGACACCGGGCAACCACCGGATCCCTGCCACGGGAGCCCGGATCCTCTGCCCTGCCCGTGCGAAAGCGGAACCGACTGCGAGTCCGGCTTCTGCGTGACCAGCTCCATGGGGCCGATCTGCACCCGGGAGTGCATCGAGGACTGCCCGGACGAGTGGGATTGTATCGGCACCACGGGGTTCGGGCCGGACCTCGTGTTCCTATGCTATCCCCCTGGCAAGGTGGTGTGCACGGAGTGTCTGAGCGATCTGGACTGCCCGGATGGACGGTGCATCGAGATCGAAGGAAAGAAGCGGTGCGCGGCTGCCTGCGAGGAGGATGGGGACTGCCCGGCATCGTACGGGTGCAGCAAGGTGACGGTACCTGTGGATGGGGGTTCGCAGGACGGGGAACAGGGGGAGCCGGACGGCAATGGGGACGGGGCGGACGGCGTGGAGCTGGCGCTCTGTCTTCCCTTGAGCGGTTCCTGCGACTGCGTGGCCGGCAAAGAGGGGACGAGCCGTCCGTGCAAGGTGACCAACGAGCTCGGCTCGTGCTCCGGATTGGAGGCGTGCGATCCGGAGGTCGGCTGGGGGGCATGTTCCGCCGCCGTCCCCGAGGCCGAGGCCTGCGATGGGAAGGACAACGACTGCGATGCGCTCTTCGACGAAGAACTGGGGCCTCAGCAGATCTGCGAGAACACGGTCGAAGGGGTTGGAACGTGCAAGGGGTTGTCCGTCTGCATGGGAGTAGACGGCTGGGTCTGCAAGGCGGCCACGCCCGCACAGGACGTGTGCGACTACCAGGACAACGATTGCGACGGAGTGATCGACGAGGACTTCCAGCAGGACGGGAAGTACGTCCACCAGGAGCACTGCGGAAGCTGCGACGCATCGTGCCAGGGGGCCATCGCGAACGGGAGCGCATACTGTGACGGCTCGGGTGTGCTCCCGCTCTGCCAGGTGCTTTCGTGTGATCCGGGGTTCTTCAAGGCCAACGAGATCCAGTGCCTCCCGCTGGGGCAGACGCAGTGCAAGCCATGCTTCTCGGATGCGCAGTGTGAGGGCGGCGCGTGCATCGAGCTCACCGCCGGCTCGGCGTGCGCAGCCGCGTGTGACGGGGTTCTCTGCCCCGATTTCTACGAATGTGCGGAGGTGAGCGGACATCCTGGTTCCTGGTGTGTCCCCAAGAGCGGTGACTGCACGTGCATCGAGGCGAATGCCGGTGCGATGAAGCCGTGTGCGGTGACGAACGGGCACGGCATCTGCTTCGGGCAGGAGATGTGCGACCCGCTGTTCGGCTGGGGGGGCTGCACGGCCCCAACTCCGGCCGTCGAGGTGTGCAACGGGCTCGACGACGACTGCGACGGTCTGCCCGACGAGATGTTGCCGGCCGCGGAGCCGTGCACTGTCGAAACCCCCGGGGTAGGAGCCTGCAATGGGACCCTCCAGTGCATGGGCGAGGCCGGGTGGCAGTGCAACGCACCCGCACCGTCCGCGGAGGTCTGCGACCTGCTCGACAACGATTGCGACGGCGAGGTCGACGAGGATTTCAAGGTCGGTGGCAACTATGCAATGCTCCACCATTGCGGCTCGTGCGGAAAAGACTGTGAAGGAGCGTTGCCGAACGCAACGGCCCACTGTGACTCATCCGGCGGAGTGCCACTTTGCAAGGTGGATGAATGTCTGCCGGGATTCTGGCAGCTCAACGAAGTCCAGTGCATCGAGCCTCCGGACATGCAGTGCTCCGAATGCCAGGGGCCGGACGACTGTTACTTCGACCAGTGCGCGCCGGTGGGCGAGACCAAGCATTGCCTGCGGCTGTGCCCAGTCGGAACCGAGTGCGACGAAGGCTACGTGTGCGGCCAACAGGGAGGGGAACCGCTCTGCCTCCCCAAGTCAGGGACCTGCCAGTGCAACGAGGCGAATGCCGGCCTCAAGTGGACCTGTCAGCAGGTGAACCAGCATGGTACCTGCTACGGGTTCAAGGTGTGCGAGCCTGAGACCGGGTTCACCCCCTGCAATGCGGCCGTTCCGTCCGCCGAGGACTGCGACGGGCTCGACGACGATTGCGACGGCCTCATCGACGAGGGACTCCCCGAGTCCACTCCCTGCGAGAACAGCAACCCGTGGGGCGTGTGCAAGGGGGGAGCATCGTGCCTGGGCAAGCTCGGATGGGTTTGCCAGGCCCAGGTTCCGGCTGCCGAGACTTGCGACTACAAGGACAATGACTGCGATGGCGAGACCGACGAGGGGTTCCAGGTGCAGGGGAAGTACTCCTCCGACCCGCACTGCGGAACGTGCAACAGCGCCTGCGCAGAGGCTATCCCCAACGCAACGGGCAAGTGCGACGCATCGTTCCCCGTGCCCAAGTGCGTGGTCGCGTCGTGTGACCCGGGGTTCATCCAGCTCAGCCCGTTCCAGTGCATCGTTCCGCCGGACACCACCTGCCAGCCGTGCGAGGCCGATGCCGATTGCCTGGGCGGCTGGTGTGCCGAGGTCGATGGCAAGGATCGATGCCTCGTCTCGTGTGCGGGCAAGGAGGACTGCTTCGGAGAAACGGTATGCTTGCCCTATCCCGGCCTCGGCACGGTCTGTCTCCCGATTTCCGGGTCGTGCGAGTGCAACAGCTTCACCGCAGGGTCGAAGCGGTCTTGCTCGGCATCCAACGAACAGGGAACCTGCTTCGGGTTCGAGACGTGCGACCCGCTCCAGGGCTGGTCGAAATGCGGTGCCGCAATCCCTGCGGCCGAGGTTTGCAACGGTGTTGACGACGATTGCAACGGGCCGGTCGACGAAGGGTTGCCTGCCGAGCAGCCATGCGAGAAATCGAATGCGGCCGGTACCTGCAAGGGGGTGGCGATCTGCCTGGGAACTCCGGGCTGGGTCTGCCAGGCGCAGGTCCCCTCCGTGGAACTGTGCGACTACCAGGACAACGACTGCAACGGGCTCACCGACGAGACGTTCAAGAAGGACGGCAAGTACTTCCTCGACCAGCATTGCGGGAGCTGCAACAACTCCTGCGTAGGGGTCATCCCGAACAGCACGGAGACCTGCGATACAGGCTATGCCGTGCCCAAGTGCGTCGTCGACCAGTGCGATCCCGGGTTCTATCCCATCGGGCAGTTCCAGTGCATCGTGCCGCCCGAAGTCCAGTGCAAGGCCTGCGAAGTCGATGAAGACTGCTACTTCGACCGGTGCGTGCTGCTGGACAAGGGGAAGTATTGCCTCAAGCAGTGCGAGGCCGCCCCCTGCGGTCCGGGCTACCAGTGCAAACAGATGGGGTTTGCCGGCAACGTATGCGTTCCTGACTCCAATTCATGTGACTGCAACGAGGCCAAGGCCGGTGCCAAGCGGAGCTGCTCCGTCACCAACGCTGTGGGAACCTGTTTCGGCTTCGAGACCTGCGTCCCGGATACGGGGTGGTCGGCCTGTGACGCCATGATTCCCGCAGCCGAGGTCTGTGACGGACTGGACAACGACTGCAACGGCCTCGTGGACGACGCCCTGCCTGCGACTCAGCCCTGCGAGAAGACCAATCAGTTCGGCAAGTGCACCGGAATCGCAACCTGCATGGGGACCAAGGGGTGGATCTGCCAGGCCAAGGTCCCGGCAGCCGAGACGTGTGACTATGTCGACAACGATTGCGACGGTACCGTCGACGAGAATTTCCTGGCGGGCGGCAAGTACCACCTGGACGCACACTGCGGGGCCTGCAACAACGCGTGCCTCAACGCCATCCCCAACGGGACGGGCAAGTGCGACGCCTCCTACCCACTGCCCAAGTGCGTCGCCGCCTCCTGCGATCCGGGCTACTACAAAGTCAGCCCGTTCCAGTGCATCATCCCGCCCGATGTCCAGTGCAAGTCATGTCAGGCCGATGCCGACTGCTACTTCGACAAGTGCGTCCTGGTCGACAAGGGGAAGCATTGCCTGAGGGCCTGCGTGAACGGCGCCTGCGACGCCGGATACCAGTGCAAGCCGGTGGCCGGTGTGGGTAACCTGTGCGTCCCCGGCTCCGCCTCGTGTGACTGCAGCGCGGCCAACGCCGGCGCCAAACGGAGCTGCTCGAAGAACAATGCCGTGGGAACCTGCTTCGGCTTCGAAACGTGTGATCCGGCCAAGGGATGGCTCCCCTGCGATGCTGCCGTGCCCGAGGCCGAGCTTTGCGATGCCCAGGACAACGATTGCAACGGCCTGGTCAACGACGGACTGCCCCCGTCCAAACCATGCGAGAAAACCAATGCCTTCGGCAAGTGCACCGGTGTGTCGGTCTGCATGGGCAGCCAGGGCTGGGTGTGCCAGGCCAAGGAACCGGCAGCCGAGACCTGTGACTACGTCGACAACGATTGCGACGGAACCATCGACGAGGATTTCAAGCAGGGGGACAAGTACCACACGGACAAGCACTGCGGATCGTGCAATACCGGGTGTGCCGCTGCGATCCCCCACGCGACCGGCAAGTGCGATCCCGCGTACCAGGTGCCCAAGTGCGTGGTGGCCTCATGCGAGCCGGGCTTCTATCAGGTCAGTCCGTTCCAGTGCATCGTGCCGCCCGATACCACCTGCCAGGCATGCTCGGTGGACGCGGATTGCGTCGGATCTCCGTGCGTGACGATCGATGGCAAGAAGCGTTGCGCTCTCCAGTGCAAGGTGGAGCAGGACTGCGCCGGCGAAACCTCGTGCAAGACTTACGCGGGGAAGGGTACGCTCTGCCTGCCCGATTCCGGAAGCTGTGAGTGCAACACCTTCTCGCAGGGCAGCAAGCGAAGTTGCTCGTTGACCAATCCGACCGGCACCTGCTTCGGATTCCAGACCTGCGATGCCGTCAAGGGATGGTCGATCTGTGATGCGGCGATCCCGATCCCGGAGGAATGTGACGGCATCGACAACGACTGCAACGGACTCACCGATGACGGGCTGCCGCAGTCCAAGCCGTGCTCGTTCTCCAACCAACACGGCACCTGCTCGGGCCAGGCGGTCTGCATGGGAACTCCCGGCTGGATCTGCCAGGCATCGGTTCCCGCAGCGGAGAGCTGCGACTACCTCGACAACGACTGCGATGGCAGTGTCGACGAACCGTTCAAGAACGCCCAGGGCAAGTACTCTGCCTTCAAGCACTGCGGGTCGTGCACGATTTCCTGTGAGGCCGGGTTCCCGCATGCAGTTCCCAAGTGCGACGACACCAAGGAAACGCCCCAGTGCGTGGTCGATTCCTGCGACGCGGGCTACTACAAGCTCAATCAGTTCCAGTGCATTCCCAACGTGGCCAGCCTCTGCGAATCCTGCTCCACCGACGACAACTGTGTGCTCGAAGGGGCCAAGTGCGTCGCCCTCGCGGACGGGAAGTTCTGCTCCAAGCACTGCGATTCCAACGCGGACTGTCCCTCCGGCTACGAGTGCAAACCCTACGGCGGTGATCAGCAATGCATTCCTTCCACCAATTCGTGCACCTGCGACGGGAGCAATCCGAACCTGAGCAAGAGCTGCTCCGCCACCTGGCCAGCGGATCCCGCCCCGGGCGAGCCGTACACGACCTGCTACGGGACCCAGATGTGCCTGGCTGAAGGCTGGGGGCCGTGCTCTCTCCCGGGCGAAGTCTGCGACGGCCTGGACAACGACTGCAACGGAACGCTGGACGATGGATTCCTGGTCAACGGGAAGTACACCAAGGACACGCATTGCGGACAGTGCGGCAACAACTGCACCTTCCTCCAGTATCCCAACGCCGACGGTGTCTGCGACGTGTCCAAGCAGGTTCCCAACTGCATAATGGAGTGCGAGGGAGGGTTTACCGATGTGAACAGCAATCCGGCGGATGGCTGCGAGTGTCAGTTTGTCTCGGCTACCGACTTGCCCGACGTGGACTGCCCCGACCCGCCCACGTGCAACCCGGTCAAGAAAGACCAGAACTGCGACGGAGTCGACGGCGAGATCAACAACGCGATCTTCGTGGCGAAGAACGGCTCGGATGTCAACCCGGGCACGATCAGCAAGCCGTTGCTCACCATCCAGGCGGGTGTCGACAAGGCCAAGTCCACGGGGAAGCGGGACGTGTATGTGGCGACGGGGGTATACACGGCCTCCCTGAGCCTCAAGGCCGGAGTCAAGCTGTGGGGCGGCTACTCGTCCGACTTCAAGCAGCGGAACATCGTGCTCTACGAGACCGTGATCATGGGCAGTCCGTTCAGCGTCCCGCTGCCCGGCGCAGTCAACGCCTCGGGCATCGCCGGGGCCGCCGGCAGCACGGTGATCGACGGGTTCACGATTTACGGAAAGAGCAACAACGCTGCCGGCGGCTCGAGCTACGCCGTCTACGTGAAGAACTGCGGGGAGGGGCTGAGACTGTCCTACAACCACATCGTGGCCGCAAACGGCGGTTCCGGATCTGCGGGAAGCAACGGCGTCGACGGTGTGGACGGTCTCATCGGAACCGCTGGCCTCAACGCCTATATCTACGGCAGCAACAGCTGCACCATCGGCAAGGTCAAGGACGGAGGTGCGGGAGGGGTGCGCACATGCGGCGTCGTCGATGTGTCCGGTGGCCAGGGCGGTGACAGCTACTGCCCGAGCTACGCAGGCCCCAACAGCAACGAGTTCGGCCGAACGGGCAAGGGAACCGGGGGCGGCGCGGGCGGTGCTGCCGGTTGGGACGGCACCTTCAACAGCATCTGCTCCACCTGCTCGGTGCCGCCGAGCGGCAACTCCTTCGAAGGGCTCGACGGCACAAAGGGCGGAACCGGTGCCAACGGGGCTGCCGGCGCCGGGTGCTCGGCCGTGGCGGGCAGCGTGGTGAACGGCCTGTGGAACGTCAGCGGCGGGGCTGCGGGATCAAACGGCAGCCCGGGCGGCGGCGGCGGCGGCGGCGGTGGCGGTGGTGGTGCCGATTCTACGGGCACTTGCGGCGATCATATCGGCGCTACGGGCGGTGGCGGCGGCAGTGGAGGATGCAGTGGGACGGCGGGAGCAGGCGCCACGGGCGGCGGCGGATCGTTCGGCCTCTTCTTCCGCTTCGACGTCGCACCGACGACCATCCCGCAGATCCAGTCCAACTCCATCGAGGGCGGTGTCGGCGGAACCGGCGGAACCGGCGGAAACGGCGGCACGGGGGGCACGGGCGGAACCGGCGCTCTGGGCGGAAACGGCGGTACCGCCAATGCCTGGTGCGGATGGGGCGCCGGGACTGGCGGCGATGGCGGGAACGGCGGACATGGCGGCGGTGGCGGCGGTGGTTGCGGTGGTGTGTCCTACTGCTTCTTCGCCAGCGGCCAGGGGGCAGTCAGCCTCGCTGCCTACAAGACCGGCAACACCTGCCAGACCGGTGCCGGCGGCAGCGGTGGCAGCGGCGGTCCCTCCATCGGCAATCCCGGAACGAACGGCACCGGCGGCACCTCGGCCACGGCTAATTTCTAGAGAACTGATCGGCTGAAGGGACCGAGCAGACGGAAGTCCAGCTGTTCCGTGCTCCCGGAGAGAGCGGGCTGGCTCACGGTACCGAATTGGCGACATCCACCACGAGGATCTCGGGGGGAGAGAGGAAGCGGACCCGAGGAACGGGGCCCCCTTCGCAACCGATGCCGCGGTTCACGAAAGCGGTTGTCCCGTTCACCTCGTAGCGCCCCATCTCGTACCGCTTCCAGAACCGGGACAGCGTGACGATGGCGCCGAACCAGGGCAGGCGGATCTGCCCTCCGTGCGTGTGCCCGCAGAAATAGAGATCGACACGCCCCGCCACATCTTCGATGGAATCGGGCGAATGGGCGAGGTAGATCCGAATCGGACGGCCACCAGGCTCATTCCCGGCTTGCCCGTCGCTGGGCGGGTGCGCAGGATGCTCCGGCGGCACCTGCCCGTTCATCAGGAGCACCCCGGTCCCCCGTACGTCCACCTCCTCGGACGACGCGGCCAGCACGTGCACGCCCGACTCCCTCAGGATTGCGCCGGCCCGCGACCAGGGGCGGTAGTCCCAGTTGCCCAGTATCGCATACGTTCCGTAGGGAGGTTGCAGCGAGCCGAGCAGCCTGCGAAGCGCAGCTTCCGCCTCCGGCGAATCCGTGTTCAGGTAGTCCCCCGTGAGCACCACGAGATCCGGGGCCTGTGCCGCCACGAGATCGGCCAGGCCCGGCTTGCCCTCTCCGCTGCCCCCCGGTGCGCTCCCGGTCGCCATGCCGCTGCCCGACACCGGCTGTCCGTCCGCCTCGATGTGCAGGTCGCTGATCTGCACGATCCGCAGCGTCGCTCCGGCCGCCAGCCGATCGCTTCTCAACGTCTCCTGCGTCACCTCCAGCCGATACGGCTCCACCGTCCAGGCGTAGAGGAAGCAGCAGAGCTCGATCAGGCCGAGCGACAGGATGAGCAGCCGCACCACAGGGCGGTCCAGCCGGCGCCGCCGCAGCAGATCCCTTCCGGCCAGCCTGCGCCACGCCGTCAGCAGGAGAATGCGCACGCAGTACACGGGCACGAGCAGGCACACGAAACCGAACAGGCCACCCACGGCCAACTGGGGCAACAGGTCCATGCGCACAAGAATGCCTGATCGCGAAACGCTATTCCAGCCGAACCTCTCCACCGCCTACCTGGAAACAGCCCCCGTTTCGTCGGTCACGGTGAACAGATCTCATGCCAACTCATCCGGCCGGCTCGGTCGCAATGTCGTCAGGAGGGCCGCACCTGTGGCAGATCAGTTCGCCCCCCCCTTCTTGGATAGAAGTCAGTCCGCCTACCCCGCCGTTGATCCGCCGCGGCCTTTCATGTACTGTCCATCACGTGGTTGAAGCTGAGTCTCGGTGCGGCATCGCAAGCCTGCGGCCAGCGACCCGCCCGAGCCCGAACCGGAGGTGCCTCAATGAAGATGACCGGTTGGCTCATGGGGGCCGCGATGTTCGCCGCTATCGCACTCGGTTGCTCCAGCCGTTCGTCCAGCGGCGGCGATGCTGGCATGGACTCCGCGACGGACCGGGTCGCTGTGGATTTGGGGGCCGACCGCAAGCCTGCGGACACGGGCAGTGACCTCGCGGCGGACGCCGCTGTGGACCTTGTGCCCGACGTGGCGGCGGACCTGCTGCCGGACGTTCCCCTGCCGGACGCTCCGGACGACACCGGGACCGACACTCCCACGCTGCCCGACACTTCCCCCGACACTCCCACGCTGCCCGACACCGGGACCGACACCCCCGCACTGCCCGACATCGGAGAGGACATCGCTCCCGATGTCTGCCAGCCAGCGTGCGTGGGCATGGAATGCGGGGACGACGGCTGCGGCGGTACCTGCGGCACCTGTCCTGGTCTGCAGGACGTCTGCTTCGAAGGGGGCTGCATCTGCCAGCCGGTTTGCGCGGTCAAGGAGTGCGGAGACGACGGGTGCGGTGGGACTTGCGGGACGTGCGACGAGCATTTCGCCTGCGAGGAAGGCTCCTGTGTCTATCAGCCCTGGTGCGGGGACGGAGCCTGCGATGCGGACCTGACGGAGGACTGCACCGCCTGTCCACTGGATTGCCCGTGCGGCTGTGGGGAGACCTGTGGAGAGGGGGGGTGTGCGTTCACCGCGTGTGAGGGCAAGCAGTGCGGCAGCGACGGGTGCGGTGGAACCTGCGGCGTGTGTCCGGGTGTGCAGGATGCCTGCGTCGAGGGAACCTGTGTCTGCCAGGGCGCGTGCGAGGACAAGGAATGCGGGACCGACGGATGTGGTAAGTCGTGCGGCAGCTGTTCTTTGGGGACGTCATGCTGGGAAGGCCAGTGCTACGCCGACCCCGGGCTGACCTGGGTGCCCGTCCCGGCCGGCGTGTTCCTCATGGGGTGCCCTCCGGAGGGCGGCGAAGTGTGGGATGCGTACACTCCTCAGCACCCAGTGGGCGTGGCCCCCTTCCTGCTCCTGGAGACCGAGGTGACCGAGGCCCAGTACGAATCCGTCACCGGTGTCAATCCTTCCTGCCACTGGAAGGGGGCCGGAGGACCCGCCTACCCCGTGGAGTGCGTCAAACGGGGACAGGCCAAGGCGTTCTGCGAGGCGGTCGGAGGGAGACTGCCGACCGCGGCGGAGATGGAGTATGCCGCCCGCGCAGGTACCCAGGGCTGGTATGCATGCGGAAGCGGCTATGAATGCCTGCAGGACACGGCCTGGGTATGGCCTCACTCAGGAAACATGAAGCACCCGGTCAAGACCAAGAACGCCAATGGGTTTGGGTTGTTCGACCTCATGGGAAACGTGGAGGAGTGGATCGAGGACTGCTCCCACGGGAGCTACGCCGGGGCTCCGGGGGTGGCGTACCCGGCCTGGACCGACGATTGCCTCCCCGGCGGCTGGGACCCGGGGGCCCTCCCTGCGGCGGCAACTTATGGATGCCCTTACGACGCCCCCGGCTCTTACTGCGGTGTGTGGATGCAGCGGGCCGTCTTCGACTCCGTGGGGTCGTACACCGAATCCAACCTCGGGATCCGTTGCGCTCGGTCACTGCCGTGCGAGGATGAGCCCTGTGCGCCATGCGTTCCTTCCTGTGCCGGGGACTGCGGAAGCGACGGGTGCGGGGGCAGCTGCGGGGAATGCGCTCCGGGCGGGCTTTGCCAGAAGGGTGCCTGCTGCTACCCCGTGTGCAACAGCCAGTGCGGCGATGACGGGTGCGGGGGCAGCTGCGGGTCCTGCGGTCCGCTGGGGCTAACCTGCTACCAAGGCGATTGCGTGGGCCTGGGCTGTTACCCCAAGGAGGGTGAACCTATGGACAACCCCCCCGCCTGCAAGTCGTGTGTGGTCGGGTTGTCGCCGGACTGCAAGTATACCTGGAGCCAGCAGTGCGTGAACCTCTGCAAGGACGTGTGCGGGGGATGCGGGTTCCTCTGCGGGAGCGGCGAGTGCGACCCCTTCGAGGACTGCTCCAACTGCCCCGAGGATTGCGCGTGTGCGACGAAAAGCCCAGGCGCAGTCTGCGATCAGGGGCACTGTGTGTACGGCGACGGGGCGACAGGTTGTACGTCGGTCTGGTGGTGGGTGAAAGCGTGGAAGAACCTCAAACCTGGCTGCGGCGGCTGCGCGTGCGAGGAGTGTGTTTGCCAGACCCTCGGACTCGACTACTGCTGCACCAAGATCTGGGATTACACCTGTGCCCACGCCTGCCTGACCCAGTGCGGAGGCTGCGGTATGGACGGGGCCTGCGGTGACGGCATCTGCGGTCCCGACGAGGACTGCACCTGTGCCCCGGATTGCCCCTGCCCGGGAGGCCAACTCTGCTCGAACGGCCAGTGCACCGAAGACACCGCGGGGTGCACCGCGTCGTGGGACTCCGGGTGCCCGTGGTGTGCCTGCGAGCAGTGCGTCTGCCAGTTGAATCCATACTGCTGTAACGGCTCCTGGCATGAGGGTTGTACGTGGCTGTGCGAATTGGCCTGTGGAGGATGCGGCCTGACGGCTCCTGGCTGCGGGGATGGCGCGTGTTCCCAGGCCGACGGAGAGAACTGCGAGACCTGCAAGGAGGACTGCGGCTGCGCCAACTGGCTTGGCCTGACGTGCAAGGACGGGCAGTGTGTGGTGGTCCCCGGTTGCAACGTCTCAGGCAGCCCAGGATGCTCCGGATGTGCATGCCAGGCCTGTGTCTGCGATCAGGACAATGACCCTTACTGCTGCATCTTCCACTGGGACTGGGACTGCATGGCCCAATGCCAGAGCGAGTGCGGTGTGGACTGTGGACTGACCCTGGCCGGATGCGGAGACGGTGTCTGCTCCCAGGGGACGGGGGAGAAATGCTCCAACTGCCATAGCGACTGCGGATGCCTTGCGGGCCAGGTGTGCTGGGAAGGGAGTTGTAGTGACGTTGCCGGATGCCAAGAGAGCCAGGATCCAGGCTGCGGGGGGTGCCCCTGCGAATCCTGCGTCTGTGGCAACGACCCTTTCTGCTGTGCCGGGGGCTGGGATTCCCAGTGCATCCTTGAGTGCCAGTTGCTCTGCGGACATGACTGCGGCCAGG
>VGRX01000095.1 GCA_016875215.1 Deltaproteobacteria bacterium
TCGGAGTCAGGGGCTGGCGAAGGGCTGCCGAGGGGACGGGGTCAGTCGTGTGCTGCTGTTGCTGCTGTCCTGACCCCTTGCTCTTGCCAAGCGACAAGTGTCAAGTGTTAAGTCCTGACCCCTTGCTTCTTGCTGCTTCGTGACTTGCTGCTTCGTGAGGTTGCTCGGAGTCAGGGGCTGGCGAAGGGCTGCCGAGGGGACGGGGTCAGTCGTGTGCTGCTGTTGCTGCTGTCCTGACCCCTTGCTCTTGCCAAGCGACAAGTGTCAAGTGTTAAGTCCTGACCCCTTGCTCCTCTTGGCTCCTCTTGTTGCTCCTCTTGGCTCCTCTTGTGCTCTTGCTCCCCTTGCTCGAAGGGCTGCCGAGGGGACGGGGTCAGTCGTGTGCTGCTGTTGCTGCTGTCCTGACCCCTTGCTCGCCCCTTGCTCGCTACTGGGTGAGTTTCCCCGTGACCTGCCCTTGCAGAATCACGGTGCCTCCCTTGACGCGAATGAACCCGTCCCCGCCTTTCCCTCCGGCCGCACCCTTCCCGCCATCGCCGCCCTTTCCTCCGGACCCGCCGCCGTTCTTCCCGCTGCCGCCAAAGGCCCCGCCTCCTGACCAGCCTCCGGAGCCCCCCGGACCACCGCCGGCCTTGAGTCCGCCAAATACCTGGACCGTGGAAGCTTCGATGTACATCGACCCGCCTGACCCGCCTCCGCCGCCTCCTCCTCCTCCGCTTCGTCCGCCGCCTCCGCCGCCCCCGATGGGGCCGGTGCCGAACTGAGCCTGCTTTCCGTTCTCTGAGATACCGGAGCTGCCTCCGACGCCGCCCAGGCCGCCGGACACGTCCAACTCGGCTCCGGCCTTGACTTCGAGGATTCCCCCGGCGCACACGAGCAGCGCACCGCCTCCTCCACCGCCCCCTCCCGGGCCTCCGGAGTAGCCGGCAACGCCGCCGTAGCCCGTTCCCCCAGTTCCCTGGCCCCATCCGCCGAAGCCGGCAAATCCACCAAAGCCTCCTCCGCTCCCACCCGTGCCACCGTAGAGCGCAGTCAGCGCCGGATCCCCGTACGGATTGCCCGGGTTCGAGGGGGCGCCTGCCCCAAGGCAACCCGAGCCGCCAGCGCCTGGTGAGCCGGGTGTAGAGCCGGCGCTGCCCACTGTTGCCGGATCACCTCCGAGTCCGGAACCCCCCGAAGTAGCGTAGCTTCCACCTGCCCCCCCCGATGCCCCGCATCCTCCCCCACCGCCTCCGGCACCGCCTCCGGATGTCCCGTCCGATCCTTTGCCTCCCCCTCCGCCACATGCCCCTTCCTGGCCCGCCCCCGGGCCGGTCGCCATCCCGTTGCCCGCGGCGCAACCGGGGCCGCTCACCCACTGGCCGCCTGCCCAACCGCCCGGTCCCGCAGCACCTCCCGTCCCTGCCGTGTTCGTGCTTCCCGATGTTCCGTCCCCGCCGCCAAGGTCGATCTTGCCGGCCACGCTGAGGTTCCCCGTGGTCAGGAGCGCGAGGCTGTTCTTCCCGGTCACGGTGACGACCGCACCTGCCTCGACCTGCAGCTCGGCGAAGTGGAAGAGCCGCACCTTGGGTGGTGCGAACCCGTTTGCCTGTCCGTTCTGCGTCAACAGCTCCACCCCCGCTTCGTTGCCGGCCACGAGGGTGTTTCCGCCAACCACGATCTGGCCCGAATCGGTGTTGATGGTCACACTTCCGGAAAGAACGGCATTGCCAAGGGCTCCGGTAGAGGCTTTTCCGAGTGGGCCGCAGGAGACCGGGGAGGCGCACTTGCCGTTCTCGCACAGTCCGGACTGGCAGTCGCCGGCGACGAGACAGTCCTCTCCGTTTTCGCACTTGGGGCACACCGGCCCACCGCAGTCCGTGTCGGTCTCCTTCCCGTTCTTGATGTTGTCGAGGCAGTTCGGGGTCTTGCCCTCGCAGTTGCCCGCAGCGGTGCACACGTCGTCGTAGGTATTCGCGTCGCCGTCGTCACAGCTGTTTCCCTTGCAATCATCGACACATCCGCACTTCTCGGCCGTTGCACACTTCCCGTCTCCGCAGCAGGTCGGCTTCGGTTGCCCGCCGCCGCACGTACCGTCCGGAAGGCAGCTTTCCCCCTGGAGGCACGGGTCTGTCTGGCAACTCACTCCGAGGCAATCCTCGACACACAGGCAGACTTCGCCGGCCTCGCACTGTCCGTTCCCGCAGCAGCCCGGCTTGAACTTCCCGAAGCAGGCTCCCGCGGCGCAGGCATCGTCCTGCGTGCAGGGATCGTTGTCGTCGCATGCTCCTGCCTGCGGTTCATGCTGGCAGTCGAGCAGAGGCTCGCACCAGTCCTTGGTGCACGGGTTCTTGTCGTCGCAGCTCTTGACCTGTCCGCCGGTACAGAGGCCTGCGATGCATGTTTCTCCGCTCGTGCAGCCATCTCCGTCATTGCACGGACCGCCCGTCTGAGGGGCATGGAGGCACCCCTCGATCGGGTCGCACGAGTCAACCGTACACGGATCCTCGTCCGCACAGTCGAGGGCTGCCGGCCCCGCCAGGCAGTAACCACCGGCACACACATCTCCGACCGTGCACAAGCTGCCGTCGTCGCAAGCGGCCTTGTTCGGCGGGTTGCTGCATCCCTGCGTGCCGTCGCATACGTCCTCCGTGCAAGGGTTCCCGTCGTCGCAGGTCGTCTCATCGACCAGCTTCAGGTGGCATCCGGTCTGGGGGTCCCAGAGGCCGTCGCCCAAATCGAGGTGCGTGCAGAAGGTCTTGGCCTTGTCGTAGCAGACCGACGGGGGCGGGTAGCACCACTCGTCCGCCTTCTGCTGGTCGAGGGTACAACCAGTCTCATCGTTGCACTCCACTCCTGCAAGCAGGCAGGTCAGCTCAGGTTTGAGAAGCTCGGCAAGACAGTCCTCCTTCGTCGTTACCTCTCCGGGGTTGCACAGTCCGACGGTCTCCTTGCCCAGCGGGCCGTCCATGGACAGGTCCAGGACACAGACGTCCCCGGAGGTGCACTCGCTTCCGTCCTCACAGCCTTCTCCAACGACGGCCTGCGCCTTGCAGTAACGGACCTTGGTCGCTGCCGTGCCGGGTGCAGACGGGTCGGGAATCCAATGGCAGGTGAGCGTCGTGCAGGCCTGGCAGGCCACTCCGCATTCGGCTGGAAACGCGGACGAGTCGCAGAACTGGTCCTGACTCGGGTCCGGCACGCAGTCCCCCTTTGCATTGCACGAGCGCCCCTTGCACGTCTGGTCGGTCCCGCCGCCCCCGGACAGCCAGCATGCGGTTCCCTCCTCCCGGAGCACGGCCAGGCATTCCTCCTGGCTGTCGACGCACTTGATCTGCTCCGTACATCCGAATGGACCGAGAGCGGAATCCTGCTCCTCGCATTTCAACTGGAGCTCGGTCGGCTGCGCCTGGGAAGTGTCCGGCTGGCCGTCCTTGCAGACGATTCCGGTCCAACAGAGAGACTTGAACGGGGGCACTCCGTCGGCGAGGGCCACCTCGGTCTCGCCGCACTGCCCGCTCTTGGGGTCGCACTCGCCGCGTGTGCATGGGTTGCCGTCGACCTCCGGACATACTACCGGCTCGTAGTCCTGGCATGTTCCCGAGCCATCGCAGATCCCCCCGGTCTGGCATGGCAGGGAGCATTCCGTTCCAGGCGGCTCGTACTTGACCACGCAGCAGCCCGCTTCGCAGGAAACGGCAGCCACGCAGGTATCCACCTTGCCGCAGTCCGACGCAACCGAGCAGGAAGTCCCCAGGCAGACGCCAGCCTCCCCGAAAGTCCCTTCCTGCACCAAGTCCACGGCGTCGTCAGCAGCGGACGACGTAGTGGTCGACCCACAGCCATGTGCAACGAATGCCACCAGAAGCAGCGCTCCAGGAAGAACAGGTTCTCTCGACAGCTTCATCGCCAACCTCGATATTGTCGCGACCTTCAGACCAACGGTTCCTGCTGCCTGGCGGGGCTCTCCCTTCTTCGCCAATCAGTAGCACTCCGCAGCCCAGATCTTCCATCCGAACTGGTTGTTCTGCTCGAACGGGAAAGTCGACGGACCGGTACCGTGGGCCGAGTGACAGACACACACGGCGCCGGTTTCCGGGTCGTCGCTGTACCAGATGTACTTGGCGCAGAGCGCCTGCATCTGCCCGCACGACAGGGCGCAGGCCTCCTTGCTGGTGTCATCCCCATGGATGCCGGAGACGTACTCCGCCACCGTGCATTCCTGCCACTGTGTCATGTTGCCGCACACCGTGGGCTTGCAGGGCTGCGTGTTGCAGTCCTCGCTCTGGAAGTCGGAGCCGACGCAGTAGGCACCTTGGCACGACGGCGCAGGATTGCTGCAGGTGCGGGTGCACGTCCGCTTCCCGCCGCCGCACTGCTTGTCGCACACGCCGCACGACCAGCCGGACCAGCCGCCGTTGACCGGCGTGCAGTTGTTCACGCACGTCCCGTTGCTGCAAAGCTGGCCGCCCCCGCACATACCGCAGCTTCCGCCGCAGCCGTTGTCGCCGCACTGCTTGCCGCCGCAATTGGGGGTGCAGGTGCACTGGTTGCCGATGCACAGGTAGCCGCCGGGACATGAGCCGCAATTGCCGCCGCAGCCATTGTCGCCGCACTGCTTGTTGGTGCAGTCGGGGATGCACATGCACGTCCCGTCCGCCAGGCACACGTTGTTGTTCGGGCAGCTTCCACAGTTGCCGCCGCAACCGTCCGGACCGCACTGCTTGGCCACGCAGTCCGGGATGCACTGGCACTTGCCGTCGGCCAGGCACACGTGGCTCGGCGGGCAGGAGCCGCAGCTTCCGCCGCAGCCGTCGCTGCCGCAGCTCTTGCCCGCGCACTGGGGAACGCATTCGCACACGTCACCCACGCCGTCTCCGTCGGCATCCGCCTGATCAGGGTTGGCCACCAGCGGGCAGTTGTCGTTGCAGAGATCCGCAACCCCCTTTCCGCAAGGCTGCGAGTAGCCGCTGTTGGCCACTCCGTCGACGTCGGGGTCAGGCAGTCCCACGCAGGCGCCGGATTTGCACACATCATCCACGGTTATGTCCGACCCGTCGTCACACACCGGCCCATCCTGCGGGACGTGCTTGCAGCCCGAACCCGTGTCGCACGAATCCTGTGTGCACGGGTTGGCATCGTCGCACCCCTCCTGGCTGAAGACGACGAGGTGGCATCCGCTTTCGGAATTCCACTTCCCGTCGCCAAGATCGACCTGTGTGCAGAACGTCTGCACCTGGTTGAAGCAGACCGGCGCGGGCGGATAGCACCATGCATCCGCAGCCCCCTGGTCGAACGCACACCCCGAATCCTCGTCGCACGTGATGCCCGCTTTCAGACAGGGAAGCGCCGCCTTGTCCATCTCCTCCAGGCACTCGTCCTTGGTCTTGCCTTCCCCCGGCAGGCAGCTTCCCAAGGTCTCTTTGCCCATGGGGCCGTTGGCTTGCCCCGACAGCACGCACTCGTCCCCCACGGTTTTGCCGCTACCGTCATCGCACGGCTCGCCGGGCACAGCCTCGGGCCGGCAGTACTTGACCTTCTTGGTTGGAGTGGTCCCGGCATCGGGGTCGGCAATCCAGTGGCACACGAGATCCGTGCACGGCCGGCAGTCATCGCCGCATTCCACCGGGTAGGCCGAGTCGTCACACACCGTATCGAAGCCGGCATCCTCGACGCATTCTCCCTTCTCGTCGCAGGAACGCCCGGGACACGTGTCCCCCTGGCCCCCGTTGCTCCCTCCCCAGCACTGTGTTCCGGCTGCCTTGAGTTGGACGACGCAGGCATCCTGGCTGTCCACGCAGACCACGCTCTCCACGCAGCCGAACGGGTCCAGCGCATCGTCCTGCGCCGTGCACTGCTCCGCCAGTGCAGATGGAACCGCCTGAGCGTTGTCGACTTCTCCCGCGTTGCACAACATGTTGTCCCAGCAGGTCGATTCCAGGGGCGCCGGGCCGTCGGGCAACGGGATCTCCGCTCCGCATTCCCCGGTCGCCGGATCGCACGAAGGAGCGGTGCATGGGTTCCCGTCCGCTTCAACACAAGCGACCGGTGCCGTGTCGATGCACTCACCATTGGCCGCGCACTTCCCGCCCACGCTGCAACCCTCTGAGCAGGGCGTCCCCTCGGGGCGGAACTGGTACAGACAGCAGCCGTCCGCACAGGTCACAGCAGTCAGGCAGGGACCGGAAACCTTGCACTCGTCGACGGTGGTGCACGGGTTGCCCAGGCAGGCGATCTGCTGGTCCGGCTCAGCAGTATCCGCGATATCCGGCGTCACGACCGGATCGCCGCCGCACGCAGCGCACACGACCAGAAAAGGCATACATGCCGACCGCACTCTCATCGCTTCCTCCCGAATATGCACCGTTGCCAATCGAACCATTCCGGTCGATGATAGCAGAATGGGGGGGCGTGGCAACGGGGAACAGCGGATACCGGTCGTGGAGGCACAATATGGGCATCCTCGAAAGAAGCGACGGAGTGCGGGTCAGGGGGCTTTCGCTGCTTCGGGAGTTCCTTCCGTTCGTGATGCCTGGACGGAACGAGTCAGCGGTGTTCTTCGAGCAGAAACTGCGGGTCGACGGGACGCTGGCATACCTGTCGAAGCGGCTCGAGAGGGGGTTGCCCAGGGTCTCGTTCTTCCATGTCATCCTGGCTGCCGTGGCCCGGGTGCTGGCCGAGAGATCGGAATTGCACCGCTTCGTCGTCGGGCGTCGCCTCTACCAGCGCCGGGAGATAGAGCTTTCTTTTGCGGTCAAGAAGTCGATGGCTGACGAAGCGGCGATGACGACGGTCAAGGTGCGGTTCCCTCCCGCCGTGTCGCTGAACGATGTTCCTGCCCTGGTCGACACCTCCATCGGCGAGGGGCGCGGCAGGGAGATGACGACCTCGGAGAAGGAGATGAAGGTAGTCGGCAGCCTGCCCCGCTTCCTGGTTCGAGTCGTGATGTGGGCGCAGCGGGTGCTCGATTACTGGGGTTTGTTGCCGGCCTCCATGATCCGCAACGATCCGCTCTATGCCAGTGCGTTCCTGGCCAACCTGGGCAGCATCGGCGTAGATGCCCCGTTTCATCACCTGTACGAGTACGGGACGGTGCCCATCTTCGTGGCCATCGGCCGCGTCCAGGACGAGCCGGTCGTTACCCGAGAGGGCACGCTGGCTCCGGGGCGCATGGTCATGCTTCGATACACCTTCGACGAGCGCATCGCGGACGGGTACTACTGCGCCCGCAGCCTCGAGCTGTTCCAGCGGTACATCGAAGAGCCGGAGCTGCTGGAGAATCCGCCGGAGTAGTGTGCTCTGGCAGGGCCGGGGCTGGCGGGCCCCGAACACCCCGTCGGAGTGGCAGCCCGTGCGTAGATCGGAGCAAATCGTTGACACCCGGCGGCTCGAAGATTACCTTCCCCGCTCACTTCGTCCTGGCGCTGCCGGGCGGACGCACTTGCGTGCGAGGGGATCTTGAGAAGGCAGGACATACGCAACGTGGCCATCGTGGCTCACGTCGATCATGGCAAGACGAGCCTGGTCGACCAGCTGCTGCGTCAGAGCGGTCACTTCGCCCGCGGCGAGCTGCACGGGCAGTTCATCATGGATTCGAACCCCCTCGAACGGGAGCGGGGAATCACGATTCTGGCGAAGAACTGCGCCATCAGCTACACGGACGTGGCCGGAAAACGTTACCACATCAACATCGTGGACACGCCGGGGCATGCGGACTTCTCCGGCGAAGTGCAGCGGGTCCTCAAGCTGGCCGACGGCGTATTGCTTGTCGTCGATGCCTTCGAAGGGGTAATGCCGCAGACGCGGTACGTGCTGGCCCGTGCCCTGGAGATGGGGCTCAAGCCGATAGTCGTGCTGAACAAGATGGACCGCCCCGAAATCCGCCCCGACGAGGTCCTGCTCGAAGTGTTCGAGCTGATGGTCGAGCTGGGTGCGGACGACGAAGCGCTGGACTTCCCGGTTCTCTACGCTTCGGCCAAGGAGGGGTGGGCCACTCTTTCGGACAAGCAGTGGCCCCCGCCGGGCGGTGGCGATATCCACCCACTCTTCGAGGCCATCATCGAGCACGTTCCGGTGGCGGACCTCGACCCTGAGGCCCCGCTCCAGGCACAGGTCACGACACTCGATTACAACGACTACGTCGGACGCATTGGCATCGGCAGGGTGTTTGCGGGAAGACTGCTGGCCGGGGAAGAGGTGGCCCTCATCGATCGGCAGGGACAAACCACCATCCAGAAGGTGGCCCAGCTCTTCCGTTTCGATGGTCTGGGCCGCAAGGAGGTGCGCCGCGTGGATACCGGCGACCTGTTCGCTGCCGTCGGCCTGGAGAGCGTGGACATCGGCGTGACCCTGGCGGATCCCGCGCATCCGGTAGCGCTGCCGCCGATGGCCCTGGACGAGCCCACGCTGCACATGGTGTTCCGGGCCAACGACAGCCCGTTCTCCGGCAAGGAGGGAACCAGCATTACGGCCCGGCAGGTGCGCGACCGACTGCGGCTCGAGCTGCAAACCAACGTGGCCATGCGGGTCGAGGAGAGAGGGGACGAGTACGTCGTGTCGGGCCGGGGGCTGCTGCACCTCGGGATCCTGCTGGAGAACATGCGGCGGGAAGGGTTCGAGCTGTCCGTTGGCAAGCCCCGCGTCATCTTCCGGAAGGAGAACGGTGTTCGGACCGAGCCCATCGAGCACCTCACGCTCGATGTTCCCAACGAGTACATGGGAACGGCCATGGAGCTGCTGGGCGACCGTCGGGCCGAGCTGACCAAGATGGAGAATCGGGGTCTGCGTACCCATCTCGAGTACACCGTGCCGGCCCGGGGGCTCATCGGCCTGGCCGGGCGCATGATGACCGCGACCCATGGCGAAGCGCTCATGCACCACCGGTACCATTGCTATGGACCGTACCGCGGGCCCATCGGAGGGCGGAACTCGGGCGTCATGATCGCGACGGAAACCGGGGCGGTCACCGCGTACGCCCTCGACCAGCTTTCCGACCGGGGGATCATGTTCGTGCAGCCGGGGGACTCGTGCTACATGGGCCAGGTTGTCGGCGAGCACTGCAAGCCCAACGACATCCCGGTCAACGTCGTCCGCACCAAGAAGCTCACCAACATGCGCTCGTCCACCAAGGATGCCACCGTCGTGCTCAAGGCCCCCCGCCGTCTCACGCTGGAAGGGGCGCTCGAGTACATCGAGGACGATGAGCGCGTCGAGATCACTCCCAGGTGCATCCGCATCCGCAAGCAGCACCTGCTCGGTTCCGACCGGCGCAGGCACAGCAAGCAGGATGGAGACATGGAGTAGCAGGAGGGGCGGTCTTCGGAGGCTGCCCCCCCTGCGGTGCTCCGGAGCGCAGGCATGCGCCTGCTCGGCCATCCGCTCACGCCCTCCGGCGTCGAGCGGACGGTTGGGGTGGAGACTAGTCCTTGCAGTTGGTGAAGAGTAGGTGTACTACCACTTTCGATTCAGTCGCCTAGCCGTCCCGACCGGAGCCTTTGTCTTGCTGAAGTCCCGGGTGGCCCGTTGTGTCAACCTCTTGAACTGGAGGGAGTTCCCATGGTTCGTGTGCCCTATCGTCGAATTGCAGTGTCATTCACGTGGCTCCTGCTTTCTGTCTCGTTCACTGCCGGCTGCGGAGCCGGTGCCGTGTCCTCGCCTGACGACCTGCCGCCACCCCCTGCCGATGCGACCCCGGCGCCCGGCGACGACGTCGCCCTTGATGATTGGCCGTGCGTGGATTCCATGCAATGCCAGGCGGCGTTCCCCGATGTCGGCCCATGCCGGTTCGTGTACTGCGACCAGCAAGTCGGCAAGTGCAAGACCGGTGCTTCGAAGGATTTCACCCCGTGCAGCGACGGCGATCTCTGCATCAAGGAGTCTGTTTGCGTCTCCGGTGAGTGCGCGCTGGGCAATCCCGTCGTGTGCGACGACTCCAATCCGTGCACGACGGACGCCTGCGATGCCGCTGCCGGCTGCTCCTTCCTCCCCTTCAAGGGGGACTGTGAAGACGGCGATGCCTGCACATCGGGTGATTCGTGCCAGGAGGGGGTATGCCTGGCCGGACCTCCACTCTCCTGCGACGATGGCGACGATTGCACCGATGATTCCTGCGCACCCGCGTGGGGGTGCGTGCACCTTCCTTCCGCGTCATGCGTCGCACCGGGTTGCGGCGACGGCGAGTGCTCTGCCGAGGAGACCTGCGCCGGATGTCCCGCGGACTGCGGGGAGTGCCCCATCCTGTGCGGAGACGGCATCTGCTCCCCCACTGAGGACTGCACTGCCTGCCTGGACGATTGCGGCCCCTGTCCTCCTTCTTGCGGTGATGCCGCATGCAACGGCCAGGAAACCTGCGCCACCTGTGCGACCGACTGCGGCGACTGCCCTCCAGCCTGCGGGGACGGCAAGTGCGGGGCAGACGAGAGCTGCGCCTCCTGCACCGTGGACTGCGGGAGCTGCCCTCCCGCCTGCGGAGACGGCAAGTGCGGGGGAACGGAGACCTGCTCCAACTGCCCGATGGATTGCGGCGAGTGTCTGCCCACGTGCGGCGACGCAGTCTGCAACGCTGCCGAAAACTGTGCCACATGCCCGTCCGACTGTGCACAGTGCCCCCCCTCGTGCGGGGATGGGAAATGCAACGCTGCGGAGACGTGTGCCACGTGTGAGACCGACTGTGGCGGCTGTCCCCCGGCCTGCGGAGACGGCACGTGTGGTGCGGACGAGAGCTGCGCCTCCTGCGCGGTGGACTGCGGTGCCTGCCCGCCCTCGTGCGGTGATCTGTCCTGCAATGCAGCCGAGACCTGCTCCACCTGCCCAGCGGACTGCGGTGCCTGTGCCCCGTTCTGCGGTGACGGGAAGTGCAACGCCGGCGAGAGCTGCGTCACCTGTGCGAGCGACTGTGCTGCCTGCCCGGCCTACTGCGGAGACACCAAGTGTAATGCCGGGGAGACCTGTTCCTCTTGCCCCGCGGACTGCGGCAACTGCGTCCCCGCCTGTGGGGACGGGAAGTGCGCAGGCACCGAGAACTGTATCACCTGCACCGCGGATTGCGGCGCCTGCCCGCCTTACTGCGGGGACGCCAAGTGCGGTAACGGAGAGACGTGCACGACCTGTCCGGGGGACTGCGGCGGCTGTCCGCCCTCCTGCGGTGACGGGAAATGCAGTGGCACCGAGAATTGCGCCACCTGTGCGGCCGATTGCGCAGCATGTCCCGCCTACTGTGGTGACACGAAGTGCAACGCGGCTGAAACCTGCACCTCCTGCCCCGGCGACTGCGGCACCTGCCCAGTCGTCTGCGGCGATACCAAATGCGACGCAGGGGAAACCTGCACGACCTGCCCCGGCGACTGCGGTGCCTGCCCAGTCGTCTGCGGCGATACCAAATGCGACGCAGGGGAAACCTGCACGACCTGCCCCGCTGACTGCGGTGCGTGCCCCCCCGTGTGCGGCGACGGCAAGTGCAACGGGGCCGAAACCGTCCTGTCGTGCCACAAGGACTGTGCTCCGGAATGGATGAACAAGGTTGCGCAAGGGTTCCACGGCAGGGCGCTCTACAAGGACATCAACTCGTGCAAGCCTTGCCACGGAGCCGACCTGGCGGGCGGCGTGAAGTCGTGCGACGCGTGCCATCCCGGCTGGAAGACCAACTGCAACTTCTGCCACGGCGGCCTCGACAACCAGACCGGCGCTCCCCCGTATGGCGTCGACGGAGAGAACCTCAAGACGCAGATCCAGGTCGGAGCGCATACTCTCCATCTGGCCGCAAACACCAAGAAGATCGCCTACGCGTGCACCACCTGCCACGTTGTGCCCACCGACATCTTCTCGCCGGGGCATATCGATGCGGACGGCATTGCGGAAGTGACCCTCACAGACTGCAAGGGCAAGGCCGGCACGTACAGCCATGCCACAGCGACCTGTGCCACGGTCTACTGCCATGGCAACGGCAAAGCCACTTCGACGGGCGGATCCGCTGTCTGGACCGGCACGGCGCTGAACTGCAACTCGTGCCACCCCAGCGCCCAGCTCGGGGGGAACCACAACGACCATTCCTCCAACTGCTCCCTCTGCCACAACAAGACGGCAAGCTCGTCCTCGGTCATCTCGAACCCGGCCAATCACATCAACTGCGTCCGCGACGTGTCCGGCAACTTCACCTACAACCCCACGACGCACGTGTGCAGCAACAACGCCTGCCACGGCACGGAAACCTGGTAGAGGAGGCGGACATGTCCATCATGCGACCCCTGGCTTCTGCAGTCCTGCTCCTCCCCCTTGTGGCATTTGCGACACTGCTCGCAGGATGCAGCGGGGGGGCCAGGCCGGCAGGCAGCGACAGCTCTCAGGAAGATGTCCAGGCCCAGGAGGAGGAATCGGTCTGCCAGTGCTCGGCCGACGAGGATTGCCTTGCTCCCCTGGGCGGCCAATGCGCCGGTTTCGCACGGTGCCTGAACTGTCTTTGCACAGTTGAGACGGCCGACTTCCTCCCCTGCAATCCGGACAATCCGTGTGCCCTCAGCGGCGTCTGCGCCGGCGGGGAGTGCCTCGCCGCGGGGTCAAGGACGTGCGACGATGCAAACCCCTGCACGGCCGACCATTGCAACCCGGCCGGTCTCTGCATCCACACGCCGGTCTTTACCGCCTGCAATGACGGGAACTCCTGCACGCTGTACGATACCTGCCAGGCCGGCGTATGCACCGGGGTAGGAGTCCCGTCCCTCTGCTCGTGTGACGACGATGCCGACTGTGCAGTGCTCGACGACGGCAACGGATGCACCGGGGTGGTCCGCTGCGTGGGTGGAAAATGCCTCGTCGATCCGGTCACCGTCCCGTCCTGTCCCCCGCTGTCGGAGGGAAGCTGCACCGCGTACCAGTGCCAGGAGCCGGGGATCTGCGTGCCCGTACCCGCTCCAAATGGGACTCATTGCAACGATGGCAACTCCTGCACCACGGGGGACCAATGCTCCGCCGGCCGTTGCGAGGGAGCCCTGGGCTCCTGCATCTGCATGGCGGACGAGGACTGCGCTCCATTCGACGACGGCAACCCCTGCAACGGCTCCCTGGCATGCGTCGACTGGCGCTGTGCCGTCCCTCCGGAATCAATCCCGGACTGCCCCATCCCCGTGGAGGGTTGCCTGATATCGGTCTGCTCTCCGGAGACCGGTCAGTGCCAGGACACCCCGGCCCCTGATTCCACCCCGTGTGCTGCCCCGCCATGCGCTCAGGGCGCGGTATGCCATGCGGGTTCCTGCGGCCAGGGCATTCCCGTCTCCTGCAACGACGGGGACGAATGTACCGAGGACTCCTGCGATGCCGAGAACGGATGCCAGCATGCTCCTGTCGACTCCTGCCCTGAGCCGTTCTGCGGCGACGGCGAATGCCAGGGCAGCCAAGAGACCTGCACGACCTGTCCAGCCGATTGTGGAGGATGCCCCTTCACGTGCGGAGACGGCAAGTGCCTTGGTGAGGAGCACTGCTCTACATGTCCGGACGATTGTGGCACATGCCCCGCCGTATGCGGGGACGACGAATGCGCTGCGGCCGAGGGCTGCCAGACATGCCCCTCCGATTGTGGTGTCTGCCCGCCCGTCTGCGGCGACGGGGATTGCGCCGCGGGGGAGAGCTGCCAGGCCTGCACCGCTGATTGCGGGGAATGCCAGCCCTTCTGCGGAGACGGCACCTGCGAGCCCCTGGAAGGATGCCTCACCTGCTACAAGGACTGCGGGGCCTGCGCCCCCTCGTGCGGCGACGGCCAGTGCACGTTCGACGAGTCCTGCGCCCTCTGCCCGGACGATTGCGGCCTCTGCCCCCCCGTCTGCGGGGATGGCCTCTGCGCCGGGCTGGAGGACTGCGATTCCTGCCCCACCGACTGCGGCCAATGCTCGGCCGGCTGCGGAAACGGCCAGTGCGATGCGGAGGAAACCTGCAAGAGCTGCTCGAAGGACTGCGGTGTCTGTCCCCCCGTATGCGGGAACTCCGCTTGCGAGCTGACTGAGACCTGCCAGTCCTGCCCCTCCGATTGTGGTGCCTGCGGCCCCGTGTGCGGCAATGCCAAGTGCGAGGCCGGTGAAACCTGCCAGTCCTGCCCCGCGGACTGCGGTGCCTGCGGGCCGGTCTGCGGCAATGCGAAGTGCGAAGCGGGCGAGACCTGTCAATCATGCGCCTCGGACTGTGGTCCCTGCGGGCCCGTGTGCGGCGACACCAAGTGCGAAGGAGCGGAAACCTGTACGAGCTGCCCCTCTGATTGCGGCGCCTGCCCGCCGGTCTGCGGAGACGCCAAGTGCGACGCCGGCGAGACCGCAACCAACTGCCACGGCGATTGCGCCCCCAACTGGATGACCACCGGAAACGCTTCTTCCCACGGCGCCACCTTCAACAAGGGTCCGGCTGCCTGCCAGACCTGTCACGGAGCCACACTGACCGGTGGCGTCAAGTCGTGCGAGATCTGCCATCCCGGCTGGAAGACCAACTGCACCTTCTGCCATGGCGGCAAGGACAACCAGACCGGTGCTCCGCCGCTTGGCGTCGATGGGGAAACCCTCGTCACCCAGCTCGCAGTCGGCGCCCACACCGAGCACGTCACAGCGTCCGCCAACAAGGCCGCCCTGACCTGCTCCGCGTGCCACGTGGTTCCGGCCGACGCTCTCTCGGCCGGGCACGTCGACGGAGATGGCAAGGCGGAGACCAAGCCCACGGCCTGCGGCCTTCAGGGGACCTATGCCGCCGCCGGAACCTGCAGCTCGGTCTACTGCCACGGCAACGGCAAGAGCACGACGACCGGA
>VGRX01000096.1 GCA_016875215.1 Deltaproteobacteria bacterium
GCCCCCACGGCGCGGGATATACTGCGCCTGTCACCGGAAGCCCCCGGGACGCGACCACCCCCGGCGGGAACCGGGGTGCGAGGAGCGAGATGACGGGAAACGAGAGAGAGGATATCCCCCAGGCCAGGGACCAGGTGGCGCTGACTTCGGTGTGCGCAGTCGCAGGGTGAGCGGCCAAGCTCGGCGCAGCCGAGCTTGCGCAGGTCCTGCGCAACCTGACCTGGAAGGGAACCGACGTGCTGCTCCACGGCATCCACAAGGATGACGATGCCGCAGTAGTGCGCATGCCGGACGGGAAGCTGCTGGCTTCGACGGTGGACGTGTTCACTCCGGTCGTGGATGACCCGTACCGGTTCGGGGCCATCGGGGCCGCCAATTCCCTGTCCGACATCTATGCCATGGGAGGAGTGCCCCGTTTCGCCCTGTCCGTCCTGGCCTACCCGCCTGCGCTGTTCAGCCCGGCCGTTCCGGCCGCGATCCTGCAAGGAGCGGTGGACAAGGCATGGGAGGCCGGCCTGCCGCTTGCGGGCGGACACACGCTTCGCACGTCGGAGGTCCTGTTCGGGCTTGCCGTGGTCGGCGACTTCCCGGGCGGGCGGGTCCTCGAGAAAGGCGGAGCGCTGCCCGGGGATCGGCTGGTGTTGACCAAGCCGCTCGGGCTTGGCGTCCTGACGACGGCGCTCAAGCGGGGGATGCTGGATCCGGAGGGCATCGACCGGATCACGAGCCTGATGTCCGCGCTGAATGACCGGGCATCGAGGGCCGCGGTCGAAGCCGAGGCGCACGCGTGCACGGACGTTACCGGCTTCGGGTTCCTTGGGCATCTGCTCGAGATGGTGCAGGCCTCGGGGTGCCGGGCGGTCGTCGATTCCGTGAAGGTTCCCATGCTGCCCGGGGCCTTCGAGCTCGCCGACAGAGGAGTCGTGCCGGGGGGCAGTCTGGCCAACCTGGAATTCGTACGCCCGTCCGTGCAGTTCGACGAGTCGGTACAGCACACGATGCGGGTGCTTCTTGCCGATGCCCAGACGTCGGGAGGGCTGCTGGTGGCGTTGGCCCCGGACCGCATGCCGATGTTCGCTGCCTCCTGCGATACGAGCGGACTGGGGTACGACGAGGTCGGCTCGTTCGAGGCGGGAGACGCCGGAATCCTGGTTCGATGAGATCTCCTTTTTCGGTCGATGCGGGTAGCCCCCTGCGCTGGAGCGGCGGGATGAAGCGCTGCACGGACCTGGCAGGATCGCTGGTCGGGCTTGCGGCCGGGGCGCCGTTGCTGGCCGGGCTTGCGTTGCTGGTCCTGCTGGTAGATGGCCGGCCGGTGTTCTTCGTGCAGCCGCGGGTGGGCCTCGGAGGGCGGAGGTTCCCTCTCCTCAAGCTGCGCACCATGCGCAGACCCGGGGCAGCCGAGACTCGCATGGAGACGGGCGAGCCGGAAGCGACCCGGCTGGGAACCCTGCTGCGGAGGTTCCGCCTGGACGAGCTGCCCCAACTCTTCAACGTGCTTGCCGGCCAGATGAGCCTGGTCGGGCCTCGCCCGGAGCAACCCCACCTGGCGGAATCCTATGCCGTGACCATTCCACGTTTCGAGGAGCGCCTGTCGATGCGCCCGGGGTTGACAGGGCTTGCCCAGGTGAGCCTTCCGCCCGGAGAAGGCGAGGAGTACGCGCGGCTCAAGCTCGAGTATGACCTGCAGTACGCATCCCGGGCCTCCCCCCTTCTGGATGCCGCGATCCTGCTCAGGACGATTCCGGCCATCTGGCGCCACCGGACGATCTGAGCGGATCGTCCGCTTGACGGCGCCCCGGCTTTGAGTCCACTATGGGAGAGGCAATCGGCAACCGGTCTTGCATCCTGGAGGGTGGGCATGGACAGATTCGGATTCGTGGTTCTGGCGGCAGTGGCACTGCTGGGCTGTTCCGGTGGCGGAGTCGACAAGGATTCAGTCGGCCAGGATGTTCCCGCCATGGAGGACGTGGGAAACGAGCTTTCTCCCTGCACTCCGTCGTGCCTGGGCAAAGCGTGCGGTGATGACGGCTGCGGAGGAACGTGCGGCAACTGTGCGGATGGATTCCTCTGCACGGCCAACGGCCAGTGCGGCTGCATCCCCGATTGCGAGGGGAAGGTATGCGGCAACGACGGCTGCGGCTCCTTGTGCGGCGACTGCGGCGCTGCAGAGCAGTGCAATGCCGCGGGCCAGTGCGAGTGCAAGCCGAAATGCGACAACAAGAACTGCGGGGACAACGGCTGCGGCGGTGTGTGCGGAGAGTGCGAGGACGGGGCGAAAAACATCGCGGGAGTCTGCCAGTGCCAGCCCGTCTGCGCAGGCAAGGAGTGCGGCCCCGACGGCTGCGGAAGCCTCTGCGGTGAATGTGAGGGCTGGGAGGAATGCGTGGCCGGCAAGTGCAAGTGCGAGCCGGACTGCGAGGGCAAGGAGTGCGGCGACGACGGCTGCAACGGCGAGTGCGGAACCTGCCCGGACGGCGTGGCCTGCGAAGATGGCAAGTGCGGATGCACGCCGGTCTGCGAAGGGAAGGAATGCGGCGACGACGGCTGCGGCGGAACCTGCGGAGCGTGCAGCCACGAGTGCCCGGTGCTGGAAGTGTGCGACATGGGGCTGTGCAAGCCAGCGTGCCTTACCGACTGTGCAGGCAAGGTCTGCGGGAACGACGGCTGCGGCTGCTCGTGCGGCGACTGCCCGGTCGAAACGCCGTTCTGCGCGTTTGGGGAGTGCGTGGCCGAGTGCACGCCGGACTGCACGGACATGGAATGCGGCGATGACGGCTGCGGCGGAAGCTGCGGGGACTGTGCGGACGGCGAGGTGTGCATCGGCTCCCAGTGTGCGCAAGCCTGCCCCGAGTCGGAGTGCGAGCCCATGGCCACCTCCTGCACCGAGGATGGCAGCGGCTACGTGACCTGCATGAGCCTCGGCTTCCCCTGCGTCGACTCGTGGGCGTGGGCCCTTCTGCCCACCTTGTGCGACGAAGGCTTCGGCTGCCAGGAAGGGGCCTGTGTGTGCATGCCCTCGTGCGAGGGGTTGGCCTGCGGCGGCGACGGCTGCGACGGTAACTGCGGCTACTGCGAGCCGGGCACCACCTGCGACCAGGGGGCCTGCGTGGAGACCGGTACACCCATGCTGACCATCACGGACCTGTTGCGCGACCCGGACGCCCCGGACAAGCCGCTCGCTCCCGGGGAGCCGGCCACCGTGCAGTACGACGTGACCGGCGCGGACGTGGTTCCCGGAGGCGACGTGGGGATCGCTTGCTTCGTCGACGGCAACGAGGTCGGGACGACCCAGGAGATGTCGTTGGAGATCGCCCAGGTGGCGGATGGCATGCACGAGCTCTGCTGCCAGATCACCTGGCTCGGCGCACCGGTGGCCGAGTGCAAGGCCACCGACTGCATTACGTTCAAAGTATACAAGCCGTGCGACGGGCCGGGGGACCCGGAGTGCGATGACGGCAACCCCTGTTCCGTCGAAGCCTGCACGAGCATCGGCGGAGGCAAGTACGAGTGCCACTACGGTCAGTCCATGGCCCCGAGCTGCTGCATGAGCGACTTCGACTGCGGGTGCAAGAACGGCCAGTGGACCGCCTGCGTCCAGGCAACCAGCCAGTGCTTCGAGTGCAACCCCTCCCAGTGCGACGACGACAACGCATGCACCAAGGAGGAGTGTGTGGCCGGCGCCTGTGTGAACACGCCCCTTTCCGACTGCTGCCTTGAGGACGCCGAATGCAGCGACGCCGTCGCCTGCACCGTGGATGCCTGCGTGGCCAACAAGTGCACCCACACACCCGACGACACTGCCTGTGACGATGGGGTTGCCTGCACCGTGGACGTCTGCGCGGATTCTGCGTGCAAGAGCACCGTGGACGACGCCGCGTGCGACGACGGCAACGCGTGCACCGCGGATTCCTGCGACCTCGCAAACGACTGCCAGCACGTCCCGGTGAACGACGGCGCAACCTGCGCCGACACTGACAAGTGCAACGGCAGCGAGACGTGCAAGGCCGGCGTGTGCGAGGCAGGAAGCGCCCCGGACTGCGACGACAAGAACCCGTGCACCACGGACTCGTGCGATCCCGCAGCCGGTTGCACCCATGCGGCGGATCCTCAAGGATCGTGCGACGACGGGAATCCGTGCAACGGGAAGGAGAGCTGCACCGACGGCCAGTGCAAGGCGGGCGATGCGCTCGACTGCAACGACAAGAACTCGTGCACCGCGGATTCGTGCGACCCGGCCGTGGGATGCAAGAACGTCAACGTCGCGGATGGAACCGGCTGCCTCGACGCGGACAAGTGCAACGGCGACGAGAAGTGCCAGGGAGGGGCGTGCAAGCCGGGCACTCCGCCGACCTGTGACGACAACAAGCCGTGCACCGACGACTCCTGCTCCCCGGCCACAGGCTGCGTCTACACCCCCGACGACAAGAACGGCTGCTCGGACGGCAAGCCGTGCAACGGCATCGAGTCGTGCAAGGCCGGCGAGTGCAAGCCGGGTACTCCGCCGGACTGCGTCGACGCAAACCCGTGTACGGCCGACTTCTGCGTGGACCCGACCGGCTGCACGCACAACAAGATGGTCGACGGGACCCCATGTCCGGGCGGTGCGCAACATGCGTGCCTGGCCGGGGAATGCGTGTGCAAGCCGGTATGCACCGGCAAGAACTGCGGCAGCGACGGGTGCGGCGGCAACTGCGGCATCTGCCCGGACGGGCAGGCCTGCAACAACTCCATCGGCAAGTGCGAGGATCTCTACACCTGCGCGGACATGATGGCGTGTGCCCAGAACTGCAACTTCGACCCGCTCTGCCTGATGGGCTGCTACGGCCAGGGCTCCGCCGCATCCAAAGCCTTGCTGGACAGCTACACCAACTGCATCCTGGTACAGTGCGGCATCAACGCCACGCCGACCTGCATCGGCCTCGCCACCGCCGGCGCCTGCAAGGCCGCGTACGATGCCTGCCTGGCGGATAAATGATCTACTTTGCCTTGCAGCGGATTCCGTCACCCAGGAATGACTTGTCGGTGAGCTCACAGGTGGCACCGAACGAGGCGCAGTCGAAGTCCATCCACTTCCCGGAGAAGCAGATGCGTGCCTTGGACCCGACGCAGACGGGCTTCTCGTTGGTGCATTCCTCCTTGCCGGCCGGCACGCCGCAGACTGCATCTTCCTTCGATTCCTGGACGCACGTGTAGTCGCTGCCGAACCAGGAGCAGTCCACGGGCATCTCCTCGTTGCCGCCCTCGCAGGAAACCCAGGCATCACCGTCACAGCTTTCCTCGCCGGTGCACGGTTCTCCGGTTGCGCACATCGCTTCATCTGCGGTCGCGACGCACTTCAATCCGAAGTCCGCACAGTCCGACTTGTCGATGACGCGGTCCTCGCACCTCAGCAGGACCGTTCCGTCGCACCAGCTTTCCTTGCTGCCGTCGCAGTCCCCCGCTCCGCAGACGACATCGCCGTCATTCTCGATCAGGCACTTGTTGTTGTAGGGCTCCTCCTTGGAGCAGTCGTAGGTCCCCGTCAGGGCCCGGCCGTCCGGCAGCACGTCGCACCGCACCCGCTCGTTGCCTTCGCACCGGTCCTTGAAGTCGTCCGGATTGCAGGGACTGTCAGGGTCGTACCCCATGCACTCGAGAACCTCGTCGCAGTCGCCGGCGGACTCGATGCACCCGACAACCCGGTCGACGTGGGATGTGAGCTTCCCACCGGCCACCTCGAGCGCGTAACCCGCAGCCATGGTCAGCCGGAAGGAATCCTCGCCCGTGCACGCACTCACCTTGACCAGGATCCTCTTCATGCGGTCCGGCCCGAAGCCGCCGGAATCACCCCCGCTACAGGACGTCAGACACAGGGTTGCCAGCACCGCGAGTACGACGCAAACCGGTCTCTCCATCGTCTTCTCCTTTCGTTCGCTCCACCGGTGCAGCATGCTCCCGAGCGGACATGGAAGTCAATCGGAAGAGCGGCACAGCTACCAGGGAAGGACGGGGTTGACGGCCGCGGACTCTTCGAGGGGCTCGGTGCTTCCCCGTCCCCCCCTGGGGCATGCCTTCTGGCAAAGCCCGCAGATCCGCTGCCCAAGCCGGGGGATCTTGCGGAACTCGGAGAGCTGTGCGTGGCACAGATCGAGTCGGAACTGGGTTGCGCAGTCGCCGATCGCGCCGGCCGGACAGGCATCGCGACAGAGCGTACAGGCTCCGCATCCGCCGCCGCCGAGCGGCCTGCCGGCATCGAGCGGAGCATCGGTCAGCACCGAGACGAGGCGGAACCGGCAACCGAACCGGGGATTGACCAGGAGGTTGTTCTTCCCCCGCCACCCCATTCCGGCGCAGTACCCCAGGTGCCGGTGCGAGACGTGTGCGGTCAGGTCCTCGGAATCGAGCGTCTGGCTTGCAGCGATCGGGAGTGCAGAGAAGCCCTTGCGCTCGAGCAGGAGGCTTGCTTCGTACGCTACACGGTCGAGGAGGTTGTTCAACTGGCGGTAGTGATGCAGGTAGGCGAGATTGGGCTTTCCCTCCAGGCTGTCCAGCACCCCCGAAAGCATCGGCGCCACTACGACGACGGCCCGTGGAAGCTGTCCCGGAAACGGCCAGGGAAGCTCCGGGAACGTCGTGCGGTAGAGGGCCAGGTCTGCGACCGCCCAGAGCGGAATGCTGCGACGCTCGAGAAGAGCTACGATCTCACCTGCGAGGAGCGTGTCCATGGCTCAAGGGTCAGATGACCACGTGATACTGCACGGTGATCCCCTTGAGGAGCGGCGTGTGGCCGTCCTTGTCCGGGACCATGACCACCTCGACCTGGAGGTACTTCCCGTCCAACCCCTGGATGACGGACAGGTCCATGGGGAACAGGTTGGGCGGGAATGGCCCGTACGGTCCCTTCCACGACGCCTGGGCCAGTGCCGATACGGTGTTGGCGGCCCGCAGGCGGATCTGCACGTAGCTCTGCCCTTCGCAGGTCACGTTGAGGTTGAGCTGGGTCCACTTGGTCTTGCCGTTGACCGCACCGGGAATGACGTGCTGGTAGTAGCCCTGGGGCTGCGTGTAGGTATGCAGCATGTACCCGGTCATGTCCGAGTAGGTGTAGGGGCTGGAGCCGGTGGCGTGCTCGAGAACGACCTGGTTGGTCTTCGGGTCGATCTTGGAGGCGGACGAGGAGCTCTGGTTGACGGCCCAGATGTAGCCGTCGAAGTCCACGGCCATTCCGACCGGGAAGCGGCCGCCGCCAAGCTCGACGTAGGCCTCGGTCTGCATGGTGTCCGAGTTGACCACAGCGACCCTGCTGGCTTCGTCGTTGGCGACGTACACCTTCCCGTTCGAGGCGCCGGCGATGCCCCGTGGCCGGTTGCTGGTCCCGGCAGCCGCCCAGCTGTTGTTGGACGGGTCGAAGCGGTAGCCGACGTGCCAGCAGCAACAGTTCCCGATCCAGACTCTGCCCTTGTAGTCCAGGGTGATTCCGTAGGGCTGGAGACATCCGATGTTGGAGGAGTAGCTGTTGACCTGGTTGGTCGTCGGGTCCACCCGGATGAGCGTGTTGTTGCCTCGTCCCGACAGCCAGATGATCCCCTTGCCGTCGATGACGAGGCCGTAGGGGTTGGTGGGCAGGCCGATGGTCTTGACCACCTGCCCCTTGTCGGGCTCGAGCCGGCGCAGAGTGGCCCCGTTCCATTCGCCGACCCACGCGTGGTTCTCCTTGTCGACACCTGCCGAGCGCTGGCACGAGCCGCCCGGGTAGGTGATGAACCGGATGCACTCGTCCTGGCCGGCCCCGTACATCTCCCCGGCCTGGATGACGCCGTCGCCGTTCTTGTCCTTTGAGGTCTGGATCACGCCGTCGCCGTTCTTGTCGATGCAGTTCTTCTCGTAGACGTGGATCTTGGCCACGCCGCCGTCCCCGCGGCAGCCCACCCAGACATCCCCGTAGAGGTCGACCGCGGTGCGGGACGGGTCGTTGCACACCTTGTAGCGCCCGGTTTCCTTGCCGGTGATCGTGTCGAGCTTGGAGACCGTGTACTCGCCGGAATTCGAGATCCAGATGAAGGCAAGGCTTATCTGTTCCTTGTCGAGAAGCAGGTAGCCGTTCTTGTCTTCCGCCAGGCCGCTGGAGTTCTCGTCGTCGAGGGTGAACTTCTCGGTACCGCCGGGGCCGACGGATACCTGGTGGCAGGTGGGGTCGCAGTTGCCGCAGGAGGAGCCGACGCCCTCGTCCTTGTTGCCGTCGCAGTTGTTGTCGATTTTGTCGCAGATCTCCTGGGCCCCCGGGTGGATTGCGGGGTTCACCTCGTTGCAGTCGCCGCCGTTGGTGGTGGTGTAGTTCAGGCTCGCCCAGCAGATGCACTTGGGAACCCCGCTGCCATAGCCGTCACCGTCCGCGTCCACGTAGTAGTTCTTGCACCCGAGGGCTCCAGGGTTGTCGGTCGTCCCGTCGCAGTCGTCGTCCAGGTTGTTGCACACCTCGGTGCCATCCGGATTGGTGGCCCAGGTCGAGTCGTCGCAATCTCCAGGCTTGGAGGCGGTGTAGTCGTCCTGGGGTCCGCACAGGCAGAGGAACTTGTTGCTCATTCCCCAGCCGTCGTCGTCCTTGTCCTTGTAGAACGAGGTGCATCCCTTGGCGCCGGCCTCATCGACGAGCGAATTGCAGTCGTTGTCGTTGCCGTCGCAGATCTCGACGGCCCCCTGGTGGATTGCGGGGTTGAGCGGGTTGCAATCCACGATGTCGGGGTCACCGTCGTCGTCATCGTCGTTGTCGACGCAGTCGGCTTCCCCGTCTCCGTCGAAGTTGGGATAGCCCTCGTCCACCTTGCCGTTGCAGTTGTTGTCGTAGCCGTCGCAGGTCTCCTTGGCCTTGTGGCCGAAGAGGGGATCGAGCGGTGCGCAGTCCGTGAGGTCCGCGTCGCCATCGTTGTCGTCATCGACGTCGATGCAGTTGGCCAGTCCGTCCAGGTCGAAGTCGGGATAGCCTTCGTCCACCTGCTTGTTGCAGTTGTTGTCGTAGCCGTCGCACCCCTCCTTGGCGAAGCTGTGGATGTTCTTGTCGAACGGTGCGCAGTCGGTCGTGTCCGGGTCGCCGTCGCCGTCGGAATCGACGTCCACGCAGTCGGCCTCGCCGTCGGCGTCCTTGTCGGGGAAGCCCTCGTCCGTTTTGCCGTTGCAGTCGTTGTCGAGCCCGTCACACGCCTCGAGCGCCCCGTGGTAGACATTCGGGTTGAGCGGGTCGCAGTCGGTCGGGTCGAGGTCGTCGTCGTTGTCGTCGTCCGGGTCCACGCAGTCGGACATGCCGTCCTTGTCGAAGTCGGCGTAGCCTTCGTCGACCTGGCCGTTGCAGTTGTTGTCGAGGCCGTCGCACTGCTCCTTGGCACCGTGGTGGGCGAGGGGCTGGAGCGGCTGGCAATCGGATTCGTCGGGGTCGTTGTCCCCGTCGTCATCGTCGTCACAAGCATTGCCCAGGCCGTCCTCGTCGAGGTCGTACTGGCCGGGGTTGCTGTCGAGCGGGCAGTTGTCCAGCTCGTCCGGAGCGCCGTCGTTGTCGTCATCGGGATCGATACAGTCCGCCACCGCGTCGGAATCGGTATCGGCAAACCCGTCATCCGCCATGCCGTCGCAGTCGTTGTCCACGCCGTCGCAGTCCTCGGCCACAGGCAGCGGCGCATCGCAGTCGGACCATCCGAGCTGGCCCAGGCAGGTCTTGAGCCCCTTGCAGGTGCCGAACTCGTTGACGTTCTCGCAGTAGCGCTTCTCTCCCTGGTTCCCGGCCTTGCAGCTGCAGCTTCCGGTCGTCGGGACGCATTGCTTGACCGTGTCCCCGGTCGTGGTGAGCACGCTGTTGCACCCGTAGGTCGCGGGGCACTCGGTATCCTGGGCACAGGCAAGTCCGCAGAACGCCCCCTCTCCGGCCAGCGTGACGCAGTGGTTGCCCTTGACGCCGCAGTCCTCGTCGTCCTTGCAGGTCTTGCAGAGATCGAAGTAGAGCGGAACGCAGACGAACTGCTTGTCCGAGCCGCCGAAGTCCATCGGCTTGCAGGTCCAGCCGGAGGGGCAATCGGGATCGCACGTGTGGGTGCAGACGCTTCCCTCGGGGCCCTCGATGCAGTAGCCGTATCCGCAATCGCCGTTCTTGTTGCAGGGAGTCCCCAGCGGAACCTCGGCCTCGGCCTCGAATTCGACGTCGCCAGGGACGATGAACGGGACGTCGGGCTCGACCGGAACATCGGTCCCGCCCCGGGAATCCCCGGTGTTTCGGTCCGCACTGTCCGTCATGGACGGCGTGTCGGAATCCCCGCCCACGTTCAACGTGGTGGTCTTGCCGCTGCATCCCCACACCAGCACCCACGATACCAGCAACAAGAAAATCTGCCTGGTCATGATCACGCCTCCGTGACTTCCTGGCCCTGCCGCGCCCGCATTATACCCGGAAAGGGATCTGATAGGAAGGACAGATTGCCCTCATGGACAGTTTGGCCTCAGGACAGATTGGCCTCAGCGGGAAGGGCGCCTACTGCACCGAGCCGTAGGCGGCAGACAGAGGTATGGGCTTGAGCATCTCGTCCGGGGTCAACGCACGGGTCATGATCCGGACCGAATCGATCACCCCGACGAACTCCTTGATATCCCCTCCCAAGCCCCCGATATCCCCGACAAACAGCTTCGAGAAGTCGCTGGCGGGAGCGAGGGGACACTGCGAGTCAACGGACTTGGTGCCATTTGCATGCACGGTCAGGCCACCGTCGAACACGAACGCAGCGCTCTGCCATACTCCGGGAGCCATGGCGCTTGTCGAATCGGCCTGGCATTCGCCCCCCCCGACGACGACCTTGGCAGTCACTTGCCCCTCGGGTGGCGTCTTGGACAGCCCGAGCAGGAACTCCGTCCCACCAGGCTTGTAGCGGCTGACGAGGACTTTGTTTTCTGATGATGGGAGCTTGGTTGGCTTGAACGTGGCCTCCACGGTGTGGGGGCCGGTCACGCCGCACTGGGGCCCGCAGTTGACGTCCGCCACGCGGAATGCCGGGAGGTTCATGCCGGCCCCGCCCGGCGCCCCGGCAAGGAACGCTTCTGCGGCGCCGTAGTTGAGCAGCTTTCCCCACGCACGATACTGGGACGAATCAACGACCCAGTCACCCCAGATCTCGTCGAACCGCAGCCACAATGCATAGCCCAGGCAGGGGTTCAGCAGACCGTGGCACGTCTTCTCACCGCCGGGAGCGACCACGAACGGCTGCACCAGCTTGGCAGAGGCGTTGCCCCAGTGCAGTGTGTACCCGCGGCCGGCGAACACCGCCGGGGTACCTGCACCCGGCACCACGGTGTTGGCCAGGAACCGCACCGCAGGGAACCCCGGATTCGCCCGGTTGTAGATGTAGTCGTCCGACTTGGCCACGTCGTGGATCACCACGTCGTCAATGAGCAGCGTGACATCGCCAGGGCCGCTGGTCTCTCCGAACACGAGGGGTGAGGAGTTGGCCACCTGGCCGAAACCGCCTCCCAGCGGTGCCATGGCATGGAACGTTCCATCCAGGTACGTCCGGACCTCTTTCTTGTCCCGGTCCAGCACGCAGGCCACGTGCACCCAGCGGGGGTCCGAAACGAACTGGGACCCGCCAATCCCATACAACGAGGCCACCGACACCGTCTGGCCGCTGCCGCCGAAGAACTCGCACGATACGAGCCCGGTCTTCAGCGTGAAAACGACCTCGTAGCCGCTGGTATCGGCAACTCCCTTCTTCTGCACGGGATAGGCCACGATGAGGTGGGGCTGAAACGTCCTCCTGACCCAGAACTCGATGGTCAGCGACTTTGCCCCTGGGTCCACCGCATCGATGTCCCCGGCCGAGCACGCATCCTGGTTGTTCTGGATCCACAAAGACCCCTGTGTGTCGCCGAACCGCCCCTTGTCGAGGTAGGGTTCACCTCCCGTACACTGCAAGGCGAACCCCGACTTGTTCTCCTTGAGGCCGGTGTCCATGGGCCAGTAGGCGGCAACTCCGCACAGGTCGTCCCGGTGACTCAGGACCGTCCCGGAACCGCCGTTGACGCAGGGGGTGTCCGAGTGCGGCCGGACGCCGATGAGCTGGGTTCGGGTGACGTACGGTTTCCCTGGCTCCTCCATCCCGGTATGCGGGGACTCCTCCACACGAACGTCGTCGAAGTCCTTCTGAGCCCCGGGGACCAGCGACGCGACCGCTCCGGCCTTGGCCGCGTAGAGGGCCATCACTTCGGCCGGCTGCAGCACGCGGGCCAGGAGCAGGGCTTCGTCCATGTACCCTTCCAGCGTGTGGACCGATGTCGACTGGATCCTCGCTCCCCCGAGGTAGATGCCCCCATCCGAGATCTCGGTCCCCGGATCAGCAGCGGGCTTCGGCACGCCTCTCACCATGGACAGCAGTTGCCCGTCCAGGTACAGCGCAGCGTTCCCCGAAAGACCGTCGTGTGTCGCGGCGATGTGCATCCACTTGCCCGTCGGAAGATCGACCGGCGCGTCCACCTGGGACCACTGCCCATTCCATGTCCAGAGCGAAAGGTAGGTCTTTCCCCCCATGGCGAGGAGCTTGACGGTGCGGACCCCAGCTTGCTGGCCAGGCATCCCGGCATGCATCAGGAGCACCGCCTGCTTCCCGTCAGGCGGGATCTTGGTCAGCTTGACCCAGGCGGCAAACGACATGGCCAGAGTCGGCTGCGGCGGGTTCTTCGTGCAGGCTACGATGCTCTTGCCGTCGAACACGTGCGACTTGGCACCGATGATGCCGTCACCGAAGACCTCGCCAAACCAGGATGTCATGGTGAGCGAGTAGGGACCGCTGTCCTTGAGCGTTGCTTCCATGGGCCACCAGCCCAGCACCGACGCATCGCCATAGCCCGTCATGAGAGGTACCTCCAGCGGCTCGGAGGTGCGGCGGGAAGTGGGCCAATTGCCGGCTTCCTTGACGTCCAGGTTCCTCTTGCTCATGAAGAGGCCATGCGCTGCCAGCGGCTCGCAGGCATCAGCGCCAGGGATGCCGTTCGTATCCGGGTTGGTCGGATCGAACGCATACGGACACGCATCCTTGTCATTGGCGATTCCGTCGTTGTCCCAGTCAAGGTCCGCCGCGCAAGCTGCATCGGCCGGTCCAGGCACACAGGCGCCACCCTTGTCGCACTTGTCCCCAACCGTGCACAGGTTGCCGTCCGAACACGACGGACCGTCCTTGCCCACATGCACGCATCCATCCCCCTTGGCGGGATCGCAGGTATCGACGGTGCACGGGTTCTGGTCGTCGCAGTCGAGCGCCTCCAGGCCCGGCTGGCAGGCTGCGGCCATGCAGACGTCGCCGACCGTGCACGCGTTGTTGTCATCGCAGGCACCCGTGTTCGGGTCGTGGACGCAGCCGATCCCCTCGGCGCACCAGTCGTCCGTGCACGGGTTGCCGTCGTCGCAGCTCAGCTCCTGCAGGCCGGGCTTGCAGGTCCCGGCGCTGCAGACATCGTCGACGGTGCACGGATCCTTGTCGTCGCAGGCGCCGTCGACCGGCTCGAACTGGCATCCCTTGACCCAGTCACACGTATCCTTGGTACATTCGTTCTTGTCGTTGCAGCCGGTCTGCCCGGTGATGAAACACCCGGTCCCGGGCTGGAGATTGGCCTGGTAGATCGGGTTCGCACTGCAGTAGGCCATGTTGACGCAGTCGTTCTTGATGCATTTCGTGTTGTCCTTCTTGTGGACGCAGCCCGCGGCAGGGTCGCAGGTGTCGGTCGTGCAGGAGTAGCCGTCGTCGCACGAAACGGCCTTGCCGGAGCAGCTACCGCCCGAGCAGGCATCCCCGTCGGTGCAGATATCCTGGTCGTCGCAGGCCGCTGTGTTGGGGCTGCTCTGGCAGCCCAGGGCTCCACCGCAGGAATCGTCGGTGCACGGATTCCCGTCCGTGCAATCCACCTGTTCGTCGGCCTGCCCGTCGCAATCGTTGTCTTGGCCGTCGCACTTCTCGAGCGCAGCGGCGGTTCCCTCGCAGTAAAGGACGCTCCCGTCGCAGACGGAAACGCCCTTGCACGTTCCGAAACCGTTCTGGATGTCACAGGAGTTACCGGACAGCCCCTCGTCCTTCTGCCCGTCGCAGTCGTTGTCCTTGTTGTCGCACAGCTCCGCGACCGGGGTCGGGGCGTCGCAGGACGGTACCTGTCCGGCCTGCTCGCAGACCCCGATGCCGCCGCACTTGCCGTACTCGTTTTCGACGAAGCACTTGGTGCCCGCTGCAAGGGTTTCCTTGCTGCACAAGCAGCCGTTCGATGCCGGCCTGCACGCCTTGCCCGATTCGTCGGCCAGGTCCAAGCACAGGTAGCCTTCAGGGCAGTCGCCCTGCCCGTCACCGCTGCACTCCGCGGAGCAGAAAGTGCCCGATGGAAGCCCGCCGACGCACTTGAGTTGCTGTTTCTGGTCCGAGAAACAACCCAGATCGTTGAAGCACGGCCAGCACAACAGCGAGAAATCCGAAAGGCAGACGTGCGGCGTGTCCGCAAATCCAGGCAGCGCCTCCTTGCAGTCCCATCCGGTCGGGCACTGGTCGGTGCAGAAGTCGGTGCATACCTTGCTGCCCAGGTGCCAGACGCACCAGCCGGAGAGACAGTCCGCATTCCCCTTGCACGGCTCGCCGAAACAGCCTTCGCCCGGGAGGCAGACGTCGGGCACGTCCGACCCGTCCGACACGTCCGACACGTCCGACACGTCCGACCCGTCCGACCCGTCCCC